>JBQGCF010000025.1:0-29703 GCA_052038315.1 Iamia sp.
ACACGGCCTTCGCTACGAGCCGATGCGCTCCAGGAGGCGGGCCATCTCGACGGCGGTGTGGGCGGACTCCTCGCCGACGTTGTGGCCGCCGGCGTCCTCGGAGCGCTCCAGCGCCTGCTCCATGTTCTCGACGGTGAGCACGCCGAAGATGACGGGCACACCCGTGGCCAGCCCGGCCCGGAGGATGCCGGCGGCGCACTCCCCCGCCACCGCCTCGTAGTGGGTCGTGGCGCCGCGGATGACGCAGCCCAGGCCGATCACGGCGTCGAAGTCGCCCGACTCGGCGAAGGCCTTGGCGGCGAGGGGGATCTCGAAGGCGCCCGGCACCCACTCGACCCGCGCCGGCGGCGCGCCCAGGTCCTTCAACCCCCGCTCGACCCCGTCGAGCAGCCGGAAGGTGATCAGGTCGTTGAAGCGGCCGGCCACCACGGCCACCCGCACCCCGGTCCCGACCAGCGCCGGCAGGACCCGGCGGTCGGAGACGGCGTCGCCGGCCATCAGGCCTCCTCCCCCGACGCCGCGTCCAGGTCGGTCACGTCGAGCTGCGGGGCATCGGCCGGGGCGACCGGGGCCGCGCCCTCGGCGATCTCGTCGAGCCCCTCGAGCAGGTGGCCCATGCGGTCCCGCTTGGTCCGCAGGTACGAGATGTTCTCGGGGTTGGGGGCGACGATCGACGGCACCCGCTCGGTGATGTCGAGGCCGAAGCCCTCCAGCCCGCCGTACTTGGCCGGGTTGTTGGTGATGACCCGCATGGTGGTGATGCCCAGCTCGTTGAGGATCTGGGCGCCGATGCCGTACTCCCGGCTGTCGACCGGCAGGCCCAGGTCGGTGTTGGCGTCGACGGTGTCGCGGCCCTCGTCCTGCAGCGTGTAGGCCCGGATCTTGTGGCCGATGCCGATGCCCCGGCCCTCGTGGCCCCGCAGGTAGACGATGGCGCCGCTGCCCTCCTCGGAGATCATCTGCATGGCGGCGTCGAGCTGGACCCCGCAGTCGCAGCGCATCGAGCCGAAGACGTCGCCGGTGAGGCACTCGCTGTGCACCCGGACGAGGACGTCGTCGGCCCCGTTGACCGAGCCCTTGACCATGGCGACGTGCTGCTCGCCGTCGAGGACGCTCTCGAAGACGTACGACGTCCAGTCGCCCCACTTGGTGGGGATGCGGGCCTCGGCCACCCGGCGGACGAGCTTCTCGGTGCGGCGCCGGTAGCGGATCAGGTCGGCGATCGAGATGAACAGGAGGCCGTGCTCCTTGGCGAAGCGCTCCAGCTCGGGCACCCGGGCCATGTCCATCTTGTCCTCGTCGACGATCTCGCAGAGGACGCCGGCGGGGGCCAGGCCGGCCAGGCGGGCCAGATCGATGGCCGCCTCGGTGTGGCCGGCCCGCTTGAGCACGCCGCCCTCCCGCCCGACGAGCGGGAAGATGTGGCCGGGCCGGGCCAGGTCGCCCGGGCGGGTGGCCGGGTCGACCAGCGAGGCGATGGTGGCGCTGCGATCGTGGGCCGAGATGCCGGTGGTCGTGCCGTGGCGGTAGTCGATGGTGACCGTGAACGCCGTGCGCATGCTCTCGGTGTTCTGCTCGACCATGGGCCGGAGGTCGAGCTCCTGGGCCTTCTCGGCCGTCACCGGGGCGCAGATCACGCCCGAGCTGTGCTTGAGGAAGAAGGCGATCTTCTCCGGCGTGACCGCCTCGGCGGCCATGATCAGGTCGCCCTCGTTCTCGCGGTCCTCGTCGTCGACGACGACCACGATCTCGCCCCGCCCGATGGCGGCGATGGCGTCCTCGATCGGGTCGAAGGGGCTGCTGGGATCGCTCATGATGGGGTGCTCCTGTACCAGTCGAGCAGGCGCTCGACGTGCTTGGCGGTGACGTCGACCTCGAGGTTCACGGCGTCCCCGGGGCCACGGCGGCCGAGGGTGGTGACCTCGGCCGTGTGGGGGATGATGGCGACGGACAGCCCGTCGTCGTGGACGGCGGCGACCGTGAGGCTGACGCCGTCGATGGTGATCGAGCCCTTCTCCACCACGTAGCGGAGGAGGTCGTGGGGCACGGTGATGCGGAGGTCGGGCGCCGGGGTGACGACGTGGCCGACGCCGTCGACGTGGCCCTGGACGAGGTGCCCGCCGAGCCGGTCGCTCACCCGCACCGGGCGTTCGAGGTTGACCGGGTGGCCGGGCTCGAGCAGGCCGAGGGCGGTGCGGTCGTAGGTCTCCTCGACCACATCGGCCTCCCACCAGCCATCGCCCAGGGCGACGACGGTGAGGCACGTGCCGTTGACCGCGATCGAATCGCCGATGCCGGCGTCCGACGTGACCACGGCGGCCTCGATGCGGAGCTTCTGCCCCTCGCGGTGGGCGACGGTGCCCAGCTCCTCGACGATGCCGGTGAACATCTAGCTCGCGCTCCTCATGTCGATGCGGATGTCGGACCCCACCGCGCTGACGGCGGTGATCTGGCCCCGCCAGACATCGGCGATGCCGGGGGCGCCGGGGCCCCGGAACAGGCCGGTGCCGTCCTCGCCGCCCATCAGGGCCGGGGCCAGGTAGGTCACGTACTCGTCGACCAGACCGGCACGGTGGAAGGCGCCGGCGACGGTGGCGCCCCCCTCGACCAGGACCTGCAGGACGCCCTCGGCGCCGAGGTGGTCGAGCAGGTCCTCCAGGTCGCCGTCGGCCGCCGTCCACTCGGTGCAGGGGTGGACCTTGGCCCCCTCGGGCGCCCGGCCGAGCACGACCCGCCGGGGGTCGGGGCCCTCGACGAGCCGGGTGGTGAGGCTGGGGTCGTCGGCGGCGACGGTGCCGGCGCCCACGACGATCGCCTGGCTCTCGGCCCGCAGGCGGTGGGCGTCGGCCCGGGCCTCGGGGCCGGTGATCCACTGCGACGAGCCGTCGGCCGCCGCGGTCCGGCCGTCGAGCGTCGCCGCCAGCTTGAGGATCACCCACGGCCGGCCGGTGCGGCGGTGGGGGAGGTGGGGGTCGAGCTGCGCGCCCACCGCGGCGCCCCGGCAGCCGGTCTCGACGGCCACCCCGGCGTCGCGGAGGCGGGCCAGCCCGGCCCCGGCGACGAGCGGGTCGGGGTCGGTCACGGCGACGACGACCCGGCGGATCCCGGCCTCGACGAGGGCATCGGCGCACGGGCCGGTCCGGCCGGTGTGCGCACAGGGCTCGAGGGTGACGTAGGCGACGGCGCCGCGCGTCTTGGCGTCGCCGCCGGCGGCCCGCGCCGCGTCGAGGGCGACGATCTCGGCATGCCTGCCGCCCGGCGGCTCGGTGGCACCGGTGTGGATCGACCCGTCGGCCGACACGATCACGGCGCCGACCCACGGGTTGGGGGCGGTGCTGGTCCGGACGGACGCGGCGAGCTCGATGGCCGTGGCCATGCGCTGCTCGTCGGTCGTCTGGGGCACCGGTTCCTCCCGGGCGCGTCAGGCTCGCGGGAGGAACGTCAACGACCGCCCGCGCGGGCAGGCCCGAGCAGACGGAGGGTGACCTCGCTTCCATCCGGACTGTGACCGTCGGCCCCGGGATTCCACCGGGTCAGCCCCACCGACCGAGGTCGGAGGGGGTCGTGGGCTCTCACCACCGGTCGGGACTTCCACCCAACCCCGCGAGGTGCGGATATGCAGTTGTGCCGGACACCATACGACCGCGGCCCGCCGATTCTCTATTCGATGTGTCGGGATTCATAGCGGCCCCTCAGTGGGGGCGGTGGCCGGCCATGAGGTCGAGGGCGTGGGGGATCACGTCGAGGACGGCGTCGAGGCACTCGACCGAACCGCTCGTCGAGCCGGGGGTGTTGAGCACGAGGGCCTGGCCGACGGTGCCGGCGACGCCCCGCGACAGGCGGCCCAGCGGGTTGACCAGGCGCATGGCCTCGGCCAGGCCGGGCGCCTCCCGCTCGACGACCCGGCGGGTGCCCTCCGGCGTCAGGTCCCGGGGCCCGAAGCCGGTGCCGCCGGTGGTGACGACCAGTCCGGCGAAGCCGGCGGTGGCCCGGCGCAGGGCGTCGGCCACCTCGGCCACCCCGTCGGGCGTGACCATGCGGTCGACCACGTCGAAGCCGGCCTCGGCCAGCCGCTCCGCCAGGGCCGCGCCGGAGCGGTCCTCCCGGACCCCGTCGACGACACCGTCGGACACCGTCACGACCTTGGCGGCATGCATCCCGTCGAGGGTAGGTGCGTCAGGCGGGGACGCGGTAGCGGTGGATCGCCATGCCGTCGGTGCCGGCCGCCTGCGGGAGCAGCAGCGCGCCCCTCCCCCACGGCACCCACGGGTCGCCGGGCGGCGGGAGCGGCTCCAGGTCGGGCCGGACCTCGGCCACGACGCAGTCGACCCCCGTCGTCTCCCGGGCCGTGAGCGTGCACACCGAGACGACGAGCAGGCCGCCGGGGCGCACCAGCTGCGCCGCGCCCCGCACCAGCTCGGCCTGGAGCCGGGCCAGCCGCTCGACCGACTCGGGCACCATGCGCCAGCGGGCGTCGGCCCGGCGGTGGAGCACGCCGAGACCCGAGCAGGGCGCATCGACGAGGACCCGGTCGAAGCCGGCCGGGGCGAACGGCACCGCCCGGCCGTCGGCGACGATCGGGTGGACGCGGTCGGCCGTGCCGGTGCGACGGGCGTTGCCGGCGACGAGGCCGACCCGGGCCGGGCGGACGTCGGCGGCGACGACGTGGGCGCCGGTCCCGGCCAGGGCGGTGGACTTGCCGCCGGGCGCGGCGCAGAGGTCGAGCACCCGGTCGCCGGGCCCGGCCTCGACCAGCTCGGCGACCCACTGCGACGCCTGGTCCTGGGTGTAGCCGTCGTCCCGCACGGTCGCCGAGGCGGCCACGTCCATCGCCTCGAGCGCAGCGAGGGCCCGCTCGGCGCCGAGGTCGGCGGTCAACCGCTCGACGATCCAGTCCGGGTAGCTGAGCCGGGTGGCGTCGTCGGGGAAGGTGACGCCACCGGCCTCGTGCTCGGCCGCCACCTTGCGCAGCACGGCGTTGACCAGGCCGCGCGACCGCTTGGGGGCGGCGCTGACCGCGGTGGTGACGGCGGCGTGGGGCGGCTGCTGGAGCACGACCAGCTGGTAGGCACCGAGGCGGAGGGCCGAGCGGGTGCGGGCGTCGAGGGGCCGGGTGCCGGTGACGAAGCGGTCGACCAGCCAGTCGCAGGCCCGGCGCATGCGGGTGGTGCCGTAGACCAGCTCGGTGACGAGGCCCCCGTCGCGGTCGTCGAGGCCGGCCCGGTCGAGCACGGGGCCGAGGGCCAGGTTGGCGTAGGCGCCGCCCTCCTCGATGCGGACGAGGGCGTCGACGGCGACGCGCCGGGCGTCGGGCGGCCGGTCGTCGGCGCCGTTCTCGGGGCGGCCCTGCCCGGGCTGGGGGCCGCGCCGGGTCGGCGGCTGCGGGCCACGCCGCGTCGGCGGCGGGGCGCTGCTGGCGGCCCGGGCCTGGCGGGCCTTCTTGGCCTTGCGCCGGGCGGCGCCGCTCGTCCGTTCGGTGTGGAACCCGTCGGCGGCCAGCTCGGCCGCGTCCTCGACGGTCATCGGCCCAGCACCTCGTCGGCCGCGAACCGGGCACCGTTGGCCCACGCCGGGGCGAGGACACGGGCCTTGCCCTCGGGCTGGACCTCGTCGAGCACGAGCGCACCCTCCCCCGTCGCCACCACGACCGAACCACCGTCGATGCGGACCTCGCCGGCGGAGCCGGTCGACGTGGCGTCGACGTGGGCCTCCCACACCCGCAGCCGCTTGCCCCGGAACGTCGTCCAGGCGCCGCCGACCCGCACGACGCGGTGGAGCTCGACGGCCGGCCGGGCCCAGTCGAGGTGGAGCACCGACGGGGTGATCTTCTTGGCGTAGGTCGGCTCGCCCTCCTGCGGCGTGGGCTCGTCCAGCCCGGCCTGCAGCGTGTCGACGAGCAGCCGGGCACCGACCTCGGCCAGCTCCTCGCGGAGCTCCGCCGCCGTCGAGTCGGGCCCGATCGGCACCTCGGCCACGGCGTGGACCGCACCGGCGTCGAGCGCCTCGACCACCTCCATGATGCAGACGCCCGTGCGGTCGTCACCGGCCAGCAGGGCCCGCTCGACCGGCGCCGCGCCGCGCCAGCGCGGCAGCAGCGAGAAGTGGATGTTGACCATCGGCAGGGCGGCGAGCAGGTCGGCCTTCAGGATCTCGCCGTAGGCGACGACCACGCCGAGGTCGGCACCGGCGTCGCGGGCGTCGTCGACCCGATCGGTGACGGGCAGGCCCAGCTCGAGGGCGGCCGCCTTGACCGGCGACGGGCTGGTCGCCCCACCCCGGCCCCGTCGGCGGTCGGGCTGCGAGACGACGAGGGCGACGTCGAAGCCGGCCGCGACGAGGGCCCGCAGGGCGGGCACGGACGCGGCCGGGGTGCCCAGGAAGACCAGGCGACGGGGGTGGCGCGGCGGGGCCGCCATGGCGCTCAGGGCAGGAGCGACCCGGGACGGTCGGCCACGGTGTCGCGGCGCGAGAGCATCAGCTCGCGGACGGCCCGCTTGGCCTCGGCCTTCTGGTCCTCGTCGAGCCGCTCGGTCATCAGCACGCCGTCGAGGTGGTCGATCTCGTGCTGGTACATGCGGGCGGCCAGCTCGTCGGCCTCGATCGAGACCTCGTTCCCGTCGAGGTCGAGCCCGACGACGTGCACGGTCTTGGGCCGGGTGATGTCCCAGTAGAGGCCGGGGATCGACAGGCAGCCCTCGGAGTAGAGCCACTCGTCGTCGCCGTACTCGACGATGCGGGGGTTCACGATCGTCAGCGGCTCGGGGTCCTCGGGCAGGTGGTAGACGACGATGCGCTTCTGCACCCCGACCTGCGGGGCGGCCACGGCCAGCCCGTCGGCGCCGTACATGGCCTCGACCATGCCCTCGGCGACCTTGACCAGCGCGCCGTCGATGTCGGTCACGTCGGTGGCGACCTCGCGCAGGACCGGGTCGCCGATGATCCGGATGTCGTAGGCAGCCATGGCGTCCCACGCTATCGGAACCTCTACCGTCCCCTCGGTGCCCGTGGACGACGACTCGCAGGATCACTACTTCTCGGCCCGGCCCACGGCGCGCTCGAAGCCGGGTCGGGTCCGTCTGGAGCTGCCCGAGGCCGACCACGCCCACGTGCTGCGCACCGACGCGGGGGTCTTCTCGGCCGGCTCGGTCGACCCCGGCACGCGGGTCCTGCTGGAGGACGGCGCCCGGCCGGCGCCGGAGGCCACGACGCTGCTCGACCTCGGCTGCGGCTACGGGCCGATCGCCCTCGCCCTCGCCCTGCGGGCCCCGGCCGCGACCGTCTGGGCCGTCGACGTCAACGAGCGGGCCCTCGAGCTGACCGTCGCCAACGCCGAGGCCCTCGGCGTGGCCGACCGGGTGAAGGTGGGCACGCCCGACACGGTGCCCACCGACGTCACCTTCGACGCCCTCTGGTCCAACCCGCCGATCCGCGTCGGCAAGGCCGTCCTCCACGAGCTGCTCACCACCTGGCTGGCCCGCCTCGCCCCCGGTGGCCGGGCCCACCTGGTCGTCGCCCGCAACCTCGGTGCCGACTCGCTCCACCGCTGGCTGGCCGAGCAGGGCCACGCCGTCGAGCGCCGCAGCAGCCGTCGTGGCTACCGCCTCCTCGACGTGGACCCAGGTGCCTGAGGAGGAGGCTCCGTCCACGACGCTGGGGCTGCTGCGGGACCGGACCTTCGGGCCGTTCTGGGTCGGCAACCTGGTCTCGAACGCCGGCAACTGGTTCCAGAACCTGGCCGCCGCGGTCGTGGTCTACGAGCTGACCGAGTCGAACACGCTCGTCGGCGTCGTCAGCGTCCTCCAGTTCACCGCCACCCTCCTGCTCTCGCCCTGGGCCGGGGTGCTCGGCGACCGCCACGACCGCCGCCGCCTGCTGATCGCCTCGCAGACGCTGTCCGGCATCGGTGCCGGCGCCCTCGCCGTCGCGGTCGTGACCCTCGGCGTCGACGGCCTGGGCGGGCCGATCCCCGTCTTCGTCGCCACGGTGGTGATCGGGATCGGCTACGCCGTCTCGGTCCCGATGGTGCAGGCGATCGTGCCCCAGCTGGTCGAGCGGCGCGACCTCGACGGGGCCATCGCCCTGTCGTCGGTGACGTTCAACCTGGCCCGGGCGATCGGCCCGGCGGTGGCCGGCGCCCTGCGCGCCTGGGCCGGCGCCGGCGCCGCCTTCGGGGTCAACACGCTCAGCTTCGCGGTGATGGTCGGCGTCCTGCTGGTGATCCGGCCCCGCCCGCAGCCGGCCGCCGACCCCGACGCGGACCGCTCGCTCCGGGCCGGCTTCCGGTGGGTGCGGGCCGACGCCGTCGCCGTGCCGGTGATGCTCGCCACCCTGGCCGTGGGCTGGGCGTCGGACCCGGTCAACACGCTCACCCCGGCCGTGGCCGAGCAGCTCGGCCGGGGCGACGGCTTCGTCGGCGGCCTCGTGTCGGCCTTCGGGGCCGGGGCCGCCGCCTCCGCCATCGTCGTCCAGGCCGTGGGCCGCCGGCTCGGCCACCGCGGCGCCACCCGTCTCGGCCTCGGGCTGCTGGGCCTCGGCATGGTCGGCCTGGCCGCCAGCACCGTCCCGGTCATGGCCCTGGCCTCGCTCGCCGTCGCCGGCAGCGGCTTCCTGATCGGCATCACGTCGCTCAACGGCGCCATCCAGCGGCGGGTGCCCGACGGGATGCGGGCCCGGGTGATGGCGCTGTGGTCGGTCTCGCTGCTCGGCGTCCGGCCCCTGGCCGCCGTGGTCGACGGTGCCCTGGCCGACGTCACCACCGCCTCGACCGCCCTCGTCGTCGCCGGCCTCGTCCCCGCCGTCGCCATCGTCCTGCTGGCTCGGGCCTCCCTCGACCCGGCGGCCTAGGCCCGGAGCGGGTCGACGTCGATGCGGAGCCGACCCGGGGGACGCTCGACCGCGGCGAGGGCGCTGCACAGCGTCTCGTGGTCGGCGGCCCGGATGCGCCAGGCGCCGGCCCCGCCCTGGAGCTCGATCCCCGGCGGGCGGCCCAGGGCGGCGATGTACTCGGCCGCCGCCGGGCCCGACACGTCGGCCACGGCGGCGAAGGGCGACAGCCGGAACGTCCGCCGCACGGCCTCCTCGGCCGTCGCCACCCGGGCCGGGTCGGCGTGGAGGACGGCCTCGATGACCACGTCGTCCGGCCGGCGGGTCTGGACCAGCAGCCGACCGTGCTCCTGGCGGCCCCGCACCAGCCGGGCGGCCCGGGCGAGGAGGGCGAAGGCCTGCTCGCGGGCCCGCTCCCGGGGGGCGAGCAGCTCCTGGTCGATGTCGAGGAAGGCCACCGCGTCGGCCCGGTCGACCCGGTGGAGGGCGGCCTCGGTGCCGACGACCACGCGCGTGGACGGGGCGGCGTCGGCCGCCGAGCTGCCGGTCACCTCGTCGACCGGCTCGCCGACCAGCGCGGCCAGCTCCTCCCGGAGCCGGGACACACCGGGGCGCAGGACGCGGAACCGGGTCGACCCGCACACGTGGCAGACGACGGGCCGCTCGGTGCCGCACCGGGTGCAGCGGAGGGTGCCCTCGTCGGGCTGGGCGACCGAACCCTCACAGGCCGCACAGGACACGACCTCGCGGCACGTGGCGCAGGCCGAGAGCCGCGAGCGGCCGGTCCGGTTGACGACGCACACGACCCGGTCGGCCCGGCGCAGGAGGGCGGCGAGCGGCTCGGTGAGCAGCCCGGCGGCCGGGTCCTCCTCCCGCCGGTCGACGACCTCGAGCGCCGGCCAGCCCCGGCGCTCGACCGACCGCTCCGGCGCCACCAGCGGCCCGAGGGCCAGCGCCTCCAGGGTCGGGTTGGACGAGACGAGCAGCACGGGCACGCCCGCCCGCCGGGCCCGCTCGACCACCACGTCCCGGGCGTGCCAGGTGGGTGAGCCCTCCTCGGCGTAGGCCTCGTCGTGCTCGTCGAGGACGACGACCCGGCCCAGCCGCGGCACCGGCGCCCACGCCCCGGCCCGGGCGCCCACGACGGTGACGTCGCCGCTCGCGGCCCGGGCCCACTCCCGCGCCGCGGCGACGCCCGGCTGGTCGTGGGCCACCCCCGCCACCGCCCGCCCGTCCCGGCGCAGCCGGGCCGCCAGGGCCCGGGCCTGGGCCACCGACGGGCACAGCACCAGTGTCTGCCCGTCCGTGGCGTCGATCGCCTCCACCACCAGCGGGTACCGGTCCGCCGCCGGCGGCAGCCGCCGCACCACCACTCTCCGAAATTGCGACCCTGAGCGGTCCAAATGCCGGCTCAGGGTCGCAATTACGGGGTCTTGGGTGCGGGGGGGCGTGGGTGGGGTCTTGACCTGGCCGGGGGGGCTGGCGGCGCGGAGGAAGGTCCGGGGGCGACCGGCCCAGCGCCAGGCGGCCCAGTCGGCCAGCGCCACCAGGTCGGACGACGGGCCGGCGCCGGTCACCCGGGCGATCTCCCGGAGCGACACGTCCTCCGGCGGGTCGACGTCGACGTCGACCACCCAGCCCCCGACCCGGCGGCCGTGGAGGTCGATGCGGACGATCGTGCCCACCTCGACCTGGTCGTCGAGCCGGGCCGGGACGACGTAGTCGAAGCGGCGGCCGATCCCGGCCACGTCGGGCACGACGCGGACGACCCGCCCCGGAGGGCGGGTCGTCGTCGGTCGAGCGTCTCCGAGCGGGAGCGCTCCCTGGGCCGAGGAGGCCGGCGTCAGCGGATCAGAGCCCCAGTGCCGACTTCACGTCGTCGACCTTGGTGAGCGACTCCCACGGCAGGCCCTCACGGCCGAAGTGCCCGTAGGCGGCCGTCTGGGTGTAGATCGGCCGGCGCAGGTCGAGGTCGCGCACGATGGCGGCCGGGCGGAGGTCGAAGATGTCGTCGACGGCCTTGTCGATCTGGCCCTTGTCGACCTTCTCGGTGCCGAAGGTCTCGATCAGCAGCGAGACCGGGCGGGCCACGCCGATGGCATAGGCGACCTGGACCTCGGCCCGGTCGGCGGCGCCGGCGGCCACCAGGTTCTTGGCGACCCAGCGGGCGGCGTAGGCGGCCGAGCGGTCGACCTTGCTCGGGTCCTTGCCCGAGAAGGCGCCGCCACCGTGGCGGGCCCAGCCGCCGTAGGTGTCGACGATGATCTTCCGGCCGGTGAGGCCGCAGTCGGCGTGCGGGCCGCCGAGGACGAACTGGCCCGTCGGGTTGACGTAGACCTTCAGGTCGGGGGCGGCCAGGCCCTCGGGCAGGGTCGGGTTGATCACCTGCTCGATCAGGTCGGGCTTGATCGTCGTCTCGGCGTCGATGCCCGGGGCGTGCTGGGTCGAGATCAGCACCGTCGAGATGTCGACCGGCTTGCCGTCCTCGTAGTTGACCGTCACCTGGGTCTTGGCGTCGGGGCGGAGGTACGGGAGCGAGCCGGCCTTGCGCACCTCGGCCAGCCGCTCGGCGAGCCGGTGGGCGACGTGGATCGGCATCGGCATGAACGTGTCGGTCTCGTTGGTGGCGTAGCCGAACATCATCCCCTGGTCGCCGGCGCCCTGGCTGTCGAGGACGTCCTCGCCGGAGACGCCGGTGCGGGTCTCGAAGGCGGTGTCGACGCCCTGGGCGATGTCGGGCGACTGCGGGTCGATGGTGGTGATGACACCGCAGGTCTTGCCGTCGATGCCGAAGTCGGCGTTGTCGTAGCCGATCCGGAGGATCGTGTCGCGCACGATCTTGGGGATCTCGACGTAGGCGCTGGTGGTGATCTCACCGGCGACGAGGGCCAGACCCGTCGTCACGAGCGTCTCGCAGGCCACCCGGGCGGTGGGGTCCTCGGCCAGGATGGCGTCGAGGATCGAGTCCGAGATCTGGTCGGCCATCTTGTCGGGATGGCCCTCGGTCACCGACTCCGAGGTGAAGGTGAAACGGCTCACGTGTGGGTCTCCTTGGCTTTCTTCTGTCTGAGATCTCGCGCTGCGTCGACGACCGCTCGCGCCACGGCCCGCTTGTCGCTGAGGGGGACATCTTGGTCGATCCCATCGGCGAAGACGAGAACGGCGGCGTTGGTGTCGTGCTCGAAGCCGACCCCGGGGGCACCGACGTCGTTCGCCACGATGAGGTCGAGTCCCTTCCGCGCCAGCTTCCCGCGGGCGTTCTCCAGGACGTCGTCGGTCTCGGCGGCAAAGCCGACCAGCACCTGGCCGGCGGGCTTGTCCCGGCCCAGGTCGACGAGGAAGTCGTGGGTCGGCTCGAGCTCGATGACCGGCGGGCCCTCGTGCTTCTTGAGCTTGCGGTCGGCCGGGGTGGCCGGGCGGAAGTCGGCCACCGCGGCGGCCATGACGATCACGTCCTGCTCCGGCGCGCGGGGCACGACGGCGGCCTCCATGTCGGCGGCGCTCTCGACCCGCACCACCTCGGCCACGCCGTCGGGGACGGGCCGGTCGACCGTGGTGACCAGGGTGACCCGGGCCCCGCGGGCGGCGGCCTCGGCGGCCAGGGCGTAGCCCTGCTTGCCCGACGAGCGGTTGCCGATGACCCGCACCGCGTCGATCCGCTCGCGGGTGCCACCCGCCGTGACCAGGACCTTGAGCCCGGCGAGGTCGCGCTCCGGGCCCGTCGAGGTGGCCAGCACGGCTTCCAGGACCTGGTGGATCGTCGCCGGGTCGGCCAGGCGCCCGGCGCCGACGTCACCGCCGGCCAGGCGTCCCTCCTCCGGGGGCACGACCACGACGCCCCGGCGGGCGAGGGTGGCCACGTTCTCCTGCACCGCCGGGTGCTCCCACATCTCGGTGTGCATGGCCGGGGCCACCACGACCGGCGCCCGGGTGGCGAGGAGGGTGGCGGTCAGCAGGTCGTGCGAGCGGCCGGTGGCGTAGTCGGCCAGCAGCCGGGCGGTGGCCGGGGCCACGACGATCAGGTCCGCGCCCTGCCCCAGGCGGGTGTGCGGGATCGGGTGGGCCTCGTCGAACAGCGACGTCTGCACCGGCTCGCTGGCCAGCGCGTCGAAGGTCGTCTTCCCGACGAAGCGCAGGGCGCCGTCGGTGAGGATGGGGGCCACGTGGGCGCCAGCGTCGACCAGGCGGCGGCACAGCTCGATCGCCTTGTAGGCGGCGATGCCCCCGGTGACGCCGAGGACGATGCGCCGCCCGGCGAGGTTCGTCATGGGTGCGGTGCGCCCTCGGGCCGCGACCGGGTGATCAGCTGTCGCCGGCCTCGAGGGCGGCGGCGTCGGCCGCGGCGGCGGCCTCGGCGGCCTCCATCTCGGCCAGCTCCTCGGCCGTCGGCGGGTCGACCGGGAGGATCTTGTCGGCGGCGATCTCCTCGAAGGCGATCGACAGCGGCTTGCGGGCCACGCTGGTGACCTGCGGCGGGACCAGGGTGCCGAGGCCCTCGCCCAGCTGGCCGAAGTAGGAGTTGATCTGCCGGGCGCGGGTGGCGCCGAGGGTGACCAGCTTGAACTTGGACTCGTCGGCCCGGGTCGTGAGGCCCTCGATCGAGGGGTTCATCATGGTGTCGTGCTGCCAGCTCATGGGCGCGCTGCTCTCCGGGTGCGTTCAGACGGAACGCTCAAGGCTAGGCCGACGGAGCGTCCGTCGACGACTTCTTGCCCAGGGCGGTGACCGACTGGAACGCCTCCAGCAGCTCGATCGGGATCGGGAAGATGATCGTCGAGTGGTTCTCGGCCGAGATCTCCGCCATCGTCTGGAGCTGGCGCAGCTGGAGGGCGCCCGGCGAACGGGCGATGATGTCGGCCGCCTCGCCCAGCCGCTGGGCGGCCTGCTGCTCGCCCTCGGCGGCGATGATCTTGGCCCGCCGCTCCCGCTCGGCCTCGGCCTGACGGGCCATGGCCCGCTGCATCTGCTCGGGCAGGCCCACGTCCCGGATCTCGACCCGGTGGACCTTGACGCCCCACGGCTCGGTCTGCTGGTCGAGGGCGGCCTGCAGCTCGGAGTCGATCCGCTCCCGCTCGCTCAGCAGCTGGTCGAGCTCGTGACGGCCCACGGTCGAGCGCAGGGTGGTCTGGGCCACCAGCTGCGACGACGTGTACCAGTCGGCCACGTTGACCACCGACGCCGCCGGGTCGACGACCTGGAAGAAGGCGACGGCGTCGACCGTGGCGGTGACGTTGTCCTTGGTGATCACGGCCTGGGACGCCACCGGCACGGCGATGACCTGCAGGTTCGTCCGCACGATCTTGTCGATGATCGGGACGACGAAGAACACGCCGGGCCCCTTCGCCCCCTGGCACCGGCCGAGCCGGAAGATCACGCCCCGCTCGTACTCCTGCACGATCTTGACCGAGGAGATGAGGATCAGCAGCAGGACGAACAGCCCCGCCACCGCAGCGATCAGAAGCACTTCCACGAACGACCTCCCAGCCCTAGGACGGTGGGGACGCTACCCCCGGCACGGGCCCGACCGGTCCATCGGGCTCGACCGCCAGCACGAAGCCCCGCCAGCCCCGCACCACGACGGGCATCCCGGGGGCCAGCGGCGCGGCGCCGGCCGGGCTGACCGACCACAGCGATCCGTCGAGCCGGACCACCGGCTGCTGCTCGGCCCCGACCTCGACGGTGGCCCTCCGCCCGACGAGGGACTCCATCCCGGTGCGGGGCTGCTGCTCGACGAGCCGGCGGGTCCAGCGGTGGAGCGACGGGAAGGCGGCGGCCAGGGCGACGGCGCCGACCACGGCCACGACCAGGGAGGCGACGTCGTCGGCCAGCAGCCCGTAGGCGACCCCGCCGGCGGCGTGCAGCCCGGCCGCCGCGACCTGGGCCCACGGCGGTGGGTGCGGCCACCCGATCATCAGCGTCCACAGCGCCGTGGCGGCCGCCACGCCGAGGAGCGGCCACCACGTCAGGTCGTCCTGCCACAGGACCACGCCGGCCCCGACGGCGAGCACGGTGGCTCCCCCGCCGGCCAGCCCCAGGCCCGGGACCGCCGCCTCCAGCACCGCCAGCCCCACCGCCACGGTGAGCAGGACGAGGACGAGCGCCGCCACGCCGTCGATGGTACGGCGACCGAAGGTCAGGGGTCGGCAAAGCCCTCGAAGTCCGCCTCCCGCCAGGCCAGCATCCAGAAGCGGGCGAAGTGCTTGGTGACATCCGCCTCGGGGGACCCGTCGATGTTGGTGATCTGCTGGCCGACCCAGTTGTCCTGGCCGATCAGCACCTTCCTCAGCACGCCGTCGACGGACAGCTCCTGGTGGACCTCCCCGTCGGCGGTGATCACCTTCCGGTAGGAGACGATGTGGGGGCTCCGACCCCATGGCCTCGACCACTCGTCGATGACCTCCCCCTGGACGGGCCCGAAGTCGGCGGCCACCGCCGGCGCATCCCAGTCGGCGTCCTCCGACGTGCTCTGCAGCACCTTGTGGCCCGCGTCCATGGTGGTCGAGGGTTCGGCCTCGTCGAGGGTGATGGTGAAGGTCCCCTCCAGCGGTGGGCGGCCGTTGGCCCGCACCACGAAGCCGATCTCGATGGAGGGCGGCGGCGGGGGGTCCTTCTCCTGGATCGTGGCGCAGGCCACGACCCCCTCGATCGAGAAGCACTCCTGGCGCACCTCTCCCATGGTCGAGTCCCAGGTGAGCACCGAGCACACCGGCATCTCGGTGTCGTCCAGGTAGCAACGCTCGTCGAACGAGAACTCGACCGGCACCTGCAGGAGGTCCGCCTGCTCCATGGCCGGGTAGGGATCTCCCGGCCGGATGGTCCCGAGCCGGTGCTCGTAGACCCCCGTCTCCCCCGTCGGGTCCACCTTCTCGACCCCGAGGGAGTCGACGGGGACGTCACTGGGATAGGTCAGCTCGAGGGTCACGTCGTCGAGCGGGTCGTCCTCGTGGCTCTCGACTGCGACCTGCAGGTCCATGGCGATGTACCCATCGGTCTCGTTGAGGTAGCCCGCCATCCGTTGGCCCGGGGTCGGCTGGAGGTTCTCGTAGAAGCGGTCGTCCGACGGGTGCTCGACCGGCCGCACGCTCACGTCGAGGGCCCGAGGGCCGTCCTCCCCGGCGGTGAGCACGGTGGCGGCGCCGCCGATGACGAAGATGGCCACGCACACCGCCCACACCCGCGGCGACAGCCTCCGCCCCGAGACGGCGGCGGCGACGATCCACGCCACCACGGCGAGGGGGATGACGACGATCGACCCGGTCCACCAGGCCGCCAGCAAGCCGAAGATGGCCGAGGCCACCGTGGTGACATCGAACCAGCTCGGCCCCGAGCCGTCGTCGACCTCGTCAACCTCGACTTCGTCGACCTCGTCGACCTCGACCTCGTCGACCTCGACCTCGTCGTCCTCGCTCACCCCAGCCCCTGCAGTCGCTGCCACCCCGGCATCGAGCGGGCACGGTAGCGCAGGCCGAACGGCGTCCCGGCGGCTAGGTGGCCAGGGCGCGGGCGGCGGCGACGACCTGGTCGGCGACGGCGGCCTTGGGGGTTACGGTGGTGTCGACGATCAGGTCGTAGGGCGACAGGTCGGTGATGTCGATCCCGTAGTAGGCGAGGTAGCGCTGGGCCTCGCTGGCCTCGCGGACCTCGTTGAGCCGGCGGGCCTCGTTGGGCGTCCGGCCCTCGCGCTGGGCCACCCGGCGGGCCCGCTCGCCGTCGTCGCAGGCCATCCACACCTTGAGCCCGATCAGGCCCTCGTTGTGGGCGATCCAACCGGCCAGCCTCGACTCGAGGACGACGTCGCCCTTGTGGCCCCGCTGGGCCAGCCGGCTGTCGAGCTCGACGTCGATGGTGGGGTCGGCCTCGGCGATGCGCCCGAAGGCG
Source organism: Iamia sp. (assembly GCA_052038315.1). Lineage (GTDB taxonomy): Bacteria > Actinomycetota > Acidimicrobiia > Acidimicrobiales > Iamiaceae > Iamia. The sequence goes on from JBQGCF010000025.1 coordinate 16,702, forward strand.
GCCAGGTCGACGCCGCGCTCGGCGGCCAGGGCCCGGAAGACCTGGCCCCCGTCGACGTGGTCGAGGTCGAGGGCGGTGGCCACGGCGCGGGACGCCGTGCTGGTGCCGGAGCCGGGCAGCCCGGAGATGGTGACGAGCACCCGCCGGACCTTAGACAAGGCCCGGCGGGCTGCTGGTGTTGGGGGTCTAGCTGAAGGCGTCGAGCAGGGCCTTGCGCTGCTGGGCACCGAGGCCCTTCAGCGTGCGGCTCTCGGCGATGCCGATCTCGTCCATGGTGCGGCGGGCCTTGACCTTGCCGACACCGGGGAGGGACTCGATGACCGCGAGCACCTTCGTCTTGCCGATGATGGCGTCGGACTCGGCCTGGTCGAGCACCGAGGACAGGCTCAGCGAGCCCATCTTCAGCTTCTCCTTGAGCTCGGCACGAGCCTTGCGCGCCTCGGCGGCCTTGGCCAGTGCGGCTTCACGCTGCTCCGGCGTCAGTTGGGGGGGCTGGGGCATGCGCGCACCCTACCCCCGACGCCCTCACCAGGCGCGGACACCTTGTGCCGCGGTTCACAGATCGCCCGTCAGAGCGAGCGTCAGAAGGTGGCCGCCACCTCGGCGGCGACGGCGGCCGCGGCGGCGGCGCGGTCGTCGGCCTGGGTCACGGTGCGCCCGATCACGAGGATGTCGGCGCCCTCGCTCGCCGCCTCGGCCGGGGTCGCCGGACGGGCCTGGTCGTGGGTGGCGGCGCCGGCGAGGCGGATGCCCGGGACGACGCGGGTCATCTTCGGGGCGATCGTGCGGGCCTCCTCCAGGTCCGACGCGGCGCACACCAGGCCGCCGCAGCCGGCCTCCATGGCGACGGCCAGGCGCTTGCCGAGGATGTGCGGCGGGGCGCCGACGTCGCTGGTCAGGATGGTGACGGCCAGCGAGGTGGGCTCCTCCAGCCCGGCGGCGGCGGCCCCCTCCCGCAGCCCCTGGTCGCCGGCGCGCAGCATGTCCCGGCCGCCGAAGGCGTGCATGGTGACGTAGGAGGCGCCGAGGGCGCCGAGGACGCGCGACGCCTTGCCCACCGTGGTGGGGATGTCGTGCAGCTTGAGGTCGACGAAGACGTCGTAGCCCATCTCGCGCAGCGGGCCGATGACGTCGGGCCCCACCGCGCTGTAGAGCTCGAGCCCCACCTTGGCCACCCCGAACCAGGGCTGCATCTCCCGGGCCAGGCGGGTCGCCTCGACGAGGTCGTCGACGTCGAGCGACAGCGCGAGGCGCCGCCGCACGCTGTCGTCCGCCTCTGTGGCGCGGATGGTCGTGTCGGTCATCGCATCCCTCCGATGAGCTCCGCCGCAGCCGGGATCCCCCGTCGGCGGCACCAGTGTTCCAGGTCGGCCGCCACCCGGGCGGGAGCCCGCGGGTCGGCGAAGGTGGCCGTGCCCACCTGCACGGCGGTGGCGCCGGCGAGCAGCATCTCGACCGCGGTGGGCCCGTCGACCACGCCGCCCACGCCGACGATCGGCAGGTCCGGGTGGGCCCGGTGGACGTCGTGGACGACCCGCACGGCGACGGGGTGGATCGCCGGGCCCGAGAGCCCCCCGCCCCGCTCCCCCGCCCCGAGCCGGTAGGTCCGGGTCTCGGGGTCGATGGCCATGCCCATCACCGTGTTGCACAGGGTCACGGCCTCGGCCCCGGCGCCGGCGGCCGCCCCGGCGACCTCGGCCACCCGGGGCGTGTTGGGGCTGAGCTTGGCCCAGCGGGGCCGGCCGCAGGCGGCGGTGGCGGCCACGACCTCGGCGGTGGCGTCGGGCTCGTGGGCGAACAGGTCGCGCCCGGCCTCGGTGTTGGGGCAGCTGAGGTTGACCTCGACGGCGACGACGCAGGCCGGGGCGCCGGCCAGCGCCTCGGCGGCCCGGCGGTAGTCCTCGACGCTCCGGCCCCAGATGCTGGCCACGACGCGGGCGCCGGTGGCCTCGAGCGCCGGCAGGTCGTCGGCCAGCCAGGCGGCCACGCCCTCGCCCTGGAGGCCGACGCTGTTGAGCATCCCGGCCGGCGTCGAGTGGACCCGGGGCGCCGGGTTCCCCGGCCACGGATCGGCGCTCAGCGACTTGACCACGACGGCGCCGAGGTCGCCCAGCGGGAAGTACGCGTCCAGCTCGGCCCCGTGCCCGCCCGTCCCCGACGCCGTCATCACCGGGTTCGGCAGCGCGACCGACCCCACCCGGGTCGCCATGTCGACCTCTCCCCCACCGAACCTTGTACGCGATCTACCTCTCAGGAGTAGATCGCGTACAAAGTTCGGGGTCACGAGGCCGTCCGGCCCTTCTCGTGGAGCTCTTGGAGGGGGCGGACCTGGAGGGGGTGGGTGCGCCAGTCGGACATGCCCTGGGCGGCGGCGAGGGCGGCGGCCGCGGTGGTGAGGATCGGGATGCCGGCCACGCCGGCGGCCTGGCGGATGTAGGCGCCGTCGGCGCGGGGGCCCCGGCCGCGCGGGCTGTTGACCACCAGCGTGCAGGTGCCCTCCTGGATCAGGTCGACGGCGGTACGGCCGCCCGCATCTGAAGGACCGTCCTCACCCAGCTTGCCCAGCACCTCGGCCACCTCGACGCCACCGGCGCGCAGGGCCTCGGCCGTGCCCTCGGTGGCGGCGATGGTGAAGCCCAGCTCGACCAGGCGGCGGGCGGCGACCACGCCACCGGCCTTGTCCCGGTCGGCCAGCGAGACGAAGGCGCAGCCACCGGTCGGCAGCCGGTCGCCGGCGGCGATCTGGCTCTTGGCGAAGGCCAGCCCGAAGGTCTCGTCGATCCCCATGACCTCACCGGTCGAGCGCATCTCGGGGCCGAGCACCCGGTCGGCGTCGGGGAAGCGGTTGAAGGGCAGGACCGCCTCCTTGACCGCCACGTGCCCGCCGACCGGCGGCTGGAGCAACCCCTCCTCGCGGAGCGACGCCAGCGAGGCGCCGACCATCAGCCGGGCGGCCACCTTCACCAGCGGCACCCCGGTGGCCTTGGCCACGAAGGGGACGGTGCGCGAGGCGCGGGGGTTGGCCTCGATCACGTAGACGTCGCCGTCCTTGACCGCGAACTGGACGTTGATCAGGCCGACGACCTCCAGGGCCTCGGCGATGCGCCGGGTGTGGCCCTCGATCACGGCGATGGTCTCGGGGGCGAGCGAGTACGGCGGGATGGCGCAGGCCGAGTCGCCGGAGTGGACCCCGGCCTCCTCGACGTGCTCCATCACCGCGCCGATGACGATCTCGCCTGTGGTGTCGCGCAGGGCGTCGACGTCGACCTCGGTGGCGTCCTCGAGGAAGCGGTCGACCAGCACGGGGCGCTCGGCCGACAGGCCGCCCTCGCGGCCGAGGGTGCCGAAGCCCGACAGCTCGCGCATGGCCCGGCCCAGCTGCTCGTCGTCGTAGACGATCTCCATGGCCCGGCCGCCGAGCACGTACGACGGCCGCACCAGGGCCGGGTAGCCGATCTCGCCGGTGATGGCGAGGGCCTCCTCGACGCTGACCGCGGTGCCACCGGCCGGCTGGGGGATGCCCAGCTGGGCGCACAGGGCGTTCCAGCGGTCGCGGTCCTCGGCCAGGTCGATCGAGGCCGGGCTGGTGCCGAGGACGAGCTGCGGGTCGATCTGGCCGGCCAGCTTGAGCGGGGTCTGGCCGCCGAGGCTGACGATGCCGCCCCGCAGGTCGCCGTGGGCCGCCTCGGCGTCGAGCACGGCGAGGACGTCCTCGGTGGTGAGCGGCTCGAAGTACAGCCGGTCGGACGTGTCGTAGTCGGTCGACACCGTCTCCGGGTTGCAGTTGACCATCACCGTCTCGAAGCCGGCGTCGCGCAGGGCGAAGCTGGCGTGGACGCAGCAGTAGTCGAACTCGATGCCCTGGCCGATGCGGTTCGGGCCCGAGCCGAGGATGACGACCTTCGGCCGGGAGCCCTCGCCGACCTCGTCGGTGTCCTCCCAGGTCGAGTAGTGGTACGGCGTCTCGGCCGCGAACTCGGCGGCGCAGGTGTCGACCGTCTTGTACGTCGGGTGGACGCCGGCGGCCTGGCGCGCCTCCCGGACGGCGGACTCGGCCACGCCCCACAGGTACGCCAGCTGGGCATCGCCGAAGCCGAGCCGCTTGGCCCGGCGCCAGGCGTGGCGGTCCATCCCGTCCAGCCCGAGGTCGGCCAGGTGGGCGCGCTCCTCGACGACCAGCGCCATCTGGTCGAGGAACCACGGGTCGACCTTGGTGGCCTCGTAGATCCGATCGATCGTCAGGCCACGACGGAGCGCCGCCTCCAGCTGGAAGGGCCGGTCGGGGGTGCCGATGGCCGCCGCGGCCAGCAGCTCCTCGTCGCCGAGGTCGTCGAGGACGGCCTCGGCCGGGTCGCAGTTGAGGCCGAGCCGGCCCTGCTCGAGCGAGCGCAGCGCCTTCTGCAGCGACTCGGGGAACGTCCGCCCGATCGCCATGGCCTCGCCGACCGACTGCATCTGGGTGCCGAGGGTGGCCGACTGGCCGGGGAACTTCTCGAAGGCCCAGCGGGGCACCTTGGTGACGACGTAGTCGATCACCGGCTCGAAGCTGGCCGGGGTGGCCCGGGTGATGTCGTTGGGGATCTCGTCGAGCGTGTAGCCGACTGCCAGGCGGGCGGCGATCTTGGCGATCGGGAAGCCGGTGGCCTTCGAGGCGAGGGCCGAGCTGCGCGACACCCGCGGGTTCATCTCGATGACGACCATGTCGCCGTTCTCGGGGTTGAGGGCGAACTGCACGTTCGAGCCGCCGGTCTCGACGCCGACCCGACGCAGGCAGGCGAAGGCGGCATCGCGCATCGCCTGGTACTCGACGTCCGACAGGGTCTGGGCCGGGGCGACGGTGATCGAGTCGCCGGTGTGCACGCCCATCGGGTCGAGGTTCTCGATCGAGCAGATGATCACGCAGTTGTCGGCGTTGTCGCGCATCACCTCCAGCTCGTACTCCTTCCAGCCCGCGATCGACTTCTCGATCAGGATCTCGGTGATCGGGCTGGCGTCGAGGCCGTTGGCGGCGACCTTCTCGAACTCCTCCGGCGTCGAGGCGATGCCCGTGCCCTTGCCGCCCAGGATGAAGGCGGGGCGGATGACGACGGGCAGGCCGATCTCGTCGACGACCCGGCGGGCGATCTCCATCGCCGCCCTCACCTGCTCGCCCTTGGGCGCCCGCTTGAGCTCGGCCGGGGGCTTGGCCGTGCCGCTGGCGGGGACCGAGAGGCCGATCTCGGTCATGGCGTCCTTGAACCGCTGGCGGTCCTCGGCGGTGTCGATGGCCTCGGCGTTGGCGCCGATCAGCTCGGGGGTGCCGGGCACGCCGACCAGGCCCTGCTCGAACAGCTCCATGGCCAGGTTGAGGGCGGTCTGGCCGCCGAGCGTGGGCAGGACGGCGTCCGGCTTCTCCCGCTCGATGATCTTGGCCAGGACCTCGGCGTCGAGGGGCTCGACGTAGGTGGCGTCGGCGAAGTCCGGGTCGGGCAGGATCGTCGCCGGGTTCGAGTTGGCCAGGATGACCCGGTAGCCCTCCTCCCGGAGGACCCGGCACGCCTGGGTGCCCGAGTAGTCGAACTCGCAGGCCTGGCCGATCACGATCGGGCCGGAGCCGATCAGCAGGATCGACTGGATGTCGGTGCGCTTCGGCATCAGCGGTCCTCGTGGGGCTGCCCGCCATCCATGAGGACGGCGAAGGCGGCGAACAGGTGGGAGGCGTCGTGCGGGCCGGGGCCGGCCTCGGGGTGGTGCTGGACGCTGAACGCCCGCTCCCTCGGGAGGGCGAAGCCCTCGCACACGCCGTCGTTGAGGTTGACGTGGGTCAGCTCGGCGCCCGACGGGAGGGTGTCGGCGGCGACCGCGAAGTTGTGGTTCTGGCTGGTGATGTCGATGCGGCCGGTGCGGACGTCGCGCACCGGGTGGTTCCCGCCGTGGTGGCCGAAGGGCAGCTTCACCGTGTCGGCCCCGACGGCCAGGCCCAGGACCTGGTTGCCGAGGCAGATGCCGAACAGCGGCACCTCGCCGATGATCCCGCGGACCGCGTCGGCCACGTAGGGGACCATCTCGGGGTCGCCGGGGCCGTTCGACAGGAAGACCCCGTCGGGCCGGCGGGCCAGGACCTCCTCGGCCGGCGTGGAGGCCGGCACCACCTCGACGGTGGCGAGGGTGCTCAGGTGGCGGAGGATGGTGGTCTTGATGCCCAGGTCGTAGGCGACGACCCGGCGGGGCCCGTCGCCGACCGTGTAGGCCTCGGGCGTGCTGACCTGGGCGACCAGGTCGACGCCGTCGGTCCCGGGCTCGGCCGTCGCCGCGGCGCGCAGGGCGGCCTCGTCGATGACGCTGCCGTCGGGCGCTTCGCCCAGAGCGCCGAAGGCCCCGGGGGCGGCGCCCCGGTCGCGGATGTGGCGGGTCAGGCGGCGGGTGTCGATCCCGCCGATGCCGGGCACGCCATGGCGGACCAGCCAGGCGTCGAGGTCCTCCTCGCTGCGCCAGCTCGACCGGCGGCGGGCCGGCTCGCGGACGATGACGCCCCGGCAGAAGGGCCGGCGGGACTCGTCGTCGACGTGGGTGACCCCGTAGTTGCCGATGTGGGGGTAGGTGAAGGTGATCACCTGGCCGGCGTAGGAGGGGTCGGACAGGACCTCCTGATAGCCGGAGAGGACGGTGTTGAACACCACCTCGCCGGTGGCGATGCCGGTCTCGGGGGTGGCGCCGATGGCCTCGCCCTCGAACACCTCGCCGTCGGCCAGCACCAGCAGCGCGGGGCGCACGGACCGGGCGCTCACGACGGCTCCCGGCACACGAAAAAGCCCCCTGCCAGGCGGCAGAGGGCGGGGGCTTCGATCTTCACTCTGGCGTCTCCTGCCCGTGCGGGCCTCACGGGACCCGCTTCACGGTCAGGAGCGAAACCTAGCAGCACCACCCCCCGATCCCCGACTCCCGTTCCGTGTGCGGGTTCGTGCGGATGCGGCGTGTTTTCGCACACGGAACGGCTGGCGGGCGTCAACTGGGGGTTGACACTCATCGATCTGTCAACGCATGGTTGACACCATGACCCCGGCTCCCGCCCTCCCCGACCTGGTCGCCACCGTCGAGGCCGACGCCCCCTCGACCGACCCGCTGGTCCAGCTCTCGACCGCCACCGCCACCGCCGCCGACCTCACACGGTCCGGCGACGATCTGATCGGCCACTTCGTCGACCGCTGCCGCCAGGCCGGCCGCTCGTGGGCCGAGATCAGCGACGCCCTCGGCGTCAGCCGCCAGGCCGCCCACAAGCGCTTCAGCGGCGCCGAGCCGCCCCTCGACCGCTTCACCGCCCGGGCCCGGGAGGCCTTCCAGGCCGTGATGGGCGAGGCCGAGGCGCTGGGCCACCCGTTCGTCGGCACCGAGCACATCCTCCTCGGGCTGTTCACCCCGCCGGGCAGCATCGCCGCCAACCTGCTCGCCGGCGCCGGGCTGACCCACGACGGCGTCGTGGAGCAGGTGCTGGCCAAGGTCCCCCGGGGCGACCGGGCCCTCGACACCGCGCCCACCTACACGCCCCGGGCCGTCTCGGTGCTGGGCGGCGTGCTGACCTCGGCGCTCAGCCTGGGCCACAACTACATCGGCACCGAGCACCTGCTGCTCGGCCTGCACCGCGAGCCCGAGGGCGTCGGCGCCCAGATCCTGGTGGCCGCCGGCCTCGACGCCGCCACGACCCGGGCCAAGGTCGTCGAGGCCCTGTCCGGCTTCACCGGCTGACGTCGGTTCGGCGGACGGCCCTCGACGTGCGGCCGGCCTGGTGCTGGTGCCAGTTCTTCGTCACCCACCGGTGGCGGGTACTCGGACGGCTCCCGGGCCGAGCGCACGGCGCGCAACAAGCCGGCCCTGCTCCGGCAGGTGCGCAGCAGCGAGCGCCCGCTCGGCGTCCTGGCCCGGGACGACGGCGAGCCGGTCGGCTGGCTGGCCCTCGGCCCGGTCCCCTCCTACGCCCGGCTCACCGCCAGCCCGAGCCGGATGGCCCTGACGGACGCCGACGACGACACCGTCTGGTCGACGACCTGCTTCGTGGTCCGGGTCGGCCACCGGCGCCGCGGGGTCTCGTCCGCCCTGCTGGCCGCGGGGATCGACCTGGCCCGCGAGCACGGGGCCCGGGTGCTGGAGGGCCACCCCGTCGACCCCGGGGCCCGGACGTCGAGGCCGGGCAGCGCCGAGCTGTACCACGGCGTGGCCTCGGCGTTCCTCCGGGCCGGCTTCCGGGAGGTCGGCCGGACCGGGGTCACTCGGCCGGTCCTGCGCCTCGACCTCTGAGGCGTCAGGCCTCGGCGTCAGCCCTCGGCGTCGACGACCTCGATGCGGAGGCGCTTGTTGCCCTTGCCCTTCGACTCGGTCTTGACCACCCGGATCCGGCCGACGTGGCCGGTCGAGGGGACGTGGGTGCCGCCGTCGGCCTGCTTGTCGAGCCCCACGATGTCGACGACCCGGATCTCGCTCACCGACTCCGGGATCATGTTGACCTTGGTGCGGATCAGGTCCTCGTCCTCGACCGCGGTGCTGCGGGGCAGGAAGCCGACCTCGATGGGCCGGTCGGCGGCGATCTCGGCGTTGACCAGCTCCTCGACCCGGGCGCCGAAGCCCTCGGGCAGCGGGTCGAAGGCGAAGTCCATCCGGGCGCTCAGCGGCTCCATGTTCCCGCCGGTCACCGGCACCCGCCACTCGTTCCAGATCACCCCGCAGAGGATGTGGAGGGCGCTGTGGGTGCGGGACAGGTCCCAGCGTCGATCCCCGTCGACCTCGCCCTCGACGGTGGCCCCCACCTCCGGGAGGTCGCCCTCGCCCACCGCGTGCCAGACGTCCTCCCCCTCCTTGCGGACGCCGGTGACGGGCAGCCCGGCGAGCGTGCCGGTGTCGTGGGGCTGGCCCCCGCCGGTCGGGTAGAAGGCGGTGCGGTCGAGGGCGATGCGCCGGCCCTCGTCGTCGACCTCGGTGACGGTGGCCGTGAAGGACCGGAGGTCGGCGTCGCGGAGGTACAGCAGCTCGGTGGCCATGGCCCGAGTCTGCCGGGTCAGCCGATCCGCAGGGACCGCACCAGGATCGCGTGCTGCTCGTCGATGACGTCCCGCTCGCTGGGCGCCCCGAACACCACCATCAGGACGGCGACGCGACCCGGCGCCACCACCATGACCCGTCCGGCGGCCGTCCCGCCGCCGTCGATCGAACCCCGGAAGCGGGCGGACCGCGCCGGGTAGCCGTCGGCCGTCGTCCGCTCGATCTGGCCCAGCTCGACGTCGTCGGCTCCGCCGAACCCGTGCCGGAGCAGGCTGTCCAGGTCCGCGGTCCGGGAGCCGACGTCGTAGACGGCGACGACCTCGCCCCCGTCCTGCTCCCCCGCGACCCAGATCTCGACCGGGATGGCGCCGCCCCGCGAGTCGCCCAGCTCCTCGTTCGGCGCCGACTGCATCGTCCACGCCACCCGGCCGGCCACGTCGGTCGTGACGGCGACCCGCTCGTCGGGCTCGTCGACGTCCTCGGTGGCGGGCAGCCGGCCCCGGTCGAAGATGCGGTCGAGGGCCTCGGTGATCTGCTCGTCGAGGACGGCGCGGACGCCGACGACGCCCCCGGCGACCAGGACGATCACCAGCACTGCGACCAGCGGCGATCGGAGGGACCAGCTGCGGACCGGTGGCCGCGGCGGTGGCCCGATCAGGCCACCGGGCGGCGGTCCCACGCCGAGGGGCAGCGGCCGCGGCGGCAGCGCCTCCGGCGAGGGCCACGGAGCGGACGACGACGACGGCGCCAGCATCTCGTGCGCCTCGGGTGCTCGGCCGCAGCCGGCACAGGCCGCCCCGGGTCGCAGGCGCGGCCGATCGCACGCCTCGCACCAACGCATGCTCATCCGCTGTCCCCCGACGTTCCCCGTGCGCTCCCCGCGCCTGCGGGGATCGTAGGCGCGGGTCGGCGCCGGTCAGAAGGTCCAGCGGGTGGCGCCCCCGGGCTCGACGGTGAGCAGCGCAGTGGCCGCCGTCGGGGTGATCCGGTAGACGTGCCACGGCGGCGGCCCGGCCGACGGGGCGCTGTACTCGGCGGTGATGGCGGTGCCCGTCCCGTCGGGCGACGCCGGCCAGCCCTCGGCCGCGGCCACCCCGGCGAGGCGGGCCACGACCTCCGGGTCCTCGACCAGGGCGGCCACGCCCTCGATCGTCACGTCGAGCTCCTGCACGGCCACGCTCAGGCTGCAGCGCGGGTCGCGCTCCATGTTGCGGCCCTTGCGGGACGACCGGGACGTGATGACCCACCAGCCGCCGTCGTCCCAGAAGGCGCCGACGCCGGTGACGTGGGGCCGGCCGTCGGCGTCGATGGTGGCCAGCCAGCACGTGTGGCGGTCGGGGCCGCCGGTGCCGGGGGCCTGGGTGAAGCCCTCGTCGAGGCGATCGGTCACGGTCGACCACTCCACCGGGGGCAGGTCGTAGAGCTCGGCCAGGTTGCGCGTCTGCATGCCAGGGCAGACGGTCCGGCGCACCGCCCCTCATCGGTCGCCATCATCGGGCCATGCCGACCGTCTCGTCGTGGATCAGCCCGAAGGCCCGCAAGGGCACGCCCAGCGCCATCGCCGGTCGCGGCCTCGTCGCCATCGACGACATCGCCGCCGGCGAGGTGGTGGCGGTCAAGGGCGGCCACATCGTCGACACCGCCACGATGTGGGACCAGCCCGAGCGCCTGCAGAACAGCGAGGTGCAGATCGCCGAGGGGCTGCACCTCATGGCGCTCGCCGAGGAGGAGTACGAGGCGGTGATGCTGTTCGTCAACCACTCGTGCGCGCCGAACGTCGGCTTCCGGGGCAACACCGTGCTGGTGGCGATGGCCGACGTGCCCGCCGGGACGGAGATCACGACCGACTACGCCCTGTTCGACGGGACGGTGTGGCCCGAACCGATGCGGTGCGGTTGCGGCACGAGCGTCTGCCGGGGCGAGATCACCGGCGACGACTGGCGCCGGCCCGACCTGCAGGAGCGGTACGCCGGGTGGTTCTCGACCTACCTGGCCGATCGGATCGGGCCCGGGCCGGGCAGCATGGGGGGATGAGCACCCCCGAGATCGAGCTCGTCGAGGAGTTCCTGGCCCACCTGGAGCGGCTCGACGTCGATGCCGCCCTGGCCCTGATGAGCGAGGACGCGGTGTACCAGAACGTCCCGCTCCCGCCGGACCGGGGCAAGGCCGCCGTGCGCCGCACCCTCGGGCGGATGATGAGCGCCGGCTCGGGGTTCCGGGTCGTCAACCACAACATCGCCGCCAACGGGCCGGTCGTGCTCACCGAGCGGACCGACGTGCTGTCGGTCGGGAAGGTCGACGCCGCCTTCTGGGTGTGCGGCACCTTCGAGGTCCACGACGGGAGGATCACCCTGTGGCGGGACCGCTTCGACTGGGTCGACTTCTCGCTGGCGTGGGTCCGGGGCGGGGCCAAGGCCGCTCTCGGCGCGCTGCGGGCCCGCCGGGCGGACGGCGCGTCGGGGGGCGCCGCGGCCCGTGGGTGACCTGCTGATCGTCAGCGGACCGCCCGGCGCCGGCAAGTCCGCCGTCGCCGCCGCCCTGGCCGACCGCTACGACCCGAGCGTCCTCGTCGAGGGCGACGTCTTCTTCGGCTTCCTCCGGCGGGGCGCCATCGCGCCCTGGCTGCCCGAGGCCGACCCGCAGAACCTGTTGGTCGCGGCGGCGACCGGCGCCGCCGCCGGTCGCTTCGCCGCCGGGCCGGCGCTGGTGGTCTACGACGGGGTGGTGGGGCCGTGGCACCTCTACGGCTTCCTCGGCCACGCCGGGCTGGTGTCGTGCAGCTACGCCGTGATCCTCCCGCCGCTCGAGGAGTGCCTGCACCGGGTCCGCACCCGGGTCGGCCACGGGTTCACCGACGAGGGCGCCGCCGCCCACATGCACGCCCAGTTCGCCGGGGCGGACATCGAGCGGCGTCACATCTTCGGCAACACCCACGGCACCTTCGAGCAGACCGTCGACGCCATCCACGCCGCCCACACCGCCGGAACCCTGGCCACCCTCCCCCTCTGAGGAACCAAGCCGGCCGCCGCGACGACCTGGCCTCCGTGCGCAGGTGGGTGCGACGGATCGGGTCGGGACTGGCGGTGGCCCTCGTGGCCCTGGCGGTCGGCGGGTACGGGGCCTACCGCTGGTGGTTCCCCCACTTCCGCCCGGAGCTGCGGGCCGGTGAGCGCTACGCCATCGATGTCTCGCACCACCAGGGGGAGATCGACTGGGACGCGGTCGCCGCCGACGGGATCGGGGCCGCCTACCTGAAGGCCACCGAGGGCGGCGACCACGTCGACCGCCGCTTCGCCGCCGGCTGGACCGCCGCCCGGTCCGCCGGCCTCGACGTCGGCGCCTACCACTTCTTCACCCTCTGCCGCCCCGGCGCCGAGCAGGCCGCCAACTTCGTCCGGACCGTGCCCGACGGGGCGACCCTGCCGCCCGCCCTCGACCTGGAGATGGGCGGCAACTGCTCGGCCCGGCCCCCGGCCGCCGACGTGCGACGGGAGGTGCGGGCCTTCGTCGACGCCGTCGAGGCGGCCACCGGTGAGACCGTGCTGCTCTACGTGCTTCCGGAGTGGGAGGAGCGCTACCCCAGCCTCGACCTGGGCGACGGCGTCGACCGTCCCCGCTGGCACCGCCGGCTCGGCCCCCTCCGCCCCGGCGGCGACTGGCGGGTCTGGCAGTACACCGGCATGGCCGAGGTCGCCGGCATCGACGGCCCCGTCGACCTCAACGTGTTGCGGCCGCGTCGATGACGACGGGTTCGCCGGAGGCGATGGTGTGGCGGACCTGGCCCTTGAGGGTGCGGCCGACGTAGGGGATGTTGCGGCTGCGGCTGGCGGTCTGCCCGGCCTGCACGGTCCACTCCACCGAGGGGTCGATGACGCACAGGTTGGCCGGGCGACCGGTTGCGATCGGGCCGCCCTGGGTGTCGGACAGGCCGGCGACGGCGGCGGGTCGCCACGACATGCGGGCCAGGACCTCCTCGATCGGCAGGTCGAGGAC
>JBQGCF010000026.1:0-13943 GCA_052038315.1 Iamia sp.
CGATGCTCTGGACCCACTACTGGGGCATCTGGCTGACCGCCGCGTCGGGGCTCGGGATCCTCGTGCGGGCGTTCCTCGCCCACCGGGCCGGGGACGGCGCGCGGCGGCGGTCCTCGCTCCTCGTCGCCGGCTCGCTGATAGCCGGGACGCTGCTGTTCCTCCCGTGGGTGCCGACGATGACCAGGCCGAGCCGGCGGACCTCGGGCCGGGTGTGGAGGTCGAGCTCGACCCGCGAGCCGGTGCCGGGGGCGGCGAGCAGGCCCAGGGCGACGAGCAGGGCCATGGCCACGGCCAGCAGGATCGCCTCGCCGGCGGCGCCACCGCCCAGGTCGAGCAGCGACGTGGCCGCCACCTCGGTCGGGATCGACGGCTCGGCCCACGGCGTGCCGGTGTGGGACGACTGGTAGAGCAGCGTCGGCACCCACGGGAGGAACAGCAGCGTCCCGGCGATCAGCGAGCCGGCGACGAGGAGCGAGGACCGCCGCCGCTCGCCGTCCCCGGCCCGGTGGGCGAGGAACGCCCGCACGAGGATCCCGAGCCCCGACGCGGCGGTCAGCCAGATGCCCCAGTAGTGGGTCCAGAGCATCGCCCCGGTCAGCAGGGCCAGGGACACGAGCCGCAGCGGCGTGGGCCGGCGCAGGGCTCGATCGGCCACCAGCCACCCGGCCAGCGACAACACCATCAGCAGCTCGTACATGCGGGCCTCGGTGGCGTACCGCAGCACGTACGGGTTGAGCGCCACGAGCAGGGCGGCCGACCACGCCGCCCGGCGCCCGCCGATCCGCCCGGCGGCCACGAAGGCCAGGGGCAGGAGGGCCAGCCCGAGGACGCCCGACAGCAGCCGCACGGCCACGTCGCCCTCGCCGAACAGGTCCTGCCAGACGTGGAGGAGGACGTAGTAGAGCGGCGGGTGGCCGTCGTGCTTCAGGGCCTCGGGGATGTCACCGAGGGGGAGGTTGGCGATGTTCGAGCTGAGGGCCTCGTCGAGCCACAGCGGCGAGCGCTGGAGGACCCGCAGCACCAGCCCGGCGACGGCGACGGCCGCCAGGCCCAGGAGGTCGAGGGCGCGCCCGGCCCGCCAGGGCAGCGGCGCCACGTCGATGGCCGGCCACCGGGCCGGCGTGTCGTCTCCCCCGGCGACCGCCACCTACGACCCGACCGGGACGGGTTGGCCGGTCGGCCCGCCGGCCGGTGTCGCGTCGGGGTCGTCGGGCTCGTCGGGGTCGTCCCGCGGGGCGGCGTCCACCGGAGCGGCGTCGGCCGCCCGCATCAGGGTGCGCAGGGCGAGGACGGCGACGCCGTAGACGCAGAGGGCGATCAGCATCACGACCCGGAAGCCGAAGGTCATCGACAGCAGCGTGGTCAGCACCGAGCCCATCACCGAAGCGAAGCCGTTGACGGCCCAGCCCCACGCCACGTACTCCCGCGACAGGCGGGGCGTGAGCCGGCCCACCGCACCGAGGCCGAGGGGCATGAACATGCCGAGGCACAGCCCGAGCGGGGCCATGACGAGGAAGGCGATGACGACCCGCAGGGCCAGGCTCAGCCCGAAGGCGGCGTCGACCAGCTCGGGCAGGCCCAGCTCGTAGAAGGCGGTCAGCACGGCCAGCGCGCCGAGCAGCCACAGCCCGACCGACCAACCCCGGTGCACCACCCGCTCGCTCAGCAGGGCGCCGACGCCGGTGAAGATCAGGACCGACGCCAGGGTGACCGTCAGCGAGTACGTCGGGTACCCGAGGAACAGGGTCAGCCGCTGGATGAGGGTGATCTCGAAGAAGAGGAAGCCCATGCCCAGACAGGCGAAGTAGAGGGCCGACACCGGCTTGCGGGGCAGCTCGCGCCAGTCCTTCCGGATCGCCAGGAAGGGCAGGATCAGGAAGACCAGGGCGAAGAGGGCGGCGATGCCGAGCAGCAGCAGGAGCACCCGCTCGCCGATGCCGCTCTCGGGGTCGAGGGTCTGCAGCGGCTGCAGCGACTCGTCCATCTGCCGGACCACCGTCTGGGGCCGGGCGAAGTTCCAGAAGTACGGCCCGTCGTCGGTGATCGGCGTGACGTCGTAGGCGTAGTCCTCGTACCAGGAGTCGAGCTCGCCGTCGGGGAGGGTGAGGATCTGGTGGACGGGTGTGCCGTCGGGCTGCTGGCCCGGCACCCAGCGCAGGGTCACACCGCTCTGCAGCCCGTCGTCGGAGGTGGCCGAGGCCATGAAGTCCACCTGGTTCTGGAACCGCTCGACCTCCTCCGGCGTGAAGGGCGTGGCCTTGACCAGGACCGTCGAGTACACGGTGGCCCCGACGTTGCCGGCCGGGCTGGTGGCCACCAGGACGTGGGCGCCGGGGTCGTCGACGCCCCGGTCGGCCAGCGCCTTGCGCACGGTGCTGACGTAGCGGGCCGTGCGGTAGGGCCGCTCCTCGTAGCTGAACTCGCCGAACTGGGTGGCGAGGATGCCGTCGTCGCTCAGCTTGTCGAGCGAGGCGTCGATGGCGTCGGCGGTGTAGAGGTAGCTCTCGGCCAGCACGAAGGCGCCGGAGCTGGCCGCGTTCGACGCCGCGTAGCTGTCGGGGGCCGGGTACCAGACCAGGTCGAAGCGCTCGTCGCTGCGCTCGACGAAGGACCGCCCGTCGCCCAGCTCGTAGTTGACGTTGGGCTCGTAGGCGACCCGACCGGAGTACTCGGCGTAGTCCTCCCGCAGCAGCCGGTAGGTCACCGGGTTGAGCTCGATGGCGTCGATGTGGTCGGCCTTGAAGGCCAGCGAGGTGAGGATCTCGTTGCCGCCGGCGGCGCCGACGATGACCACGTTGCCGGGCCCGTCCTGGTCCTCGAAGGAGTCGTCGAGCACGGCGAACGGGAGCGAGCGGGCATCGGCGATGTACTTGTCGTCCAGGCTGGCCACGTCGCCGTCCCAGGCGTGGATCGACGAGCCGATCAGGCCGTCGTGGTACAGCACGACGTTCTGGCGATCGGGGCTGTACTTGCTGTCGACCCGGAAGATGGCGCTCCAGCTGCCCCGGTCGACGTCGGCCGAGTGGGGCGACTGCTTGCCCCGGTCGGGGATGACGTGGACGGCGTCGATCCCGATCACGCCGACGAGCAGCAGCGCGGCGACCAGCCCCGACGGGACCAGCTGCCGGGGCGACCGGCCCTCGAGGAAGCGGGCCACCGAGACCCCGGCCAGGACCAGCCCGGCGATCATGATCGCCCGGGGCGGGCCCATGTACCGGATCATGAAGACGACGGCGGCGCAGGCCAGCCCGGCGCCGAGCAGGTCGGCGAAGTAGAGCCGGCCGATGCCCTGGCTCTCGCGACCGAAGAAGGTCGAGATGATCACCCCGACCATGGCGAAGGGGGCGAACAGGGCGACGCAGATGACGACCAGCAGGGCCAGGTTCTTGAACGACGTCCCCGTGCCGTACTGCCAGATGTTCCCGACGGTGATCGGGGTCCAGGCGATCACCATGTAGCCGACCGCCGTCAGCAGGGCCGCCAGCCCGGAGCACCAGCCGATGATCGTGGACAGCTTGGCCTCGCGCAGCTTGGGCGACAGGGCCACGGCCACGCCGCCGGCCCCGATGCCCAGGAGGGCCAGGCCGATGATCAGGTACGTGTAGTAGTAGAAGAACTTGTACGAGAAGATGCGGGTGTAGCTGATCTCCAGGAGCAGCCCCGCCCCGGCGACGAGGAACATGTCGACCAGGTCGTGGCGGGGGATGGAGCGGCGTTCCGGGGCGTCAACGTCCATGTCGCTCCGACCTTAGGTCGCGGGCCCTTCGGCACCCCAGCACCGCCGTTCTGATCAGCGAGCGTTGCGCTGGCGCAACGGTGGCTGATCAGAACCGGACACGGCCGGGGCGACGGGGGTGCGGGCGAAGGGGAGGATGCGGTCGGCGAGCCAGGTCCACACCACGGTCTGGGTGCCGTTGCCGTAGTGGCTGCCGTCGGGACGGATCTCGACGCCGTCGATCTGCTCCCGGAACTCGCCGCCGGGGCACAGCAGCTCGCCCAGGTCGAGGTAGGTCGCCCGCTCCCCCAGGTCCTCGGCGTAGCCCTCGAACACCTCGTTGACCCACGCCACCCGCTCGGGGTCGTTGCGCTCGCTCTCGGACCCGCCGAGCCGGGCGTCGCGCTCGCGCATGCAGGGCGCCCCCACCAGGGCGAAGCGGACGTTGGGGGTGACCGCCAGCAGCGCCCCGATCCCGGCGTCGAGCCCCTCCCGGATCAGCTGCTCCATCTCCGGCGTGCCGCTCTCGACCGTCTCGCCGTCGACGAGGTGGTCGTAGACCTCCCACGCCCCGAACTGGATCAGCACCACGTCGGGCGGGTGCTCGGCCGAGCGCAGCTGCCAGTAGGCGGTCCAGTCCTCGCACTCCGACGAGGAGGTGTCGATCTGCCCGCCGGGCAGGGCGAAGCCGGGCACGACGCCGCAGCCGATCAGGGCGGCCGACGTCATCTCGATCGTCTCGGGGACGACGGGCTGGGCGTAGCTGAGCGTCCACGCCACCGAGTCCCCGGCCACCATCACCTTCACCGGCCGGTCCGCCGGCACCGCCGGGAGCCCGTTGGCCTCCACCGCCTCCCGGATCTCGGCCGGGATGGTGATCGGCGGCTCCTCGGGCAGCTCGGGCACGCCCCGCTCGGCGGTGGCCAGCTCCGGGGGCAGGCCGGTGACGGTGGCCGTCGAGCCCTCGGGCACCCGCAGCGTCCCGGCGACGAGCAGCCAGACGGCCAGGCCGGCCAATACCACCGCGGTGGCGGGACGTCCCTGGATCGGCCTGGGCAACCGGAGCCGGAGCCCGGCCACGCCGTCGCGCCGGACCGGCTGCTCGACCCAGCGGTACGAGGCCACCGTCGCCGCCGTCGCCACGCCCAGGCGCAGGGTGAACAGGGCCGGCTCCTGCCACCAGCCGGACCCGTCGAGCCCGGTGCGGTCGGGCGTCAGCACCACGTCGACCGGCCAGTGCCAGAGGTAGAGCCCGTACGACACCTTCCCCACCGCCACCAGCGGCCGCCAGCCCAGGACGCGGGCGAGCGGGCCGACCGGGCCGGGCAGGGCCACGGCGGCGACGACCGCCGCGCTGGCCAGGGCCAGGCCGAGGAAGCCGCCCCGGTACATCCAGCGCTCGGTCTCCCCGACCAGGGCGAAGGCGGCCACGACCAGCGCCGCCCCGGCCAGGCCGAGCCCGGCGAGCAGCCGCCGGGCCCGGTGCAACGGCCACTGGGCGGCGACCACGGCCAGCACCGCCCCGACCAGCAGCGAGTGGGCCCGGGCGTCGGTGCCGTAGTAGGCCCGGGACAGCTCGACCGGGCCCGACGCCAGGTGCGCCATCCACAGCGCCGAGGCCACCGTGGCCACCACCAGGCCGGCGAGGACGAGGCGGATCCGGCGGGCCGAGCGCAGGGCCAGGGCCAGCACCACCGGGAAGGCGAGGTACCACTGCTCCTCGACCGACAGCGACCAGAGGTGGCGCAGCGGCGAGGGCGTCCCGGCGAAGTACGACTGCTCGGTGACGATGAACCGCCAGTTGGCGACGTAGCCGAGGGCGGCCAGGCCGTCGCCCCGCACGCTGGCCCGCTGCGAGGCGTCGACCAGGAAGGGGGCGGCCACGCCGACGGCGGCCAGCAGCACGAGCAGGGCCGGGGCCAGCCGGCGCAGGCGGCGCACCCAGAACTGCTTCAGGTCGATCCCGCCGGTGGCGACCCGCTCGCGCAGCAGGAGGGTGGTGATCAGGTAGCCGGAGAGGACGAAGAAGACGTCGACGCCGAGGTAGCCGCCGGGGGCCCAGGACACGCCGCCGTGGAAGAGGACCACGCCGATGACGGCCACGGCGCGCAGCCCGTCGATGGCCGGCACGTGGGCCATGGCCCGGGACGAGCGGGGCGCCGACTCGGGGTGGGGGTCGCTCGCCATGGCGAAGGAGGACGTTACCGGCCCCCCACCCCATCGTTCTGTGTGCGCGTTCGTGCGGTTGCGGCGTAGATCCGCACACGGAACGGCCTACCTGGGTCCTGGGAGGTCCGGCGAGTACCCTCGTCCGACGGCCCCCCGGACCCGTTCGAGAGAGATCCCACAGACCCGATGTCCGACACCCCTTCCGCCCCGGAGACCGCCCCCGCCGAGCACGAGGTCGTGGTCATCGGGGCCGGGCCGGCCGGCCTGACGGCCGCCTTCCAGCTCCACAAGCACGGCGTCGCCTCCACGATCCTCGAGGCCGACGACATGGTCGGCGGGATCTCCCGCACCGCCCAGCGCGACGGCTGGCGCTTCGACATCGGCGGCCACCGCTTCTTCACCAAGGTCAAGCAGGTCGACGACCTCTGGCACGAGATCCTCCCCCAGGAGGAGTTCCTGATGCGGCCCCGCAAGAGCCGCATCTTCTACAAGGGCAAGTACCTCGACTACCCGCTGCGGGCCTTCAACGCCCTGCGCAACGTCGGCGTCCTGGAGGCCACCGGCTACGTCTTCTCCTACGCCTGGGCCCGCGTCCGCCCGCCCAAGGACCAGACCAACTACGAGGGCTGGCTGGTCGCCCGGTTCGGCTGGCGGCTCTACCGGGCCCTGTTCAAGACCTACACCGAGAAGCTCTGGGGCGTGCCGGTCAGCGAGATGCCGGCCGACTGGGCCGCCCAGCGGGTCAAGGGCCTGTCGCTCGGCAACGCCATCGTCAACGCCGTCCTCCCCAAGCGGAACCAGAAGGACATCACGTCCCTCATCGAGGAGTTCCAGTACCCCAAGTACGGGCCCGGCCAGATGTGGGAGGTCTGCCGCGACAAGGTCGTGGCCCAGGGCTCCAAGGTCGTGATGGAGACCGCGGTGACCAAGGTGCGCCACGAGGGCGGCCGGGCGGTCAGCGTCACCGCCGAGCACAAGGGCGGCGGCACCACCGAGTACCCCTGCACCGAGGTCATCTCCTCGATGCCGATGTCGCACCTGCTGAAGGCCATGGACCCGCCGGTGCCGGCCGAGGTCCAGGCCGCCTGCGACGGGCTCCGCTACCGCGACTACATGATCGTCGCCCTGGTCCTGCCCGAGGCGAGCATCGACTTCGACGACAACTGGATCTACATCCACGACCCGAGCGTCCGCACCATGCGGATCCAGAACTTCGGCTCGTGGTCGCCCTACATGGTGAAGGAGGGGTTCAACACGCTGGGCCTCGAGTACACCGTGTGGGAGGGCGACGACGAGTGGAACATGGCCGACGAGGACCTCGTCCAGCGGGCCAAGGAGGAGCTCGAGAAGCTCGGCCTCGCTCACATCTCGGAGATCCGCGAGGGCTACGTCGTCCGCCAGCCCAAGGCGTACCCGATCTACGACGACCACTACCGGGCCAACGTCGACGTCCTCCGCGGCTGGCTCACCGAGAACACGCCCAACGTCCACCCCGTGGGCCGCAACGGCATGTTCCGGTACAACAACCAGGACCACTCCATGTTCACGGCCATGCTGACGGTCGAGAACATCACCACCGGCACCACCCACGACGTGTGGGAGGTCAACGTGGAGGAGGAGTACCACGAGGAGGCCGGGCCCACCGAGGCCAAGGAGCGGGTGCCCGGCAGCCACGGCACCGGCCGCGACGCCCCCGTGATCAAGCGTGACGTCATCGAGGCGGCCAAGGCCCAGCGCGGTGGTGGAACCGACACCTGAGGCGCGGGCCGGGGGGCGCCGCAGCACCGGGAGGGTCGATCGCTGGACCGTCGCCATCGCGCTGGTGGCGCTGGTCGGGCTGGCGTGGCGCGTGCTCTACACGTACCGGCTCTTCCGGGACGACCACGACCTGACCGACGAGGGCGACGCCTTCCTCTACAGCCTGGCCGCCCAGGGCACCGCCGACGGGCACTGGTTCGAGCACCCCTTCTACGGGGTCCACGTGGCCGACCACCCGCCGCTGACGATCGCGTCGCTGGTGCCCACCGCGTGGCTGTTCGGCGACAGCGTGATGGCCCAGCGCTACACGTTCTGCCTGCTCGGGGCGGTCGCCATCGTCCTGATCGGGCTGCTCGCCCGCTCGGTGGCGGGCCCGATCGCCGGCGTCGCAGCGGCCGTGGTGGCGGCGATCAACCCGAACCTCTGGATGAACGACGCGGTGGTGATGAGCGAGACCATCTCCACCGTCCTCATCGCTGCGCTGCTGTGGGCCGCGGTGGGGCTGCGCCGCTCCCCCACCCTGCTGCGGGCCGGCCTGGTCGGCGCCCTCTGCGGGTTGACGATCCTCGCCCGGGCCGAGATCGGGCTCTTCCTGCCCCTGCTGATCGTCCCCACCGTCCTGCTGGCGCGCGACCTCCCCTGGCGCGACCGGTTGCTGCGCTCGGGCGCCGCCCTCGTCTGCGCCGGGCTGGTCGTCGCCCCGTGGACGCTGTGGAACACGATCGAGTTCGACCAGACCGTGCTCATCTCCAGCAACGACGGCACCACCCTGCTCGGCGCCAACTGCCCGGCGACCTACAGCGGCCACACCAAGGGCTCGTGGGCCATCTCCTGCGTCGTGGCGTTCAACGAGGAGGAGCGGACCGAGGAGCGGGGCCTCGACGCCTCCGAGGTCTCCAAGCTCCAGCGCGACGCCGCCATCGAGTACGCCCTCGACAACCCGGGGCGCTGGCCGGGGGTCGTGTACGCCCGCCTGGGCCGGACCTTCGGCTGGTACGAGCTCCGCCAGCAGGTCTTCATCAACCAGGGCGAGGGCCGGCCCGAGTGGGCGTCGTGGTGGGGGTATCGCTCGTTCTGGGCCCTCGTGCCGGTGTCGATCGCCGGGGCGGTGGCCCTGCGCCGCCGTCGCGAGAGCCTGCTGCCGGCGGCTGCGACCCTCGCCACGGTGGTGATCGTCAGCGCCGTCTTCTACGGCATCGGCCGCTTCCGGCTCCCGCTCGACGTGATGACGTGCGTGCTGGCCGGGGCCGCGGTGGCCGCTCTGGTCGAGTGGCTCAGGAGCCGGGGGTCGCCGGACGACGGCGCAGCCGCCCCTTCAGGCCCCACCACGTCACCCTGACCATCGACTCGGCGATGATCCGGCCCGACATCTTCGAGGTGCCCCGCTCGCGGTCGCGGAACTCGATGGCGACCTCGCCGATCGTCGCCCCCGAGGCGTGGATGCGGACCGCCAGCTCGGTCATGAAGGCGTAGCCCGACGCGACCGTCGTGGCGTACTCGATGGCCAGCAGCGTCTCGGCCCGGTAGGCCCGGAAGCCGGACGTGATGTCCCGCACGTCGAGCCCGAGGACCCAGCCGGTGTAGCGGTTGCCGTAGCGCGACAGGGCCCGGCGGTGGGCCGGCCAGTTGGGGGTGCTGCCGCCGGGCACGTAGCGGGACCCGATCACCAGGTCGCAGCCGTCCTCCAGCTTCCGGAGCAGCACCGGGATGGCGTCGGGCTCGTGGGAGAAGTCGGCGTCGAAGGTGACCAGGACGTCGTAGCCCTGGGCCAGGGCGTGGGCGAAGCCGGCCCGGTAGGCGTTGCCCAGGCCGTCCTTCCCGGCCCGGCGCAGGACCTCGACCTGGCCGACCTCGGCGGCGACCTCCTCGGCCAGGTCCGCGGTGCCGTCCGGGCTGGCGTCGTCGATCACCAGCACGTCGACCTCGGGGGCCTTGGCCCGGATCGCCCGCAGCAGGTCGTCGATGTTGGCGCGCTCATGGTAGGTCGGGACCAGGACCACGGCGCGCATCGGAGCGACCGTAGTCCGGCCCCCCTCCCCGATCGTCAACCCACAGGTCGACCGCAGGTCACCCCAGGGGGTCGATCTAAGGTGGCGCCGATGTTGCCGTACGAGCGCCAGGTGGTGGACGCGCTGCTCGTGTCGGACGATCCGGAGATCCGGCGGGCGGTCGCCGACCATGCCAGCGCCGCCCTGGCGGCCATGCCCGAGGTGCTGCGGGCCGGCATCGCCGGCGAGACGGTGCTCCTCTCGACCTGGTCGGCGGCCCGGCGGCGCGGCCGGCCCCTCGACCCCGTCGACGAGCTGGCCTGGCTCGAGGGCCACCCGATCGGCCTGGTCCGGCAGTGGGTCCGGGCCCTGCGCTCGCTGGTCCTCTTCTCCGAGAACGAGCTGCTCGAAGCCCGGGCGTCGGCCGCGTGACCCGCATCTCGACCGAGGTCCTCGTCATCGGCTCGGGCGCCGGCGGGGCCACCACCGCCTGCCGCCTGGCCGAGGCCGGTCGCACCGTCACCGTGGTCGAGGAGGGCCCCTGGGTCCGGCCCGGCACCCACGAGCCCTTCTCCCTGGAGGAGATGGCCTCCCAGTACCGCCACCGGGGCGGCGCCGGTGCGCTGGGCGCCCCGCCCATCGCCTACGCCGAGGGCCGCTGCGTCGGCGGCAGCACCGAGATCAACAGCGGCCTGTGGCACCGCCTCCCCGGCGGGCTGACCGAGGAGTGGCGGTCCCGGTACCGCATCGACGAGTTCACCCCCGAGGTGCTCGACCGCTACGCCACCGCCGTCGAGGGCGACGTGGGCGTCGCGACCGTCCCCGGCGCCCCGCCCCGCAGCTCCGGGCTGCTGGAGGAGGGGGCGGCCAAGGTCGGCTGGCGCTCGACCGAGTTCCCCCGCGTCTTCTCCTACGACGAGCGGGGCCGGGGCACCAAGCAGACGATGGCCCGCACGCTGCTCCCCCGGGCCGTGGCCGCCGGGGCCGAGATCCTCCCGGACACCCGGGTCCGGCGCCTCCAGGGCTCGGCCCCCCGGGTCACCGGTGCGACGGCCCGGCGCACGCACCCGGACGGCAGCGTCGAGCACGTCCAGATCGATGCCGAGCACGTCGTCGTCTGCGGCGGCGCGATCCAGACGCCGGCGCTCCTCCAGCGCAGCGGCATCCGCCACCGCATCGGGCGGGGCCTCAAGCTCCACCCCAGCATCAAGATCGCGGCCCGGTTCCCCTTCGCCGTCGACCACGGCGACGTCCCGATGCACCGCATCAACGACTTCTCGCCGCACCTCACCCTCGGCGGCTCGATCGCCCGGCGGGGCCACGTGGCCATGGCCCTGGCCGAGTCCGGCGAGCCCTTCGGCGATGCCCTGGACGACTGGGAGAACGTCGGCGTGTACTACGCCGCCATCCGCAGCGAGGGCTCGGGCCTGGTCCTGGCCGTGCCCGGGCTGGAGGCGCCGGTCGTGACCTACCGGCTCACCGACGGCGACATGAGCCGCCTGGCCCGGGGCCTGCTCCACCTGGGCGAGCTGCTGCTGGCGACGGGGGCGACCGAGCTGTACCCGTCGGTCGTCGGCGCCGGCGTGGCCCGATCGACGGCCGACCTGGGCCGCTGGTGGGACGCCGTCACCCCGGCGACCGCCAACCTGATGACGATCCACCTCACGTCCAGCGTCCGCATGGGCGAGGACCGGAGCCGCACCGGCACCGACAGCTTCGGGCGGGTCCACGGCTTCGAGAACCTGCGCGTCGCCGACGCCTCGCTGCTCCCCGACGCCCCCGGCGTCAACCCCCAGGCCGGCATCATGACCATCGCCGACCGCAACGCCGCCCACTTCCTCGCCCAGTAGCCCCTAGGCGGCGCAGGGGCCGGCGTCGAGGGCCTGGTCGCCGACGGTGGCGAGGACGGCGGCCAGCTCGTCGGTCGACAGGGCGTAGGCCACGCCGTCGCGGTCGGGGGCGATGGCGAAGGCGACGCCGACGACCTGGCCGGCGGTGTCGACGAGCGGCGAGCCGGAGTCGCCCGGCGCCAGGTCGGACGCCAGGACGAGGACGTCACGCTCGGTGCCCCGGTTGCCGTAGATGTCGGTGCCCACGGCGTCGAGGCGCTCCCGGGTCACGAAGGGCGAGAGCTCGAGCGGCCCGCCGCCGGGGTGGCCGAACACCGCGCCCCGCTGGTCGACGGCCGAGGTGCCCACCGGCAGGGCGGGCAGCCCGAGGCCCGGGGAGGCCAGCACGGCGAGGTCCCGCTCGGGGTCGAAGGCGACGAGCGTGGCGTCGGCCTCCGAGCCGTCCTGGCGCTGGAGCACCGTCTCGGGCTCCCCCGCCACCACGTGGGCGTTGGTGACGACCAGGCCGTCATCGACGACCCAGCCGGTCCCCTCCTGGATCCGCCCGCACGCCTCGCCCACCACCTTGACGATCGAGCCCGAGATGGCCTGGGCCTGGTCCTGGGCCAGCCCGGTCTCGGCCGGGACGGGGCCGACCTCCGGGCTGGGGTCGAGGCCCTCGAAGACCTGCGGGTAGCCGTCGCCCAGCAGCCGGCGGAGGGTGCGGGTGGCGTCGGGCGCCTCCGGCAGGCCGTCGGTCAGGGCCTGGACGATGCGGGACTCGCGCACGGCCCGGGCCTGCCAGCCGGTCATGTCGGCCCCGGCGGGCACGAGCAGCCAGACGATCACGAGCGTGCCGAGGATGCCGGCCAGGGCGCCGCCCATCTGGTCGACCCGCTTGCCGGCCGTGGTGGTGATGCCGCTCTGGGCCCGGCTGCCGGCGAGGAGGCCGAGGGCCTGGCCGATCGCCGCCCCGCCCAGCAGCAGCCCGGCGGCGACGAGCACGAGGGAGCTGCGGCTGGCGTCCTCGCCCAGCGACTCGATCACCCGGGGCATGGCCCGGGCGGCGATGAACAGCCCGACCAGCATCCCGGCCCACGACGCGGCCCGGGCCACGAAGCCGAGCCGGTATCCGCCCACCCCCGCCACGACGAGGAGCAGGAGGATGACGAGGTCGAGCACGGCGATCAGGGGCGCAGGAGCCGGGCGTGGGTGAGGAAGCCGGTGTGGCCGACCATCCGGTGGTTGGGCCGCACCGCCTGGCCCTCGATGTGCCACCCGCGCTGGATGACCTCGACCGTCTCGGCCTGGGCGAAGCCGTGCCGCTCCAGCTCGTGCCGCAGCGACGCGGCCTGGGTGATCTGCGGGGTGTAGGCGACGATGATGCCGCTGGGGACCAGGGCCTCGACGGCGTGGGGCACAACCAGCCAGGGCTCGGGCAGGTCGAGCACGATGCGGTCGAGCCGGCGCTCGTCGATGCCCTCGTAGCAGTCCCGGACCTCGACCCGGTAGCGATCCATCACGCCCTCGCCCAGGAACCCCCGGACGTTGCGCTGGGCCCGGGTGGCGAAGTCCTCCCGCAGCTCGTAGCCGACGATGTCGGCCCCGGCCCGCAGCATCCCCATCGACAGGGCCCCCGAGCCGACCCCGGACTCCAGGACCCGCAGCCCGGGAGAGAGGTCGGCCAGCATCAGGATCGGCCCGATGTCCTTCGGGTACACGACCTGGGCGCCGCGGGGCATCTTGAGCACGAAGTCGCTCAGCGTCGGGCGGAGGACCACGTAGCGGCTGTTGCGGCTGGAGCGGACCTCCCGGCCGGCGTCGCGGCCGATCAGCTCGTCGTGGGGGATGAGCCCGGCGTGCGAGTGGAACTCGGCGCCGGCCTCGAGGGTGACGAGGTAGCGCCGGTGCTTGGCGTCGACCAGCAGCACCAAGTCGCCCTCCTGCAGGGGGCGGACGGGCACGGGGGCGGGCGTGGGCTCCTCCGGGGGCGCCTCGTCGGCCACGGGCTCGTGGGTCACGGGCTCGTCGGTCACGGGCTGGTCGGTCATCGTCGTCTCCTCGGCGGGCCCAGCGGCACCGGTTCGGCCTCGCGGGCCCGGGCGGCGAGGCGGCAGAAGGCGCACACCTCGCCGGTGGTCGGCGCCACGCACTCGGCGCACAGGCCGAGGGTGACGGTGCTGTCCTCGGAGTCGGCCGTCTCGAAGCGGTCGACGGCCCGGTCGAGGAAGCCGAAGTAGAGGTCGTGCTTGGCCCCGGGCGAACGCAGCTCGAGGTCGTTCAGCGTCTCCTTGAACCCGAGGTGCTTGTTGCCGGCCGCCATCGGGCACTCCTCGACCTGGTAGTCGATGCCCCGCAGCACGCAGTAGGCGGCCGTCTCCCGCTCGGTCAGCCGCACGAGGGGCTTGACCTTGCGGGGGAAGCCGTTGCGGGCCGGGAGCATCGGCCGCTGGCGCCCGAGGTAGTCGGTCTGCCACTTGAGCA
>JBQGCF010000027.1:0-5417 GCA_052038315.1 Iamia sp.
CAGGTTGATGCCGACCAGCACGTCGAACTCGCCCAGCCGCAGGTCGCGCAGGATCTCGATGCGCTGGATGGTGTCGACCTCGCTGTGGAGGTAGCGGACCTTGACCCCCAGCTCGAGCAGGTAGTCGGTCAGGTCCTCCGACATCTTCTTGGTCAGCGTCGTCACGAGCACCCGGTCGCCGCGAGCCACCCGGTCGTTGATCTGCGCCATCAGGTCGTCGATCTGGCCCTTGGTCGGCTTGACCACGACCTCGGGGTCGATCAGACCCGTCGGCCGGACGACCTGCTCGACGATGCGGGTGCTCTTCTCCTTCTCGAACGGCCCGGGTGTGGCCGAGAGGAAGACGACCTGGCCGACCTTGTCCATGTACTCGTCGAAGCGCAGGGGCCGGTTGTCGGCCGCCGACGGCAGCCGGAAGCCGTGGTCGATCAGCTGCTCCTTGCGGCTGCGGTCGCCCTCGTACTGGCCGTGGAGCTGCGGGATCGTCTGGTGGCTCTCGTCGATCACCATCAGGAAGTCGCGCGGGAAGTAGTCGATCAGCGTGTTGGGGGTCTCCCCCGGGCCCCGCCCCTCGATGGGCGCCGAGTAGTTCTCGATGCCGTTGCAGAACCCGACCTCGGCCAGCATCTCGAGGTCGTACTGGGTGCGCATCCGCAGCCGCTGGGCCTCGAGCAGCTTGCCCTCCTGCTCGAACCACTTGAGCCGCTCCTGCAGCTCGTGCTCGATGCGGACGATCGCCTTCTGGAGCCTCTCCTCGCCGGCCACGTAGTGCGTCGCCGGGAGCAGCACGAAGTCGTCGTGGACCTTGATCTTCTCGCCGGTCAGCGGGTCGAAGGTGCTCATGGCCTCGATCTCGTCGCCGAACAGCTCGATGCGCAGCGCCGTCTCGTCGTAGGCCGGGTGGATCTCGATGGTGTCGCCCCGCACCCGGAACGTGCCCCGGGTGAGGTTCATGTCGTTGCGGTCGTACTGCATGTCGACGAAGCGCCGCAGCAGCAGCCGCTGGTCGATCTCCTCGCCCTTGCGCAGCACGAGCAGGCTCTCCCGGTACTCCTCGGGCGAGCCCAGGCCGTAGATGCACGACACCGAGGCGACCACGATCACGTCCCGCCGGGTGAGCAGCGAGGCGGTGGTGGAGTGGCGCAGCCGCTCGATCTCGTCGTTGATCGAGCTGTCCTTCTCGATGTAGGTGTCGCTCGACGCGATGTACGCCTCGGGCTGGTAGTAGTCGTAGTAGGAGACGAAGTACTCGACCGCGTTGTTGGGGAAGAACTCCTTGAACTCGTTGGCCAGCTGGGCGGCCAGCGACTTGTTGGGGGCGAGGACGAGGGTGGGGCGCTGGACCTGCTCGATGGTCCAGGCGATGGTGGCCGACTTGCCCGATCCGGTGATGCCGAGGAGGGTCTGGAAGCGCTCGCCGCCCTCGATGCCGTCGGCGAGGGAGGCGATGGCCTTGGGCTGGTCGCCCGCCGGCGAGAACTCGGAGACGACCTGGAACGGGCGGGCCTGGGTGGTGGTGACCGGGGTGATGTCACTCATGGGGTCACCCTACCGATGGGGTGCGACAGCGAAGCCGAAGCCCTTGTCACTGGCTGCCGGGTGGTGCACGATGGCCGCCACGACCAGGGAGGGGTCTCATGGACGAGTCGACCGCCGCGGCCTGGATCGGGATCATCCCGACCCTCGTCGCCCTGGCCCTCGTCGTCGGCGCTGCCGTCGTCTTCCGCCAGCAGCTCGCCGGCTTCGCCCAGCGGGTGGACTCGGTCACCGTCGGGGCCGTCACCATCAGCGCGGCCGTGGCCCAGGACCTGGCCGAGGCGCCGGGCCGACCCCCGATCGCCAGCGCCGGCCTGACCGCGCTGGAGCAGCGGGTGCGGCGCAACGCCGAGGTCATCGCCGGGACCCGGCTGCTGTGGGTCGACGACCGCCCCGAGGGCAACCGGGCCGAGCGCCGCTACCTGCGCGCCGCCGGGTTCCACATCGCCACGGCGGTCACGACCGAGGAGGGCCTCGACGCCCTCCGTCGCGACGACGTCGACATCGTCGTCACCGACATGGTCCGGGGGGCCGATGCGAAGGCGGGGATCGAGCTGCGGGCCCGGGCCGGCGAGGCGGAGGCCGAACACCTGGACTTCGTCCTCTACACGGGGACGGTGGACGCCGGCCGCCCCGTGCCCGCCGGCTTCGTCGGGCTCACCAACCGCCCCGACGACCTCGTCCACCTGCTGATCGACCGGGCCGAGCGCCGGGAGGCCGCATCGTGATCATCCAGCACGTCCTGCGGGGCATGAGCGGCCTCGACCGGGCCCGGATCGAGGCCATCCTCACCACCGAGGGCCTGCGGTCGCGCTGGTTCCGCGACAACTCCGGCACGGACCCGGCGGAGTGGGCGGAGCTGGTCGACGCCGACCGCCTCCACCACCACCTGGCTCGGATCGCACGCCCCTACCCGCCGTCCTCGATCCCCTACGGCGACGAGTCGCCGTTCATCTCGTTGACGGCGGGGACGGTCGTCCCCCAGCCGGCCGACGCCGTCAACGTCCTCCACGACGCCTGGCTGACGGCGGCGATCTTCGCCACCGACGGCGGCGACGACGTCGGTGGCGACTACGTCGACGGCTGGATCGTCGCCGGCTACGTGACCCTCGCCGGCCGGCCCAGCACGCCGCACCTCGACTACTGCGAGGAGGTGCGCGACCTGAACCAGCACCACCGCTTCGTCCCCTTCCACCACGAGGGCGAGATCGTGGCCAAGATCTACGTCCCGCCCCTGCGCCTGGCGTGGGCCCGGCGGGTGACCGGCGCCGACATGCGGGCGTGGCGCGACGCCTGGGCGGAGGCCGGTCCGGATCCGGAGGAGCCGCCGACCGCGATCTTCACCCCCGAGTGGTTCGCCCACCCCGACGACCAGGACGACCTGGTCGTCAACCCCCGGCACGTCCCGGCCGAGTCCCTGGGCAACGTGAGGGCGGTGCTGTGAACGCCGAGGACCTCGCCGCCCTGCGCCTCGACCCCGACCGGGTCGCCGCCGCCGGGCTGACGGAGTGGGCGCACTCCCGCTGGCTCCGCCACCGGGGCAGCCCCCGCCGGGCCGCCGAGTCGGCGATCCGGGCCGTCGCCCTGCTCGGGCTGGTCCACCCCGACGTGGCGCGCCGGGCGGCGCGTGCCGTCGCCGCCCGGGACGACGCCCTCGCGTCCCCCGGCTACCCGCTGCTCGTGGCCGTGGCCAGCGCCGCCGGCGGTCCGTCCGACGAGGACACCCGGACGGCGGGCCTGGCCGCGGCCGCCTGGTTCCCGGAGCACGCCGACGACGCCGCCACCGCGGCGCTGTTCGCCGCCCTGGTGGTGAGGTGGGGGCTCGCCGGCGACCGGACGTGGCTCGACGTCGGCCAGGGCCCGCGCGCCCCGATCGACGACGACCTCGTCGTCGTCGTCGAGCTGGTCAGGACCGCCCGCCGGGCGGGCCCGCGGACCGTCGGGCGGTTGGGCCTGCCCCTCGAGCTCTGGATCGACGGGGTGGCCGGCGGGGACGTCCACCGCCTGCTCGACGCCGCCCTGCGGGCCACCGAGGAGGCGTGGCGGGACGAGTACCACTGGCGCCGCCTCCTGCTCACCATCGCGCCGGTCGAGCTCGAGCTGGCCCTGCTCCTCCGGGCCGCCGGACCGGGCATCCCGGACCGTCCGGGGCCGCTGCACGCCGTCGTCCGGGCCGGCAGCGCCATCCTCGACGGCGACGGCGAGACGGCCGAGGTCCGGCGGGACGACCTTCCCTCCTGGTGGGGTGGGGGTCCGGTCCCGTGGTGAGCACGAGCCTGATCGAACGGCCCGCCGCCGACATCGCCCGCTGGTGGTGCATCGGCCTCCTCCCGACGAACGGCGGGGGCAGGCCCCAACCCTGGATCCGCGGGGGCGTCCTGGACCCGTCGCTGATGGCGACGAGGAACCCGTTCCGCCGCCTCCGCCCCGACGGGAGGTGGTCCGGCCCCTGGCCCGTCGACGACCTGCAGACGGTGGCCATCGGCGGACCCGGCCTCGCCGTCCGGATCACGCCGACCACGTTGGTCATGGCCGTCGACCACCTGTGGCTGGCCACCTTCGTGCTGCTGTCGGGCACCATCGGCGTCGCCACCGACGGTCGGCCGCCCAGCAAGAAGCAGATCCGCGACGCGTGGGCCGGCCTCCCGCCCGATGTGGCCCCCTTCATCGGGTACCACCAGATCTGCGCGGAGCTGGACCGGCGCTCGTCCGCCAGCACCGCCAACGGCCGGGAATAGGGGTCAGAGGGCCGAGAGCTGCTTCCAGAGTGCGGCGATCCGGGTCTCGAGGTCGAACCGGTTGCCCGAGTTGTCGATCACGTGGGTGGCGCGGGCCAGCCGCTCCTCCCGCGACGCCTGGCGGGCGATCCGGGCCCGGACGTCGGCCTCCCGCATGCCGCGCTGCTCGACGACCCGGCTGACCGCGATCTCGGGATCGACGTCGACCACCAGCAGGGCGGCCATGTCGTCCCGCCCCGACTCGACCAGCAGGGGGACGTCGAGGACGACGACCTGGTCGGTGCCGGCCGCCTCCTCCAGCCGCCGGGCGATCTCGGCCCCGACGGCGGGGTGGACGATGGCGTTGAGGTCGGCCAGGGCGGTGTCGTCGGTGAAGACCAGGTCGGCCACGGCCTGGCGGTCGAGGGTGCCGTCGAGGGCGACCACGTCGGGCCCGAACCGCTCGACGATGGCGTCGAACACCTCGGTCCCGGGCTCCTGGACCTCCCGCACGATGGCGTCGGCGTCGATCACCAGCGCACCCCGCGCTGCCAGCGCCGCCGACACCGTCGACTTCCCGCTGCCGATCCCCCCCGTCAGCCCGACCAGCACCATGGTCGAGACCGTAGCGGGCCGCCACCACCGCCCTTCTTGCGACCCTGACCGGGCGCAGCGCCCGCTCAGGGTCGCAAGAAGGGGACGACGGTCGCCGGTAGCATCCCGGCATGGCCGGTGATCGGGTGCGGACGGCTCCGCTGATCGATCCGGTCGACGGCGCCGTGATCACGGTCCCGGGGGCGGCGACGATCGACCAGACGGCGGCGTTCCGCCCCGCCATCATGGGCGTGCGCGGCGCCACCACGGCCGTCACGGTCGTCCTCTCGAGCAGCGGCATGGCCAACGCCGAGTGGGACGTGGTGATCGCCGCCATGGTGGTCATCACCTACAACGTCGTGCGGATCCTCAAGCCGCTCGAGATCCGCGACGACCTGTCCAGCCTGGTGCGGGTGCTGGTCGAGGTGGCCATCCACGTGATGGCGGTGGTCGCCACCGGCTACTGGGACTCGCCGTTCGTCTTCTCCCTGCTCACGGCGATCATGGTGGCCGGCTTCGCCCGGGGCTTCGGGTTGGCGGTGCGGGTCGGCGTGGCGTCGGTGGCGGCCG
>JBQGCF010000028.1:0-8448 GCA_052038315.1 Iamia sp.
TGAGCGCCCAGCTCGGGGCCGGGGCCGACGACCGGGCCGACCGGGGCCCGGCGCCGCCCGCCCCGCCGGCGGTGCGGGGCGGACGTCGCCGCCGACCCACGGTCCTGGCCCTGGCCGCCGCCGTGCTGGTCGTCCTGGCCCTCGTGGGCGTGGCGGTGGGCCTGGGCCGCGACGACGGCGAGGACGTCCACGTGGCCACGACCACCGTCCCGTCGACGTCGGCTCCGACCTCCGCCCCCTCGACGACCGGGACGACGACGCCGGCGGTGGCCGACCGACCCCTGGAGGGGCCGACGTGGTGGCTCGAAGGGCTCTCGGTCGACGGCGAGGCCTACGAGATCCCGCTCGACGTCGTCGTCCGGATCGGCATCGGCCCGTCGGAGTGCCCACCGGGGCCCGACTGCCTGCCGCCGGCGGGAACGACGGTGCTGGGCGGCTACGACGGCTGCAACGGCTTCAGCGCCCAGGTCACCGTGGGCGACGGGACGATCGTCGGCCACGGCATCGGCGGCACGCTGGTCGGCTGCACGGGCGCCCGCGACGAGATCTCGTCCCTGGTGCGCCTGGGCGCCGGCGACGCCCGCTACGCCATCTCCGGCGACGTCCTCACCCTGACCGCCGGCGGGGTCGAGGCCACCTACCGGGCCGGCACCGACGACGGCTACCCGGCGGTGCCCGCCGACGGCGGCATCATCGGCCAGGCCGGGGGCGAGGCGCCCTACCGGGCCTGGTGGGAGCCGATCGAGGTCGCCAGCGAGCACGGCGTCCGGGTGCGGGTCATGCAGCAGGGGACGACGCCCCCGAGCGCCGGCGGCATCGACATGGTCGGCCCGACCCGGGTGCCCTTCGCCGCCGCGGTGGCGACGGGCGGGCCGCAGAGCGTCCTGGCCGGTGTGGTCGACGCCCGGGCCACCCTCGTGACCTACCGGTGGGGCGGCACCGTCGTCGAGGTGCCCACCGTGCCGCGGCCCGGCGCGCCGGGCCTGCGGGGCTTCACCGCCCTGGTCGACGGCTCGACGATGGGGTGGCGGCTGTGGGCCACGGCGGCCGACGGGAGCGAGGTGGCGACCTTCGTCCACCGGCCCTGACGCCCAACGGTGTTGCGGTCGGAGGCGGTTCGCCAGCATGATCGGGGGCCCTACGCCGCGGTAGCTCAGTTGGTTAGAGCGCCTGATTGTGGATCAGGAGGTCAGGGGTTCAAGTCTCCTCCGCGGTACTGAAGCCAGGCCGAAGGCCGAAGCCAGGTCGCAGGCCGTCAGGCCTGCGAACGGCTGAGGCGTCGGGCTCCTTCCCGCCGAAGCTCGCTGCGCTCGCCGGCTCGGGCTGGCGCCGTGCTCACGAGCCGTCGGGGCTTCCGCCCGGCGGCGCTGGGCCGGGTCGGCCTCGTAGGGTCGGCCGCGTGAGATCCTTCGCCCGGGGCGCCGGCGCCCTCATCGCACTGGTGGCACTGCTCGTCGCCGTCGCTTGTTCGGACGACGCCGGCGATCCCGCTGACGGCTCGTCGGCATCGACGACGACCGAGGCCGAGGCGCCGGAGGCGTCGACGACGACCGAGGCGGCGGTGGAGCCGCTCGTGGTCGAGACGGACGACGAGCTGTACGCCGTGCCCGAGCCGATCCCGGGGGGCGCCCACGGCGACCTGGTGCGCTACCAGGAGGTCGAGGCCACCCTCGACGGGGCCCGGTCGTACCGGGTGATGTACCTGTCGGAGTCGGTGGCCGGCGACCCGATCGTCGTCACCGGCACCGTCGTCGTCCCGACCGCCCCGGCCCCCGTGGGCGGCCGCCCGGTCCTCACCATCGCCCACGGCACCACCGGCATCGCCGACGAGTGCGCCCCGTCCAAGGGCGGGGGCGCGGCCGAGCTGGCCATCGCCGGCCCGGCGGTCGAGCGGGGCTGGATCATCGCCGTCACCGACTACGAGGGCCTGGGCACGCCCGGTCGCCACCCGTACCTCGTCGGCGAGAGCGAGGGACGGGGCGTGATCGACGCCGCCCTCGCCGCCGCCCAGCTGCCCGAGGCCGAGGCCAGCGCCACCACCCTGGTCGCCGGCTACTCGCAGGGCGGCCACGGGGCGCTGTGGGCCAACCAGGTCCAGCCCGAGTGGGCCCCCGACCTCGACGTGGTCGGCACCTTCGCCGGCGCCCCGGCCACCGAGCTGGACGTGATCCTGGGCGCCGCCGGCAGCCCCGGCGTGTCCGGCTTCGCAGCCATGATCGTCGCCGGCTTCGCCGCCGCCTACCCCGACGAGGCCGACCCGGCCACGTTCCTCACCCCCGAGGGCGTCGAGCGCCTGACGGCCGTGGACGAGGGCTGCACCGGCGACGTCTTCGGCGCCTACGCCGGGCTGGAGCCGCAGGAGATCGTCCTGCCCGACGGGCCGTCGACCGAGCCGTGGCCCGAGCTGGCCCGGGACAACAACCCCGGTCAGGTCCGTCACCGACGACCCGATCCTGATCATCCACAGCCAGCAGGACGAGACGGTGCCGCCCTTCCTGAGCGAGATCCTGTTCGAGCGGATGTGCGGGCTGGGCCAGGCGGCCGAGCGCCGGGTGCTCGCCGACGGGGGCGGCCACGGCCCGGCCGCGGTGGTCGCCTACCCCCAGGCGCTGGAGTGGTTCGACCAGCTGCTGGCCGGCGAGACGGTCGAAAACACCTGTCCGTGAACGGACGACCAGGGGCGCCCCACTGAGGGTGGTCGAACCCCTTCGAATCGAGCGGATGACCTCCTGAGAGGGGGGTGCTGGCCGATGGGTGCCGGTCCCATCGCGACCCACGCTGCACCAGTCCCTCGGAGGGGAACCCATGACCGACCGCCGCAAGATCCTGATCGTGGGAGGGGGGCCGGCCGGCCTGGCCGCCGCCCTCTCCCTCACCGACCCCGAGCTCCACCCGACGTGGCGCGACGACTACGAGGTCACCGTCCTCCAGCTGGGCTGGCGCCTCGGCGGCAAGGGCGCCACCGGCCGCAAGGGCGAGGTCGTCCGCGACGAGGAGCTGGGCGCCTGGCGCCTCGTCGGCGATGCCCGCATCCAGGAGCACGGCATCCACCTGTTCGGGAACATGTACACCAACGCCCTGCGGATGCTCGACCACTGCATGCAGGAGCTGCCGCCCGGCCCCGACGGCACCAAGGAGACCATCGACGAGGTGCTGACCCCCAGCAACCGCCTCGCCATGGCCGACATGATCGACCGCCGGTGGGAGCTCACCTGGCAGACGATGCCCCACAACGACATGGAGCCGTGGGGGCCCGAGGACCACGTCGACCTCAAGGCCTTCGTCACGGAGATCGTGGCCCTGATCATCTCGCTGCTGGAGGAGGCCTTCGGCCCCGGTGACGGCGAGGGCCTGCGCGCCCACCTCGGGGACCACCACCAGCTCGGCGCCCTCAAGGCCGAGCACGAGCGGGAGGAGCTGGCCCCCAGCGAGCCCCACCCCGGGCGCCACCGCGAGATCCTCGATCTGGTCGAGACGATGCGCCTGCGCCTGAAGGAGCACGTCGACCGGAACGAGGCCACCAGCCGCTACGCCCGCCTCCGCTCGGTCTGGTGCCAGGTCGAGCTGTACAGCACCGCGCTGCGTGGCGTGATCGCCGACAAGATCTTCGAGCGGGGCCTCGGCTCGGTCGACGGCGAGGACTACCTCCACTGGCTGCGCCGCCACGGCATGAACGAGGTCGCCGTCAGCAGCAGCGTCACCCAGATGCCGGCCCAGATCTGCTTCCAGGTCGTCGACGGCGACACCAGCGTCCCGCCGACGATGGCCACCTCGTCGTTCCTCTGGTTCGTCCTCCGCCAGCTGCTCGCCTGCGGCCAGGGCAGCTACTGGTTCACCCGGGGCACCGGCGACACCGTGATCGCCCCCTTCTACCGGGTCGCCCGCGACCGGGGCGTCGACTTCAAGTTCTTCCGCCGGGTCGAGGAGCTCGTGTACGACGACGAGACCGGTCGCATCGAGCGCATCGAGGTCCAGGTCCAGGCCACCACCGTGGACGGGGCCGAGTACGACCCGCTGGTCGTCCTGCCCGACGAGACCCTCGGCTGGCCGGCCACCCCGATCTACGGCCAGCTCGAGCAGGGCGAGGAGCTGCGGGCGTCCGGCGTCGACCTCGAGTCGTGGTGGACCCCGTGGGAGGGCGTGGGCCACGAGACCCTCGTCGCCGGCGTCGACTACGACTGCGTGATCAGCGCCCTGCCGCTGCCCAGCGTCGAGCACCTCGCCCCGACCCTGGTCGAGCACGCCCGCTGGAAGCCGGCCGTGGCCGCCATGCCCGGCATCGCCACCATGGCCGCCCAGATCTGGACGGACCCCACCACCATCGAGCTGGGCCTGCCGGAGCTCCCGGGCACCGACCGGACCGTCGGCACCGCCGCCGTCCAGCCCCTCGGCATGGCCGACATGTCCGACGTCATCGCCGCCGAGAACTGGCCGGCCGACGACACCCCGAAGGGCCTGCTCTACTTCTGCGGCCCGATGGCCCACCGGGGCCCCTGGCCGGCACCCGACCAGCACGAGACCCCCGCCCTGCTGGACGACTGGGCCAAGGCCACCTTCACCCAGTGGCTGCGCACGGCCGCCTCGGTGCTGCCCGCCTCGGCCACCGACCCGTTCGTGGGCGGCGCCTTCGACCCGGCCCTCCTCCACGTCCCCGCCGGCATCGAGGCCGTGGGCCAGGAGCGGATCGACTTCCAGTACTGGCGCTGCAACGCCGACCCCAACGAGCGCTACGTCCCGTCGCCCCCCGGCTCCGGTGCGCTGCGGCCCGAGGCCTGGCAGAGCGGGGCCTCCAACCTGGCCCTGGCCAGCGACTGGATCTCGACCGGGATGGACATCGGTTCCTTCGAGGGCGCAGTCATGTCAGGCTTGTTGGCGGCGCACGCGCTGACCGGGCTCCCCGCCCTGGACAAGATCGTGGGCTACGACTTCGTCAGGCCGCACCGGGCCGAGCAGCAGGAGGGGACGACCACCATCGAGACCACGGCCATCGACGTGGCCCACGCCGACGCCCGCAGGGTGCCCGCCGGGTGAGCCTGGGGTCGCTTCCCGGGCTGGAGGATCTCCGCCCGCTCCAGCGGCGCGGGGACACCCTCGTGCTGCGCGCCCGAGCGGCCGACGGCACCCCCGTCCTGGTCAAGACCCACGCCTCCGACCTGCCCACCGACGCGTCGCGCGAGCGGCTCCGGCGGGAGCACGACCTGACCGGGGCGGTCCGCCACCCCCACCTGGTCGCCCCCCGGGACCTCGTCGACACGTCGGTGCGGGTCGCCCAGGTCAACCACGACCCGCCCGGCCCCCCGTGGGCCGAGGCGGTGGCGGCCGGCCTGCTGGCCCTGGCCTGCTGCCTCGACGTGTCCGGCGCCGTCGGCTCGGCCCTCGCCGCCCGGCACGCCCGGGGCATCGTCCACCGGGCGGTCGACGAGGACCACGTCGTCATCGGCCCCGACGGGCCGGTCCTGGTCGACCTCTACGACGCCGCCGAGGCCGGGGTCCGGCCCCGCCGCACCAGCCACGGCGGCCACCTCGCCCCCGAGCAGCGGGGCCCCGAGCCGGTGCCGGCCGACCCCACCTTCGACGTCTTCGCCCTCGGCGCCACGGTGCGGGCGTTGGCGTCGACGCTGGGCGAGGTCCCGCCCGGTCTCACCGCCGTCCTCGACCGGGCCACCCACGCCGACGGCCGGCGCCGGCACCGCTCGGTGCTGGGCCTGGTGGCCGACCTCCGGCGCCAGCGCTCCCACCTCGGCGACGACGGCACCGGGCTCGGGTCCGGCGAGGCGCCGTCGCCGGTGGTCGAGGGCATCGCCCTGCGGTGGCAGGACCCGTTCCAGGTCGTCGGCCGGGACGACCTCCGGGCCCGCATCGTCGCCGCCGCCGACACCGTGGCGGCCGAGGGCCAGGGCCGGATCGTCGTCGTGCGCGGTGAGCCCGGCTCCGGGCGCACCGCCCTCGTCCGGGCCGTCAGCGACGACCTGCGGGCCAAGGGGATCCTGTGCGGCGTCGCCACCCTCTCCGACCCGGGCGCCACCGTCGGGTTCAAGACGGGCAGCACGGTCATGGGCCAGATGGTCGAGCAGCTGCTCACCGCGCCCGAGCCCGTCGTGCGGGCCGTCGAGGGCCAGCTCCGCCGCTCGCTGGGCGACGACCTGCCCGTCGCCGTCCAGGTGCTGCCCGCCCTGGGCCTGCTGGTCGGGCCCCAACCGGAGCCGACCTACGTCGACCCGTCCGAGATCCTCGCCCGCATCACCCGCGCCACTCGGGCCGCCATCGCCGCCGTCGCCCGCCACCTCCCGCCCGCGGTCGGCGTCTTCGACGACGGCGACCTCGCCGACGCCACCTTCCTCGGCGCCATGGAGTCGATCGGGGGCCACCCCGACACCGGGCCGTTCCTCGTCGTGGTCGTCGCCGGGGGCGGATCGGCCGAGCTGGAGGCGCTGTTCGAGCGGATGGCCGCCCGGGGCGCGGCGATCGACGAGGTGGTCGTCGAGCCGCTCGACCACGACGCCATCGCCGAGCTGGTCGCCCAGGGCACCGGCATGGCCGTCGACGAGGTGGGCGAGCTGGCCGACGCCGTCTGGCGGCGGTCGGGCGGGCTGCCCCGTGTCGCCCTGGCCGACCTCTGGTCGCTGGTCGAGGCGGGCGAGGTCTGGGTCGACGTCGACGCCGCCCGCTGGCAGTGGTCCGAGCGGGCGCTGCGGGTCGAGGCGCCGCTGACCCTCGCCGAGGTCGCTGCCGGCCGGGTGCGGGACCTGGCCCCGGACGCCCTCACCGCCGCCGCCATCGTCGCCGTGGCCGGGCGGGCCGCCCGGGTGCCCGTCATCGGCCACGTCCTCGGGATCGAGGCCGGCGAGGCCGGCGCCCTGGTCGACCGGGCCGTCGTCGCCCACGTCCTGGCCCCGCCGTCGCCGCGGGGCGACCTGGGCTGCCTGGACGAGGGCGTGCGCCAGGCCCTGCTCGACGTCCTCGACCCGGAGACCCGGCGGGACCTCGAGGGCCGGGTGGCCCACGCCGTGCTGGCCCTCGCCGACGAGGGACCGGACGGCCGCCCCGACCTGGCCGACGCCCACCGCATCGACGTCATCGACCTGCTCCGCCGCGACCCCGAGCTGGCCACCGACCCCGAGGCCCAGGACCGGCTGGCCGCCCTCTGCGAGGACGCCGCCCGGGCCGCCCACCGCAGCGGCGCCTTCCAGGAGGCGCTGGCCCTCCAGCGCGACGCCCTCGCCGTGCTGGGCGAGGCCGGGTGGCAGCGCGGCGCCGACCGCACCTTCGATCTCCACCTGCGGACCGCCGAGCACGCCCTCGTCGTGGGCCGCCTCGACCTCGTCGACGAGCTCCTCGCCGCCATCGACGCCCACGAGCCGTCGGCGCCCCAGCGGGTCCGCACCATGCGGGTCCTCGGCATCACGTCGTGGACCCGGGAGGACAACGACGGCGGCCTCGACTCCCTGCGGCGCATCCTCGCCGCCCTGGGCGAGCCCCTGCCCGAGCGGCCGACGTGGCGGGACATCGCCGTCGAGCTGGCCCGGACGCAGGCCGAGCTGCGGGGTCACGAGCCCGAGGACTTCCTGCGGGCGCCGGTCCTCACCGACGAGCACCTCGTCGCCACCGTCGACGCCATGCTCGGCTGCGTCCACTTCGCCTACGTCGACGAGCCGCTGACCCACATCATCCTCGTGCTGCGGGCGACCCGGATCTCGGCCCGCCACGGCGTCACCGACTCGGCCGGCTACTTCATCGCCGCCTACGGGATGCTGCTCGTCGCCATGACGCCGGCCGGCATCCCCCGGGCCCT
Organism: Iamia sp.; assembly: GCA_052038315.1. Classification (GTDB taxonomy): domain Bacteria; phylum Actinomycetota; class Acidimicrobiia; order Acidimicrobiales; family Iamiaceae; genus Iamia. Next base: position 7,793 of record JBQGCF010000028.1, read on the forward strand.
CCGCTACGGCGAGGTCGCCGACCAGCTCTCGCAGCGGGGGCGGGCCGGCCACGCCCTGATGGTCGGGTTCACCGTCGACGCCTTCGTCCGCCACTGGGGTGCCCCCATCGACGTCACCGTCGACCCCCTGATCGACCGCTACCGCACCACGGTCGACGCCGGCTCCCGCGGCTACGGGCTCACGTCCGGCGTCTTCGGCCTGCTCCACGCGCTGCTCGCCTCCCGACCCCTCCAGGCCGTCGAGGAGACCGCCCGCACCATGGGCGAGGAGATGGCCGGGATGGGGGAGCGGGCCTTCCAGCAGCGGGTCGACATCGTGGGCCAGGCCGTGGCCGACCTCCGCTCCGGGCTGCACCGGGGCGTGCTCGACGGCGACGTCTTCTCCGCCCCGACCTGGCTGGCCGCCAAGCGCCGGCGGGGCGAGATGGCCGTGATCTGCCACACCGTGCGGGCCATGGTGGCGCTGTGCCACGACCGGCCCGCCGAGGCGGCCGAGGCGGTGGCCGCGGCCGCCCCGATGCTGCGGTCGGCGCCCGGCCAGGCCGTCGTCGGCGTGCACCGCTTCCAGGCCGCCCTGCTCGCCGCCGACGCCCTCGCCGCCGCCCCCGCCGGCATCAAGGGCCGGGGGTCGCGGGCCAGGCTGCGGGCCGCGCTGG
>JBQGCF010000029.1:0-7186 GCA_052038315.1 Iamia sp.
GGGGCGCCGGCGGGGCGGGGGGGGGGGGCGGGCGGGGCCGGGGCGCCCCGCCCCCGCCGGCCGCGGTTCTCGGCCTCCAGGGCGGCGCTGCGGGCCTCCACGGCGTCGAGCCGACGCACCAGGTCGGCCAGGACGGTTGCATCGGTCATGGGACCCCTCCTCCAGCGAGGCGCCACCCTGACCCCTCGGCGGGGCGGGGGCGAACGTCCCGTGCCCGCACGCCACGTGGACGCCGGGCGAGCGTACCCAGCGGGCGGACGGCCTGCCCGGGGACCGCTGCGCTGGGGCCGCCTACCGCGGATCGTCCTCGACGGGGATGCCGACGCCGAGGGCCCCGAGGGTCTCCTCCAGCTTCTGCTTGGCCCGGATCTCCTCGGGGACGTCGTGGACCGGGACGTGCTCGCCGATGGCGGGGGCGGCCCGGCGGGCGTCGGTGACGTCGGGCTCGATGTAGATGATGCGGGCGAGGGGCACCGCCCGGCGGACGTTGCGCTCGATCCGGTTCACGACCTCGCTGACCTCGGGGAAGGTCAGGGTGTGGTCGAGCTCGACCTTCATCCCGACCAGCAGCTCCTCGGGGCCCTGGTGCTGGGTCCGCATGTGGATCAGCGTCTTCACCGCCGGGTCGATCTCCACCGCGGCGCGGATCGTCTCCACGTCCTTGCGCGACGCCGACTCGCCGATCAGCAGCGACTTCATCTCGACGACCAGGACGATGGCGATGATGCCGAGGAGCACGCCGATCGAGAGCGTGCCGATGCCGTCCCAGACGGGGTCGCCGGTGACCTCCGAGGTGGTGATGGCGGCCAGGGCGATCACCAGGCCGGCCAGGGCACCCGAGTCCTCCAGGATCACGACGGGCAGCTCGGGCGACTTGGCGTTGCGGATGAACTGCCACCACGTCGCCCGGCCCCTGATCTTGTTGGCCTCGACGATGGCGGTCCGGAAGCTCAGCCCCTCGACCAGGATGGCGAAGCCGAGGACGCCGTAGGCCCAGATCGGGTCCTCCAGCGGCTCCGGGTGCTCGATCTTGTGGATGCCCTCGTAGACGGCGAACACGGCGCCGAGCATGAACAGCACGATGGCGACGACGAAGCTCCAGAAGTAGCGCTCCCGGCCGTAGCCGAAGGGGTGGAGCTCGTCGGCCGCCTTCTTGGCCCGGCGCCCGCCGAGGAGGAGCAGCGCCTGGTTGCCGGTGTCGGCCACCGAGTGGATGCTCTCGGCCAGCAGCGACGACGCCCCGGTGACCAGGAAGGCCCCGAACTTCGCTGCCGCGATGGCCAGGTTGGCCAGCCCGGCCGCGACGACAGCCCGCGTCCCGTGCTCGCCACCAGCAGCCATGCCGTCGACCCTACGGGCCACCCACCCGCCCGCCACGTCGGGGTTGACAGGTCCGCCTCGCTCCTCCATGGTGCCAAGTGGCTGCGCCTGACAGAAACTCGTGAGAGGTGTGGGGATGGCAGTCGATGGGGGAGCGGGGACGGGACGGAGCGCAGCGCGGCGGTGGCGTCGGGTGGTGCTGGGGGCGGCGCTGATCGCCGGGGGCGCGGCGCTGGGCGGTGGTGGCGCGGCGTCGGGCGAGGCGAGGCCCGAGGTGGAGGAGCCCCCGCCGGGGAAGGTCTTCGCCGGGCCGCCCGACGAGGACGACTCGCACGCCGACGACGTCCCGCTGGAGGTCGGTGACGTCGTCGCTCGGGGCACCCGTGGCGCCGACGGCGAGTGCATCGACCCGCCCGGCGGCGTGGGCGTCGGCTTCACCCCGCCCGAGGGCTACCGGATGTCGGTCGCCATCGGGCCCGACGACGAGACGTGCACCTGGGTCGTCAGCTCCATCGAGCTCCACGAGAGCGACGGCGTGGAGGAGCGCAACGTCTGCCCCGAGGTCAACACCTACGGCCCCTACGGAAGTGGATGTGGGCCGTATCGAGGACCCTCTGACGGCCCTCCATCTGTGCCGCCCGAGGTCGAGCCTTGAAGGCGTGGAGGGCCCGGCCGGTCGTGCGTCAGATGGCGACCGGGTTGGCCATCGTCGTCCTGGTCGTCGGTCTCAACGGCTGCGGAGGTCCCGGAAACCTGGTCTCCTGCCCCCAGCGGGCCTGGTCCAAGGGGTGGATCGAGCGGGGTGGTGGGCAAGCCTTCATGAAGGTCCGACAGTCCCTCAGCTGGAACAGCACCGGACTCAACGGCACATGTGTCGGCTACGGCACCGAGTGGGTGGGCCTGAACCTGGGGTCCGAGACCACCTACTGCGAGTGGTACAACGTTCCGCCCTACTTTGCCGATTGCAACGGGTGGTCGTCTGCCCGCAACGTCTCGCAGAACGACTACAAGTCGAGCGACGTGTGGGGGGAGTTCGACTGGAACGTCTGGGGCGGGGACGACGGGCGGGTGAACATCCACACGTACGTGCAGGGGTTCAAGAGCGGCAACGCCCACACCCACTGCTGGCTGGTGGCCCTCGACGGGAGCAGCGGCAACCCGCGGGGGACGACGCTCCATTGCGATGGGGACAACAGTTAGCAGTCGACGGGGAGAGGGGGCAGGGCGCCGATGGCGCCGGGTGGTGCTGGTCGCGGCGTTGATCGCCGGGGGCGCTGCCCTGGGCGGTGGCGGAGCGGCGTCGGGTGAGGCCCGGCCGGAGGTCGCCGAGCCGCCGCCGGGGAAGGTGTTCGCCGGGCCACCCGACGACGACGACTCGCACGCCGACGAGGTCCCGTTGGAGGTCGGTGACGTCGTCGCCCGGGGCACCCGTGGCGCCGACGGCGAGTGCATCGACCCGCCCGGCGGTGTCGGCGTCGGCTTCACCCCACCCGAGGGCTACCGGATGTCGGTCGCCATCAAGCCCGACGACACCACCTGCACCTGGGTCGTCAGCACCATCGAGATCCGCAAGAGCGACGGCGTCGAGGACACCAGGCCCCCCTGCAACCCCGAGGAGAACACCATCTGGCGGGGATGTGGGGTCAAGGGCCTGCCGGGCGAGTCCCCCGATGGACTCCCCTTCGCACCATCGCAGGTCGAGCCGTGAGGCCGGGACGGTCGGTGCAGATCGCGCGTCAGGTGGCGACCGTGCTGGCGATCGTCATGCTCGTGGTCGGCCTCAACGGCTGAGGCGGTCCCGGAAACGTGGTCACCTGCCCTCAGAAGGCCTGGTCCAAGGGTCGGATCGAGCGGCTGGGAGGCAACGTGTTCATGGAGGTCCGGCAGTCGTTCAACTGGAACAGCACCGGGCTCAACGGCACATGTGTCGGCTACGGCACGGAGTGGGTGGGGTTGAACCCGTCGATCGACTACCGCGTCGCAGAACGACTACAAGTCGAGCGATGTGTGGGGGAACTTCGACTGGAACGTCTGGGGTGGGGACAGCGGGCGGGTGAACATCCACACCTACGTGCAGGGGTTCAAGAGCGGGAACGCCCACACGCACTGCTGGCTCATCGCCCTCGACGGGAGCAGCGGGCGGCTGTGGGGGGCCGAGCTGCAGTGCGACGGGGGGAACAGCTAGCGCACGGCGTGGGCGGCGAGGATGTCGGCGACGCTGGCCGTGACCCGCTTGCCCGTCGGGATGTGGAGGGACTCGTTGGGGCCGTGGGCGTTGGAGCCGGGGACGAGGACGCCGGTGATGACGTACTGGGCGTCGGGGAACCGCTCGCCGAGCATGGCCATGAACGGGATCGACCCGCCCACGCCGACGCCGCCGGCGGTGCCGCCGAAGGCTCGGGTCGACGCCTCGTCGAGGGCGGTGGCCAGCCAGTCGGCGGTCGTGGGGGCGGCCCAGCCGGTCTCGGCGGACTGCACGGTCAGGGTCACCGCGGCGCCGTCCGGGACGTCGGTGGTCAGCGCCCGCTCCAGCGCCGCCGCGGCCGTCGCGGCGTCCACCGAGGGCGGCAGGCGCAGCGACAGGGCCGCCTCGGTGTAGGCCCGCTGGACGTTGCCGGCCACCTCCGGCGGCGGCGCCCCGCCCAGGCCGGTGACCGACAGGGCCGGCTCCCACGTGGTGGCGAGGAGGAGGTCGACGGGGTCTCCGCCGACGGGCTCGGAGACCCACGGCGGCTCGGCCCGGGGGTCGACGCCGGCGGCCACCGCGGCCTCGGCCTGGGTGCGGCGCTCGGCTGGGATCGGGGCGTGGAGCTCGTCGAGGGCGATGCGGCCGGTGGCGCTGTCCTCGATGCGGTCGAGGAGGTGGCGCAGCACCCGGAACGACGACGGCACCACGCCGCCGGCCATGCCCGAGTGGACGCCGTCGCGCAGGACGTCGACCCGCAGTCGGGCCTGGATGAGCCCCCGCAGCGAGGTGGTCAGCCAGAGGCGTCGCTCGTCGGGCGACCACGAGTCGAGGCACACGACCAGCGACGGCGTCCCGATGCGATCGGCGAGGTGCTCGACGTAGGCCGGCAGGTCGGGGCTGCCCGACTCCTCGCTGGCCTCGATGAGGACGACGCAGCGGGCGTGGGTGCCGCCGGCGGCCCGCACGGCCTCGACGGCGGTCAGCGAGGCGAAGGCGGCGTAGCCGTCGTCGGCCCCGCCCCGGCCGTAGAGGAGGTCGCCCTCGACCACCGGCTCGAAGGGGGCCAGGCCCTCCCGCCAGCCGTCCATCGGCGGCTGCTTGTCGAGGTGGCCGTAGAGCAGGACGGTGTCGTTGGTCCGATCGTCGGCGGAGGCGGGGATCTCGCAGTAGATCACCGGGGTGCGGCCCTCCAGCCGCACGACCTCGACGGTCAGCCCGTCGACCGCCCGGGCCGCCAGCCAGGCCCGGACCAGCTCGACGGCCCGGTCCATGTGGCCGGCCTCGGCCCAGCCCGGGTCGTACTCGGGGCTGATGTTGGGGATGCGGATGTAGTCGGCCAGCGCCGGGACGATCTCCTCGTCCCACGTCACGTCCACGAGTGAGGCGGCGAAGGCCGCGTCGTACGCCATGCCGGGACGCTACGAGGCGGCGGCGTCGAGCGCGGTCCGCTCCTCGTCGGTCAGCTCGAGCCCAGCGGCGGCGATGTTCTCCTCCAGGTGGGCGACGCTGCCGGTGCCCGGGATGGGCAGGACGACGGGGGAGCGGCCGAGCAGCCAGGCCAGCGCCACCGCTCCCGGCTGGACGCCGAGCCGGGACGCGGCAGACGACAGGGCGTCGTGGCCCCGGGCCAGGTCGCCCACCGCCAGCGGGAACCAGGGGATGAAGCCGATGCCCTCGTCGGTGCAGACGTCGAGCACGTCCTCCCACTCGCGGTCGACCAGGTTGTAGCGGTTCTGGACGGTGACGATCGGGGTGATCGCCTGGCACTGGTGGAGCTGGTCGACGGTCACCTCGGACACGCCGATGTGGCGGACCTTGCCCTCCTGCTGGAGCTCGACGATGGTGCCGAGGCTGTCCTCGACCGGGACCTCGGGGTCGATCCGGTGGAGCTGGTACAGCGGGATGGTGTCGAGCTTCAGCCGGCGGAGGCTGCCCTCGCAGGCCTGGCGGATGTGCTCGGGCCGGCCGTTCGGGCTCCACTCGTCCGGACCGGAGCGGGTCAGGCCGGCCTTGGTGGCGATCACGACCTCGTCGGGATACGGGGCCAGGGCCTCGCCGATGATCTCCTCGCTGACCTCGGGCCCGTAGGAGTCGGCGGTGTCGATCAGGGTCGTGCCCAGCTCGACGGCCCGGCGGACGACGGCGATGGCCTCGTCCCGGTCGGCCGGCGGGCCCCAGATGCCCTTGCCGGTGATGCGCATGGCGCCGAAGCCGAGCCGATGGACCGGCAGGTCGCCGCCGATGAGGAAGGTCCCGGAGCGGGAGGCGTCGGGCGAGGCGGCGTCAGGGGTGTCGGACATGGCGCTCACCCTGCCCGCCCCGCCGGCCGACACCAACGTCCGGCCACCAGGGCCGGTCGGAGCCGGTACGGTGCGGGCAAGGAGGGGTCCGATGCCAATCGAGCTGATCGTCGCGCTCATCACGGCCACCGCGGCGTTCGCCGGGGTCGTCACCGCCGCCATCATCACGACCAACCGGCCGGCGACCTCGGACGGGCCCCCGCCCCGCCACATCTCCCCGTGGTACCCGATCGGGATCGGGCTCGGGGTCATCGCCCTGCTGGTGGCCGTCGGCGTCGGGTTCGACGACCCGGACGACGACACCGGGGCGGTGGGCAGCCCCGCCACGACGGCCGGGGGCGGCGGTACCACCGGGGCGCCCGGCGGGGAGACGACCACGACGGCCACGCCGCTGCCGCCGTCGTCGACGACGACCTCACCGCCGGTCGAGACCACCGGGCCCTCTTGGACCCCGCTCTACGAGGCCCGGTCCGTGAGCGTCCCCGACGTCAGCTGCCGGGATGTGGCCCGGGGCATCGACGTCGATGCCGGCGAGGTGGTGGGCGGTGATGCCGACGGGGTCGACCTCACCTGGACGACCTGCGTCCAGGCCGCGCTCACCTTCAGTGACTACGGCGGCATGCCCACGCCGGTGGTCGTCGCCGTGGCCGACGATCCGGCGCCGGCCCCGGAGGACTGCCTGACGCTGCTGGCCCGCAGCCCGATCGACCCGACCGTGCGGGACCCGCAGGTGGGCACCACCTACTGCCTGTCCTCGGATCGGGGGGCCCTGGCCACCCTGCGGATCGACGACCTGGCTCCGGTTCCCAGCGACGTCACGATGACGCTGGTCGCCACCATCACGGCGTGGGAGAGCGGCTGAGGCTCGGAGCGGCCGGCTGTGCGACCATCCGGCCATGAGCGACGACGAGGTCCGCTGGGGCATCGCCGGTCCGGGCCGCATCGCCGGCGCCGTGGCCCACGACCTGCCGCTGGTGCCGGGGGCCCGGCTGGTGGCGGTCGGGTCCCGGTCGGTCGAGCGGGCCGAGGCCTTCGCCGACGCACACGGTGCGCCCAACATCCACGGGAGCTACCGGGGCCTGCTCGACGATCCCGAGGTCGACGTCGTCTACATCGCCACGCCCCACCCGCAGCACCATGCCATCGCCCTGGCCGCCATCGCCGCCGGCAAGCACGTGCTGGTGGAGAAGGCGTTCACGGCGACCCTCGCCGGAGCCCGGGAGGTGGTCGACGCGGCCCGGGCGCAGGGCGTCTTCGCCATGGAGGCGATGTGGACCCGTTTCTTCCCGACGATCCACCGAGTGCAGGAGCTGATCGCCGACGGGGCGATCGGCGAGGTCCGGTCGGTCCAGGCCGACCTCGGCATCGCCGCCCCGAA
>JBQGCF010000030.1:0-5566 GCA_052038315.1 Iamia sp.
TGGAACAGGCCGGTGCCGTGGGCCGTGGGGATGACCCCGACCTGGGCGGTGACGTTGCGCAGGTCGCGGGGGCCACGACCGTCGATGCGGACGCCCTCCTCGACGAGGCGCTTGCGGATGACCTTCTTGGTGGTCGAGCGCAGGGCGTTGAGGACCTGCTTGACCTGGCCCTCGAAGGGCTTGCCCTCACCGGTCAGCTCCTCGAGGATCCGGTCGCGGAGGGCGGTGGTGGCGGCGTTGCGCTCGGTCTTGTCGGCGCCACTGTTGGCGGTGCCGATCTCGGCCGAGAAGGCCTCGACGGCGGCGAGCTGCTCGTCGCTGTAGTCGAGCTGCGACTCCCACTGCAGGGCGGGGCGGACGCCGGCCTCGGCGACCAGCTCGCGCTGGAGCTTGATCGACTCGCCGATCCAGACCTTGCACTTCTCGAGCCCGTCGGCGATGACCGCCTCGGTGACCTTCGGGGCGCCGGCCTCGTACAGGCTCCAGGCCTTCTCGGTGCCCGAGCCCTCGACCATCATGATGGCGACGTCGTCCTCACCGACCGAGCGGCCGGCGACGACCAGCTGGAAGGTGGCGTCCTCGAGCTCCTCGAAGGTGGGGTGCGGGACCCACTCGCCCTCGGTGGAGTAGGCCAGGCGGACGGCGCCGAGCGGGCCGTCGAAGGGCAGGCCCGACAGCATCAGGGCCGCCGAGGCGCCGTTGATGGCGACCACGTCGTGCGGGTTGACCTGGTCGGCCCCGATGATGGTGGCGACGACCTGGGTCTCGTTGCGGTAGCCGTCGGCGAACGACGGGCGCAGCGGGCGGTCGATCAGGCGGCAGGTCAGCACGGCCTCGTCGGTCGGGCGGCCCTCCCGGCGGAAGAACGAGCCGGGGATCTTCCCGATCGCGTACATCTTCTCCTCGACGTCGACCGTCAGCGGGAAGAAGTCGATGCCCTCGCGGGTCTTGTCGTCACCGTTGGCGGTGACGAGGGCACGGGTGTCGCCGATGCCGGCGACGACGGCGCCCTGGGACTGCGGGGCCAGGACCCCGGTCTCGAAGGTCAGGGTCTTCTCGGTGCCGGAGATCGGCGCCGAGACGGTGATGGCCTCAGCCATGGGTGTGTCTCCTCTCGAGGCGCTTCGGTGCGCCTCGTGTGGTGCACCGCCCGGTCAGCTCCCAGTCGGCATCCCCCCGGGCCACTCCCGGGACGAAGGCGACCGGCAACTGATCCGAGGATCGGTGCGCGGTTGGGTTGTCAAAGGTGCTGCTGAAAAGCAGCCGAGCGGCCCCGGAGGGCCGCTCAAGGTGCGTTCTTATCGGCGCAGGCCGAGCTTGGCGATGATCGCCCGGTACCGCTCGACGTCGTTCTTGGCGACGTAGTCGAGCAGGCGGCGGCGACGACCCACCAGCATCAGGAGGCCGCGCCGGCTGTGGAAGTCCTTCTTGTGGACCTTCAGGTGCTCGGTGAGGTGGTTGATGCGCTGCGTGAGCAGGGCGATCTGCACCTCGGGGGAGCCGGTGTCGGTGTCGTGGAGGCGGTGCTCCTCGATGACGCCGGGCTTGGCGCGGTCGGTGATCTCGGACATGCAGTGCGTCTCTCTGTCGGTTCCGGGGCGCAGCGCGACCCGTGCGGGTGTCGGACCCAGCTCCCACGGCCGTGTACTGCGGTGTCTCACGACGTGCAGCCGGTACGGACCAGGGGGCCGATGGCTCCGGCGACACGGAGGTGCGCCAGGGCCGTCGGACACTCTAACAGCGAGGAGCCCCTAGGCCCGCAACCTCGTGACGTTGGCGGGGAGGTCGTCGACCTCGATGGCGGCGGGGGCGTGGTCCTCGAACGACCAGCGGTACCGGGGCCGGTCCTGGCGGGGCATGGTGTCGGGCCGCTCGAAGGGGGGCGACAGCTCGAGCAGCCGGGCGCCGGGGGCCAGGTAGGCGGCGTCGAGGTCGTCCAGCGAGGCCTCGGGGAGGTAGCCGGGGCTGGGCAACCCGAGGTCGGTGGCGATGCGGGTGAGGATGGCGTCGCCCACCGCGCTGGCGATCAGGGCGTCGAGGATCGCCGGCAGGGTGCGGGGGTCGCGCAGCAGCCACGAGTGGCCCGCCTTCTGGACCGTGACCAGCGTGCCCCGGCCCCGGCGGGCGGCGTCCTTGGCCGTGGCCAGGGGGACGGCCACGTCCCGCTCGCCGTGGATGACCACGAGCGGGATCCCCTCCTCGGCGATGCGGTCGAGCATCCAGCCCGAGCCGCGGGAGCGCATGATCGACACCGCCGGGCCCAGCATCCGCCACGGGCGGCGGGCGTGACCGGCCACGACCGGGGCGACCAGGCGACCGAGCTTGCGGGCCTGGGCCGGGTCCTTGAACAGCGGGACCGTGGTGACGCAGTCGACCGCCAGCGCCCCGCCCACCCCGGCCAGCAGCGGCGGGGCGACGCGGAACAGGTTGACCATGCGGTCCCAGGTGTCGCCCACGATGGCGTCGAGCAGGACGACGGCGACGGCCCGGTCGGGCTCCTGGGCGGCCAGCTCGGTGACGAGCCGCCCACCCATCGAGTGGCCGGCGAGGATCGCTCGCTCGACGCCCAGCTCGTCGAGCACCCGGGCGAGCAACCGGGTGTAGTGCTCCAGGCTGCCGCCGCCGGTCGGGAGGCCGAGCGTGCCGCCGTGGCCGGCCGTGTCGATGGCGATGACCCGGAAGCCGGACTGGACCAGGCGGGAGAGGGTCTGGGCGTAGAGCATCCCCTCGGCGGTGAAGCCGTGGACGAGGACGAGCGGCACGCCCCGGCCGCACACCGCGACGCCGACCTCGTGGCCGTCGGACAGCGTGATCGAGTGCCGGGCCAGGCGGGGCAGGCGCCGGCCCCGGATCTGCTCGGGCCGCTCGTTGGGCCCGATGACCGGGGCGGTGTCGGCGTCGGTGCGGACGCGGGTGATCGTCGGCCGGGTGTCCCGGTACCGCTTCTCCCCCCGTCGCCGCGTCGCGGTCATCCCCCCAGCATGCCAGCGCCGGCGCCGAGACCCGCGCATCGCTCCTGGTCAGAGGTCGAGGACCCTCCGGGTCTCGACGACGTCGGCCTGGATGCCGGTGACGAGGGCCTCGACCGAGGGGTACTTGATCTCGGCGTGGAGGCGGGCGGCGAAGCGGACGGCGACGTGCTCGTCGTACAGGTCGCCGTCGAAGTCGAGGACGTGCGCCTCCAGCAGCGAGGCGTGGGCCTGCTCGTAGAACGTCGGCCGCCGGCCCAGGTTGACGGCGGCGGGCAGCACGGTCCCGTCGGCCCGGACGAACCAGCCGGCGTAGATCCCGTCGGCCGGCAGCAGGATCTCGCCCGGCACGGCCACGTTGGCGGTGGGGAAGCCCAGCTCCCGGCCCCGCTTGTCGCCCGTCATGACCAGGCCCCGCACCTCGTGGGGCCGGCCGAGGAGGGCGGTGGCCCGGTCCATGTCCCCGGCGACCAGGGCGGCCCGGATGGCGGTCGAGCTGACCTTCTCGTCCCCCCCGACGCCGACGTCGTCGGCCGACCGCAGCCCGAGCCCCTCGACGGTGAAGCCCAGCTCCTCCCCCATCCGGCGCAGCAGGTCGACGTTCCCGGCCCGCCCGTGGCCGAAGTGGAAGTCCTCGCCCACCACGACCTCCTCGGCGGCGAGGCAGCCGACGATCACCTCGCGCACGAAGTCCTCGGCGCTCTCGGCCGCCCGGGCCTCGTCGAACCGGACGACCAGGGCGACGTCGACGCCGGTCGACTCCAGCAGCTCCAGCTTCTGGTCCAGGTCGGTGAGGAGCCGGGGCGCCGACTCGGGACGGACCACCATGGCGGGATGGCGGTCGAAGGTGACCACCGCGCTGCGCAGGCCCTTGGCCTCGGCCCGGCGGCGGACCTCGGCGATGACGGCCCGGTGCCCGAGGTGCACGCCGTCGTAGGCGCCGATGGTGACGGCGGCCCCGACCGCGGGGGCCGGGCACGGCCCGTCGGCCCGGATGATCTCCACGGCCAGGAACCTACGACACCCCCGCGGACGTGCAACATTCCCGGAGCGGTGGGCATCGGTGGGGTGTGGACGAGGGAGCGCCGGGCACCGTGACCCGGATCGAGGGGACCGACACCGACGGCTGGGACCGGCTGGAGGAGGTGTACCGGCGGGAGCACGCGCCCATGGTGAAGCTGGCCCACCTGCTGGTCCGGGACCGGGCGGTCGCCGAGGAGGTCGTCCACGACGCCTTCCTCCGCCTCCACCCCCGGCTGGCGACGGTCGACGACCCCGGTGCCTACCTCCGCACCATCGTGGTCAACCTGTGCCGCAGCCACGGCCGGCGCCGGGCCACCGCCGAGCGCCGCGACCCCGGCCTGGTCCGCCCCGACCGGGTCGAACCCCCTCCCCTGCCCCCCGAGATGGACGAGGTGTGGCTGGCCCTGCAGCGCATCCCCGCCCGCCGCCGGGAGGCCCTCGTCCTCCGCTACTACGCCGACCTCAGCACCGACGAGGTCGCCCGCCTGCTCGCCACCCGACCCGCCACCGCCCGATCGCTGATCCACCGAGGCCTGGCCTCGCTGCAGAAGGAGCTGGAGCGATGACCCCCACCACCCCCTCGATCGAGGACCGCCTGCGCGCCACCCTGCGGGCCGAGGCCGATCGCCACCCCCTCACCCCCGACCTCGACGGCCTGCGGGCCGACCAGGACCGGGCCGTGGTCGACCTCCGCCTCTCCCCCCGCCGCAACCGGGCCCGCATCCTCGCCGCCGCGGTGATCCTGGCCGTGCTGGCCGCCGGCGTCGTGGCCGTGGCCCAGGGCCGCGGCGACGGCGACGCGCCCGTCGCCTCCGGGCTGGGCGCCACCGGCTACTACCTCCCCGGCCCGGGCTGGGAGATCGTCGACGTCGAGGTGCCGTCGATCCTCGACCAGGGCGTCCGGCGCGAGGTCATCTTCCTCGCCGAGCCCGACGGGCGGGGCCCGCAGCTGCGGGCGAGCGTGGCCCGGGTCGGGACGATGGACGGCGCCACCGCCGCCTGGGAGGCGGCCGGGGCCGTCGCCATCACCGTCGGGCCCGAGCGCACCGGCTGGCGGCTCGACACCGACGCCGAGAGCGGCGACTCGACGGCACAGGGCCTGCGGGTGCTCGTCCCCGGGCCCGACGACGAGGTCCTCGTGCTGTCGGGGTCCGACATCGCCCTGGCCCGGATGGTCGTCCTCGCCGACCGCTGGCTGGCCACCGACGGGCGCGAGATCACCCTTGGCGCCGGGCTGGACCGGGCCTACGACACCACCTACACCGACCCGCTGCCGGCCGATGCTTCCGCTCTGGCCACCGCGACCTACCCGCCCATGGGGGAGGCCCGGGCCCCGGTGGCGATGGTGACGGTCGAGGCCCCCTCGGGCCGGCGGACCAGCTACTCGCTCGCCGCTCCCGGCACCGTGGGCCACCCGACCGGCGTCGGCGACGAGGACGGCGGGACGAGCCGGGGCATCGAGCCCGAGCACCGCCGCCAGCAGGTCGACGGCGTGCGCGACGACGGCGAGGTCTGGACCATCCCGAACGGCGCCGGCGTCACCCCGCTGGTGGGGCTGCTCCCGGGGGCGGACG
>JBQGCF010000031.1:0-10478 GCA_052038315.1 Iamia sp.
CGATGCCCGGAGGGCTGCCGGGTCGGCCGTCGGCCGGCCCGCTGATCGGGCGACGGCGGCTGATCGTCGGCGCCGCCGCGCTGGCCGCCCTGGCCGCGTGCGGTGACGACGGCGGCGGCCGGTCCGGGTCGTCGTCCACCACGACCGCTGCGACCAGCGGGTCGGGGGGCAGCACGACGTCGCTGGGCCCGACCACGACGCGCCACACCGCTCGGCTGGGCGGCGACCCGTTCGGGCTGGGCGTGGCGTCGGGCGACCCGACGGCCGGGGCCGTGATCCTGTGGACCCGGCTCGCCCCCACGCCGCTGAGCGAGGGCGATCGCAGCGGGATGCCGGCCGACCCGGTCGACGTCGTGTGGGAGGTCGCCACCGACGAGCGCTTCACCCGGGTCGCGGCCCGGGGCGTGGCCACCGCCGAGCCCGACGCCGGCCACTCGGTCCACGTCGACGCCACCGGGCTCGACCCGGCGACCGACTACCACTACCGGTTCACCGTGGGGGAGTGGACCAGCCCGGTCGGCCGCACCCGCACCCTCCCGGCGCCCGGCGAGGTGCCCGACCGCTTCGCCCTGGCCGTGGCCAACTGCCAGTGGATCGACAACGGCCGCTACGCCGCCTACCGCCACATGCTCGACGAGGACCTCGACCTCGTCCTCCACCTCGGCGACTACGTCTACGAGTACCCCGGCGACCGGGCCCTCCCGAACCGCATCCCCGAGACGGTCGACGACTGGCGCCTCCGCTACGCCTCCTACCGGAGCGACGACGACCTGCGCGCCGCCCACGCCCGCTTCCCGTTCGTCTGCACGTGGGACGACCACGAGGTCCGCAACAACTACATGGGCGACACCGCCCCGGCGGGCATGGCCGAGGCGCAGGTGCGCGACGCCAAGACGGCCGCCTACCGGGCCTGGTGGGAGAACCTGCCGACCCGGATGCCGGCGCCCGAGGGCTCGGACCTGCCCGTGTTCCAGCACCTCGACGTGGGCGACCTGGCCCGGCTCTACGTGCTCGACGAGCGCCAGGACTCGGCCGTGCCGCCGTGCCGGGACGAGCTGGGCGATGCGGACTACGGCGACTGCGACGCCCGCATGGCCGAGGACCGCACCCGGCTCGGCGCCGACCAGGAGGAGTGGTTCGCCGAGGCGACCGGCGGCAGCGGGGCGACGTGGAACATCGTCGGCAACCCGGTGGTCCTGGCCGGGGTCGACGCCGGTGCCGCCGACGGCGAGAGCGCCTTCTACCTCGACACGTGGGACGGCTTCCCGGCCGCCCGCCAGCGGGTGATCGAGGCCCTGGCCGGCGTCGACAACCCCGTCGTGCTCACCGGCGACTACCACGCCGGGATGGTCCTCGACGTCCACCGCACGCCGTTCGACCCCGACACCGAGGTGGTCTGCACCGAGCTGATGGCCCCGCCCATCTCGTCGGTCCTGTTCCCCTCCGACGTCAGCGCCCGCACGCCGCACCTCCGCCAGCAGCTGAACCACCACGGCTACCTCGCCGTCGAGGTCACCGCCGACGAGCTGACGGCCCGCTTCCAGGTCGTCGACGACGTCCAGGACGCGGCCAGCGGCATCACCACCGCCGCCACCTGGCGGGTCGCCGCCGGCGACCCCCGCGCCGCCGAGGCCTGACAGCCGGTTCCCGTTTCTGACGGGGCGTCAGATACTCTCGGCGCCGCCATGGACCTGCACTTCAGCGCCGAGGACGAGGCCTTCCGGTCCGAGGCCCGCGCCTGGCTGACCGACGCCCTCGCCGGGGAGTTCGCCGTGGTCAGGGGGCGGGGCGGACCGGGCGACGAGCACTCGCTGTTCGACGAGCGGCTCGCCTGGGAGCAGCACCTCGGCGCCCACGGCTGGGTCGGAGTCGGCTGGCCGGCGTCCGCCGGCGGGCGCGACCTCAGCCTCCACCAGCAGGTGATCTGGTACGAGGAGTACGCCCGGGCCAAGGGGCCGGGCCGGCTGGGCCACATCGGCGAGGGGCTGGTGGCGCCGACGGTGATCCACTTCGGCACCGACGACCAGCGGGCCCGCTTCCTCCCCGGCATCGCCGCCGGCACCGAGCTGTGGTGCCAGGGCTACAGCGAGCCGAACGCCGGCAGCGACCTGGCCAACATCTCGACCCGGGCCGAGCGCGACGGCGACGGGTGGGTCCTCCACGGGCAGAAGGTCTGGACGTCGCTGGCCCAGTGGTCGCAGTGGTGCTTCGTGCTGGCCCGCACCGACCGCGACGCCGTCCCCAAGCACCGGGGCATCAGCTTCTTCATGGTGCCGATGGACCAGGACGGCATCGAGATCCGGCCCATCCGGCAGGTCACCGGCACCGCCGAGTTCAACGAGGTCTTCTTCGACGGCGCCCGCTGCACCGACGCCGACCTGATCGGGGGCGAGAACAAGGGCTGGGGTGTGGCCATGGGGCTGCTCGCCTTCGAGCGGGGCGCCTCGACCCTCGGCCAGCAGCTGGCCTTCCGCAACGAGCTCGACGCCGTCGTCGACGGGTTGCGCGCCACCGGTCGCCTCGACGACCCGGTCGTCCGCCAGCGGGTCGTCCGCCTCCACGCCGAGCTCGAGATCATGCGCTGGAACACCCTGCGGGTGCTGTCGACCACGGCCGAGACGCCGCGGGAGGCGCTGATCACCAAGCTCTACTGGGCGTCGTGGCACCGGGCCCTGGGCGAGCTGGCGGTCGACGCCCTCGGTCCCCACGGGATGATCGACGAGAACCAGCTCTTCCTCTTCACCCGCTCGGACACGATCTACGGCGGGTCCAACCAGATCCAGCGCAACATCATCGGCGAGCGCGGCCTCGGCCTGCCCCGCTGATCGCCCAGGAGGCCCCGTGACCCTGTCGACCGTCCCTCCCTACGAGCCCGGCCACGGGCTGCTCGCCGACAAGGGGGTCGTCGTCACCGCCGCCGCCGGCACGGGCATCGGCTCGGCCGTGGCCCGGCGGGCGCTGGAGGAGGGGGCGCGGGTGCTGATCTCCGACCTGCACGAGCGCCGGCTGGGCGAGACCGCCGACCGGCTCGCCGAGGAGACCGGCACCCGGCCGGCCACGGCGCTGTGCAACGTGACCGTGCAGGACGAGGTCGACGCCCTCTTCGCCACCGCCACCGAGGCGCTCGGCGGGGTCGACGTCCTGGTCAACAACGCCGGGCTGGGCGGCACCGCCAACCTGGTCGACATGACCGACGAGCAGTGGTCGGTCGTCCTCGACGTCACCCTCACCGGCACCTTCCGGGCCACCCGGGCCGCCCTGCAGCACATGCGGGACCGGGGCACCGGCGGGGTCATCGTCAACAACGCCTCGGTGCTCGGGTGGCGGGCCCAGGAGGGCCAGGCCCACTACGCCGCGGCCAAGGCCGGGGTGATGGCGCTGACCCGCTGCGCCGCCATCGAGGCCGCCGACCTCGGCGTGCGCGTCAACGCCGTGGCCCCGAGCCTGGCCATGCACCCCTTCCTGGCCAAGGTCACCTCCGACGACCTCCTGGCCGAGCTGACCCAGCGGGAGGCGATGGGCCGGGCGGCCGAGCCGTGGGAGGTGGCCAACGTCATCGTCTTCCTGGCCAGCGGCTACTCGTCGTACATGACGGGCGAGGTCGTGGCCGTCTCGAGCCAGCACCCGTGACCGTGGTCCTGCACGGCCTCGACGAGGTCCGGGCCGCGGTGGGCCGGGAGCTGGGCCCGACCGACTGGGTCGAGATCACCGCCGAGCGCCTCAACGCCTGGGCCGCGGCCTGCCCCGGGGCCGAGCCCGGTTGGCTCCTGCTGTCGCTGACCAACCTCTTCATGCCCGAGATGGTCACGGTGGAGGACGTCTCCGCCGGCCTCAACGTCGGCACCGGCGCCGTCCGCTTCGCCGACGACCTGGCCCTCGCCCCCGGCACCCGGGTCAGGGGGACCGGGCGCATCGTCGCCGCGGAGGAGGTCGGGCCCGGCGCCGTCCAGACGACGATCGTGATCGACGTCCACGTCGACGGCACCCCCACCCCCGCCCTGACCGTCGAGTCCCTGAGCCGCTGGTTGGCCTAGCGGGGACCGACCTGGACCATCGTCGCTCGCAGGCCGAGCTCCGACCGTCGCGGCCACCGCCGGTCGGTCGTGACGAGGCGATCGGCGTCCAGCGCCGTGGCCGAGGCGATGACGAGGGCGTCGGGCAGCTTCAACCGGGGGTGCCGGGCTCGCACCAGCGCCGCCTCCCGAGCCACGTCCCGGCTCAGCGGGTACACGTGGATCGGCATGGCGGCCAGGAAGTCCTCCACCCGGGCCACCGCGTCCGGTCCACGGCGGGCGGGGTGGACGAGCGTCTCCGCCAGGGCCGAGGCCGGCAGCACGAGCTCGTCGCCGGCTGCGGCGGTCTCGGCCACGGCCCTCCGGGCCCCGTCGTGGTGGACGTCGTCGGCGTCGAGGACGGCGATGACGATCCCGGCGTCGAGGACGGTCAGTCCCACTCGTCCCGCAGCTCGTCCAGGGCGCCGGCCGGCCACGTGCCGGTGAGGGCGCCGGCGTACCGCTCGAGCGGGTCGACCTCGCGTTCGAGGATGATCCGGCCAGGGCCGTCAGCGTGTGCGGTCAGCCGCTCGCCGGCCTGCAGCCCTGCGGCCCGGAGGGCGTCGACCGGCAGGGTGATCTGGTTCTTGGCCGTGACCCGGGTCGTGCCCCTCTTCCTTGCTCCATGCATGGAAAGCAAGGGTAGTCCGGCGGTCGGGGTCCGTCGAGCCCCTAGGACTTGGTGAGGTCGGTGCCCTGGGCGGCGGCCCAGTCGATGGCGACGGCGTGGGGGCCGTCGGCGCCGATCTTGACCGGGACCTTGGCGCCCGGGAACACGAGCGGGAGGGCGGTGGCGGGGAAGGGGTTGCCGACCTGGACCTGGTAGGGCTGGCCGTCCATCGGGACGACCGTGAGGGTGAAGAGGTGGACGTCGTGGCCCTCGTGGTTGCGGACGCCGAGGGGCTGGTTGGCCACGACCACGGCCTCGGCGGGCGTGCCGCTGGCGAGGATGGTGGCCGAGCCGCCGTCGGGCGGGGGGCCGAGGGTCACGACCGGGGGCTCCTCGCCGAAGACGATGGCGATGCGGCTGCCGTCCTGCGGGTCGACCCGGATCGAGACGGCGACGCCCCCGCCGAGCTGGGGCAGCACGACCTCGTGGACCCGCTGGCGGCACTGGGCGACGTAGGGCTGGGCCCCGTCGAGGAAGACCTGGACGGCCAGATCGCAGACCCGGTAGTTGTCGGCACCGAAGGACACGCCGGCCCCGTTGATCTCGACGCCGACGACCACGCCCCGGGCCGGGATGCCCCGGTTGACCAGGTCGCTGTCGACCCCGCCCGTGAAGCCTCGCAGAGAGTCGAACAGTCCCATCGGTCTCGCCCTTTCGTGTCCCCGGCGTCGGTGCCGGGTGCGTCGTGAGTGGTGACGCTCACTCTGGGGCCGGATCGGGGGTGGCGCTTGAGCAGTCCCCGCGCAAAGAGACGTCAGATGGGCTGTCGGCCCCGTCGGGGCCGGGGACGGGGGAGGACCATCGGGGTGTCGGTCAGCGGGTCGGGGATGACCCGGCAGGGGAGCCCGAAGACCTGCTCGACCAGCTCGGCGGTGACCACCTCTTTCGGGGCGCCCGACGCCACGATCCGCCCGTCGTGCATGGCGATCAGGTGGTGGGCGTAGCGGGCGGCCAGGTTGAGGTCGTGGAGGACGATGACGATCGTCCGGCCCTCGTCCTCGTTGAGGTCGGCCAGCAGGTCGAGGACCTCCACCTGGTGGGCCAGGTCGAGGTAGGTCGTGGGCTCGTCGAGGAGCAGCAGCGGGGTGCCCTGGGCGAGGGTCATGGCGATCCACACCCGCTGGCGCTGGCCGCCCGACAGCTCGTCGACGGCCCGATCGGCCAGGTCGGCGGTGCCGGTGACGGCCAGGGCGCGGGACACCGCCTCGGCGTCCTCCGGAGACCACTGCCGGTACCAGCGCTGGTGGGGGAAGCGGCCCCGCCCGACCAGGTCGGAGACGGTGATGCCGTCGGGGGCGGTCGGCGTCTGGGGGAGGAGGCCGAGCCGGGTGGCGACCTCGCGGGTCGGCCGGGAGTGGATGTCGCGCCCGTCGAGCAGGACCGAGCCGGCGACCGGCTTCAGCAGGCGGCCCAGCCCGCGCAGGAGGGTCGACTTGCCGCAGGCGTTGGCCCCGACGATCACCGTGATCTGCCCGCTCGGGATCGCCACGTCGAGGTCGGGGACGATCAGCCGGCTGCCGTAGGACAGGGCCAGCCCCTCGGCCGACAGGTCGCAGGCCGCCGCCTCCGGGGGCGGGGCCAGGTGCGAGTCGGCGATGTGACCCGGCGGGGTCTTGGTCAGATCTGGGGACATGGTCAGCCACCTCTCCCGACGCGGTTCGACAGGGCCAGCAGGATCAGGAGGTAGGGCGCACCGATGATGGCGGTGACGATGCCCACGGGCAGCTCCGACGGGGCGATGATCCGCTTGGCGATCAGGTCGGCACCGCCGAGGAGGTAGGCCCCGAAGGCGGCGGCGGGCAGCAGCCCGACGGTGCGGCCCCCGCTGAGCCGGCGAGCGATCTGCGGGGCGGCCAGGGCGACGAAGACGATCGGCCCGCTCGACGAGACCGCCACCGCGGCCAGGGCCACGCCGACGAGGAGCAGCAGCCCCCGCACCCACTCGACCCGGGTGCCGAGAGCGAGGGCGGCGTCGTCGCCCAGCTCGAGCATCCGCAGCTGGCGGGCGAGCAGCAGCGCGGCGGGGGTCAGGACGGCCAGGGCGACCCACAGCGGCTGGACGTCCCGCCACCCGGCGCCGCTGACGTCGCCGGCCAGCCACACCGCGGCCCGGGCCGCGTCGTAGATGTCGGCCTTGGTCAGCAGCCACGACGTCACCGCGCTCATGAAGGCGCCGATGGCGATGCCGATCAGGATCAGCCGGTACGTCGAGACCCCGGCCCGCCAGGCCAGGACGTAGACGGCCAGGGCGGAGAGGGTGGCGCCGAGCAGCGAGCCCAGGGCGACCTGGGTGGGGGTGCCGGCGGTGAGGACGATGACGGCCACCGCGCTGGCCGCGGCCCCGCTGTTGACGCCGATCAGGTCCGGGCTGGCCAGCGGGTTGGCGGTGATGCGCTGGAAGATGGCGCCGGAGAGGCCGAAGGCGGCGCCGACCGACGCGGCCAGGGCGGCGCGGGGGAGGCGGAGCTCGTGGATGACCAGCCGCTCGGGCTCGACGCCCTGGCCGGCCAGGGTCCGCAGCACCTCGGAGAAGCGGATCGGGTAGTCGCCGACCGCCACCGCCCAGCACATGATCAGGAAGGCGAGGACGGCGAGGACCAGCGTGACGACCACGGCCCGGACGTCGATCCGGATCGAGGCCGGGCCCAGGCGCAGGACGAGGTTGCCCTTGGGCCGCACGGCGCGGGGGAGGCGGGCGAGGGCGGTCACACCGACGCCAGGTTCTTGCGGCGGATGATGGCGATGAAGACGGGCGTCCCGATCACGGCGGTCATGATCCCGACCTGGACCTCGCCGGGCCGGGCGATCAGCCGGCCGACGGTGTCGGCGCCGAGCAGCAGGGCCGGGGCCAGCACCAGCGACCAGGCCAGGATCCAGCGGTAGTCGGGCCCGCAGATCGCCCGGGCCAGGTGGGGGATGACCAGGCCGACGAAGACGATCGGCCCGGCGCCGGCGACCGCCGCCCCGCACAGCACGATGATGGCGACGGCGGTGCTGATCCGGGCCCAGACCAGGCTCAGGCCGAGGCCCCGGGCCACGTCGTCGCCGAGGGCCAGGCCGTTGAGCGAGCGGCCCCGGGTCAGGGCGAAGAGGGCGCCGACGACGATGAACGGGGCGACCGCCCTGACGACGTCCTCCTCCCGGCCGGCCAGCGAGCCGACGGCCCAGAAGCGGTACTCGTTGAGGGTGGCCTGGTCGGCCAGCAGGATCGCCGAGGTCAGGGCGACGAGGAGGGCGCTCATGGCCGCGCCGGCCAGGGCCAGCTTCACCGGCGAGGCCCCGCCCCGGCCCAGCGAGCCGAGGGCGTAGACCACGATCCCGGCGATGGCGGCGCCGGCGAAGCCGAACCACACGTAGCCGATCGGGTCCTGGATGCTGACCGAGCTGATCCCGATGACGACCGCCAGCGAGGCGCCGGCCTGGACGCCGAGGATGCCGGGGTCGGCCAGCGGGTTGCGGGTCAGGCCCTGGATGAGGGTGCCGGTCAGCCCGAGCGCCCCGCCGACCAGCAGGCCGAGGATCGTCCGGGGGACCCGCAGGCTGCGGACGACCGACCAGTCGCGGGCGGCGTCGGTGGCGTCGGGCCGGGCGCTGGTGAGCGCCTCCCAGACCCGGCCGAAGGGGATCGGCCGGGCGCCGAGGGCGAGCGAGCAGGCGACGACGACGACCAGCACCCCGAGGGCCACCAGCAGCCCGAGCGACCGCGACCACCCGCCCTGGAGCAGCCCCCGCCGCGACGGCCGGGCCGCCGGCGCGGTGCCCCCGGCGGGGTCCTTGTCGAGGACGGTCGAGGTCACCGGCGGGTCAGACGACGTCCGGGTCGGAGGCCTCGACGACCTCGGTGAGGTCGCTCAGGATGCGGGCCAGGTTGACGTAGCCGGGGGAGTACATGACCTCCCAGCGGGCCAGCTGGCCGGACTCGATCGACGGGATGTCGCGAGCGGCCTCGGGGATGGCCTCGACGATCTGCTCGACGCTGCCGCCGCGGGAGTCGCCCAGCAGGACGTCGGCCTCGTACTTGTCGATCTGCTCCCAGCTGAGCGTCTCCCAGTACTGCTCGTCGGTGTCGGGCTCGACGATGTCCATGCCCAGCTCCTGGTAGGTCAGGAGGTCGGCGTAGCCCGACGGCACGGCGATGTAGAGCTGCTCGACGGTGCCGCTGGCGGCCATGAAGGTCAGGCCCGGCTTGGCCTCGAAGGCGGCCCGCAGCTCCTCCTCGGCGGCCTCGTAGTCGGCGATGGCGGTCGTGACCTGCTCGCCCTCGGGGTCGACGCCGAGGGTGACGGCCAGGTCGAGCACCCGGTCGGCCATCTGCCGCATGGTGCGGCCGGGGATGGTGATCGACACGACGGGGGCGATGCGCTCGACATCGTCGACCAGGTCCTCCTTGACGCCCCAGTACTCACCCTCCTCGTAGGAGGGGACGACGATGATGTCGGGGTCGAGGATCTGGAGCTGCTCCACGTTGATCTCGCCGTAGACCTCGCCCAGCGACTCCATGGCGTCGGGGTCGGCCAGGCCCAGCGGGTCGGTGGTGCCGTCGGGCAGCTCCCGCATGTTGAAGGTGGCGTCGACCTGGATGCCGAGGTCCCACAGGGCGCCGGCCATGCCGACCTCGGCCACGATGGTGTCGGGGACCTCGTCCAGCTCGTGGGTGACGTCGAAGTCGTCGGTGAAGGTCCAGCCCCCCTCGGGCTCCTCGACGTCGGCGGCGCCCGGGGCGGCCTCGGTGGTCGTGTCGGTGTCGTCGGTGGCCTCGTCGTCGCTGTTCGACGAACCGCTGCACCCGGCGACCAGGGCGGTCGCCAGCAGCAGCGCCGGCAGGAGTCGGGGACGGGGGATCGCAGCCATCCCGCGAGCCTGCCACGTGTCCGTTAGGCCGCCCTAACCGGTGGGGGCTAGCGGGCCAGCAGCACCGACGACCCGTGGCCGAAGAGGCCCTGGTTGGCGGTGATGCCGACCCGGGCCCCCGCGACCTGGCGATCGCCGGCCTGGCCCCGGAGCTGCCAGGTGAGCTCGCACACCTGGGCCAGGGCCTGGGCCGGGACGGCCTCGCCGAAGGAGGCCAGGCCGCCCGAGGTGTTGACCGGGATGCGGCCGCCGATCTCGGTGGCCCCGTCCCGGAGCAGCTTCTCGGCCTCGCCCGGCCCGCACAGCCCGATGTCCTCGTACCAGTCGAGCTCCATGGCGGTCGACAGGTCGTAGACCTCGGCCACCGACAGGTCCTCGGGCCCGATCCCGGCCTCCTCGTAGGCCGCCGCCGCGATCGACGCCTTGAAGTGGGCGTCGGGGGCGGGGACGACCACCGCCGAGTCGGCGGCGATGTCGGGGAGGTCGGGGATCGTGTTCGGGTACGTCGGCGTGACGGTCGAGATGGCCCGGACGGTCACGTGGTCGAGCCCGAGCCGGCGGGCGGCCGACTCCGAGGCCAGCACCACGGCGGCGGCGCCGTCGGAGGTGGCGCAGATCTCGAGCAGCCGCAGCGGGGAGGCGACCATCGGCGAGGCCAGCACCTCCTCGACGGTGACCTCCTTCTTGTACCGGGCGTTGGGGTTGGCCAGGCCGTTGCGGGCGTTCTTGACCTTGATCCGGGCGAAGTCCTCGTCGGTGGCGCCCCACATGTCCATCCGGCGCCGGGCGTAGAGGGCGAAGTAGGTGGGGTTGGTGGCGCCGAGGAGCCGGAACCGCAGCCAGTCCGGGTCGTCGGGCCGGTCGCCGGCGTTGGGGGCGAGGAAGCCCTTGGGCGTGGTGTCGGC
>JBQGCF010000032.1:0-8179 GCA_052038315.1 Iamia sp.
GGGCCCGCGTCACCGGCAACCCGCTGCGGGCCGACCTGGTCGCCGCGGCCGAGGCCCGGCGCGGCCCCGACGGCACCGCCGTCCGCGACGACGCCCGCCGGCAGCTGGGCCTGCCCCTCGACCGCACCGTCGTGCTCGTCACCACCGGCTCGCTCGGGTCGAAGCGGGTCAACGAGGCCGTCCTGGCCCTGGCGTCGCGCTGGAGCGCCCGGGGCGACCTGGCCATCCGCCACGTCACCGGCCGGCGGGACCACGAGGCCATCGCCGCCGCCGTGCCGCCCGCCGGCCCCCTCCACTACGACGTCGTCGCCTACGAGGACCGCATGCCCGTCGCCCTGGCCGCCGCCGACGTGGCCGTCACCCGGGCCGGCGCCGGCCCCTGCACCGAGCGGGCCGCCTTCGGGGTGCCGGCGATCATGGTGCCCCTCCCGATCGCCACCCGCGACCACCAGACCGCCAACGCCACCGTGCTGGCCGACGGTGGCGGCGCGGTGGTCGTCCCCGACGGCGAGCTCGACGTCGACCGCTTGGAGGCCGAGCTGGCCCCGCTGGTCGACGACGCCACCCGCCGCCGCACCATGGCCGACGCCATGGCCGCCCAGGCCCGCCTCGACGCCGCCGCCGCGGCCGCCGCCGTCATCCTCGAGGTCGAGGTCGAGGCGTGAGCGACGTCGACCTCACGGATCTGGATCTGAGCCAGGGCCCGCGCCGCATCCACATCGTGGGCATCGGCGGGGCCGGGATGCGGGCCATCGCCACCGTGCTGGTCGCCATGGGCCACCGGGTCTCGGGCTCGGACATGAAGCCGTCGGCCGGGCTCGACCGGCTGCGGGCCCTGGGCGTCGAGGTCCACGTCGGCCACCGGGGCGAGCAGGTGGGCGATGCCGACCTGGTCGCGGTGTCGACCGCCATCCCCGCCTCCAACCCCGAGGTCGTCGCCGCCCACGACGGCGGGGTCCCCGTGCTGCGCCGGGCCGAGATCCTGGCCGCCATCACCCGGGTGAAGCGGACCCTCTCGGTGTCGGGCACCCACGGCAAGACCACCACGACCACGATGCTCGCCCTGATCCTCGTCGAGGCCGGGCTGGAGCCGTCGTTCATCATCGGCGGCGACGTCAACGAGATCGGATCGGGCGCGGTGTGGGAGGACGGCGAGCTGTTCGTCGTCGAGGCCGACGAGAGCGACGGCACCTTCACCGAGCTGGCCACCGACCTGGCCGTGGTCACCAACATCGAGGCCGACCACCTCGACTTCTACGGCGACCTGGCGGCCATCGAGGAGGCCTTCGACCGCTTCGTGGCGGGCGCCCGCGTCGCGGTCGTCTGCGTCGACGAGCCCCACGCCGCAGCGCTGGCCACGCGCCACGCCACCGCGGTCACCTACGGCACGGGCGAGGCGGCCGACTACCGCATCGTCGACGTGGCCGTCGACCGGGTCGGGACCCGCTTCGCGGTCGAGCTCGACGGCACCGAGCTGGGCCGGGTCGACCTCCCGATCCCCGGGCTCCACAACGCCCGCAACGCCACCGCCGCCCTCGTCGCCGCCCTCCAGGTGGGCGCCCCGTTCGAGGCCGCGGCCGCGGCGCTGAGCCGCTACGCCGGCGTCGCCCGCCGCTACCAGTTCCGGGGCGAGCTCGACGGCATCACCTTCGTCGACGACTACGCCCACAACCCGGGCAAGGTCGCCGCCGTCGTCGGCACCGCCACCCAGGGCGGGTGGGACCGGGTCGTCGTCGTCTTCCAGCCCCACCGCTACTCCCGCACCGAGGACCTCTGGCGCGACTTCGGCACCTCGTTCGTGGGTGCCGACGTGGTCGTCGTGACCGACGTCGACGGCGCGGGGGAGCAGCCCCGGCCCGGCGTCACCGGCCAGCTGATCGTCGACGCCATCGCCGAGGGCGACCCCGAGCGGGCGGTCGTCCACCTGGCCGATCGCCACACCCTCGCCACCGACCTGGCCGAGGTGCTCCGCCCGGGCGACCTCTGCCTCTCGCTCGGCGCCGGCGACATCACCGGCCTGGCCGACGAGGTGCTGGCCGTCCTCGCCCGCGCCGACGTGGCCGACGAGGGCCGCGCGTGACGGACGCGGTCGAGCAGGCCGTCGCCGTCCTCGGCGAGCGGGCCATCCCGGACGCCGACCTCGGCGCCCTCACCACCTACCGGGTCGGTGGCCGGGCCGCGCTCCTGGTCGAGGCGTCGGGTGAGGACGACCTCGTGCTCGTGGCCCGGGCGGTCGCCGCCAGCGGCCTGCCGACGCTCGTGATCGGCAAGGGCTCGAACATGCTCGTGGCCGACGCCGGCTTCCCCGGGATCGCCGTCGTGCTCGGCGCCGACCTGGCCACCGTCGAGGTCGAGGGCACCCTCGTGCGGGCGGGGGGCGCGGCCAGCCTGCCCGTCGTCGCCCGCCGGACGGCAGCCGCCGGCCTGACCGGCTTCGAGTGGGCCGTCGGGGTGCCGGGATCGATCGGCGGGGCGGTGCGGATGAACGCCGGCGGCCACGGGTCCGACATGGCGGCGTCGCTGACGAGCATCCGCGTCGTCGAGCTGGCCGCGGGGGAGGATGGTGCGATGCCCGCGACGCTCGCTGCCGATCGCCTCGCCCTGGGGTACCGCACGTCGAGCATCAGCCCCTCGCAGGTCGTCGTGAGCGCCGATCTGGCCCTGGCCGAGGGCGATCGGGCCACGGCCGAGGCCGAGATCTCCGCCATCGTCCGCTGGCGCCGCGAGAACCAGCCGGGCGGGCCCAACGCCGGCTCGGTGTTCACCAACCCGCCGGGCGACTCCGCCGGCCGCCTGATCGACGCCGCCGGGCTCAAGGGCCACCGGCGGGGCACCGCCGCGGTGTCCGACAAGCACGCCAACTTCATCCAGGCCGATGCCGGCGGCTCGGCCGACGACGTCCTCGCCCTGATGGTCGAGGTCGCCGACCGGGTCGAGGCCGCCCACGGCGTCCGCCTCCACCCCGAGACCCGCCTGGTCGGGTCGGCGTGGCCGGCGGGGGAGGGGGGCGCCTGATGGCCCTGCGCACCCCCGTCCGCGAGTGGCGCCCGCCGGCGCGCGACGAGGTCGTCGACGACCCCCGCATGCGGGCCCGCCGGGTGGCGGTGGCCCGCGACGTCGGCCGCAGGCGGCTGCGCCGGGTCAAGGCCGTCCTGTCCGTGATCTGCGCCGTGGTGTGGGTCCTCGTCGCCCTCCGCAGCCCGGTGCTCGACGTCGACCGCGTCCAGGTGGTCGGGGCCGAGCGGGTGCCCGCCGCCGACGTGCAGCGGGCCGCCGCCGGGGCCCGCCCGGGCACGCCGATGGTCGAGGTCGACACCGGCTCGGCCCGGGCCGGCGTGGCCGCCCTGCCGTGGGTCGACGAGGTGCGGGTGACCAAGCTCTGGCCGGGCACCGTCCGGGTCGTCATCACCGAGCGCCACGAGGTGGCCACGGTCGCCGTCGCCGACGGCTGGGCCCTGGTCGACGCCGACGGCCGGGTCCTCGAGGTCGTCGCCGCCGAGCCCGACCTGCCCGCCCTGGCGGGCGAGCGCGACGTCACCCCCGGCCGCACCCTCGGCGCCCGGGACCGGGGGGCCCTCGCCGTGCTGGGCGACCTCCCCTCCGCCCTCCGGGGTGCCACCGAGCGCACCGCCACCGGCGACGACGGCCTCGAGCTGGTGCTCGACGACGGCTTCCGCGTGGTGCTGGGCGACCGGGGCGAGCTGGCCGCCAAGGCCGAGGCGGCCGAGGCCGTGCGCCAGCACACCGGCGCCCCGGCCGACGGTGCCTGCCGCATCGACGTCCGGGTGCCGACGGCCCCGGTCTTGACCTCCGGGAGGGGCTGTGCCTAGGGTCTCGACCACTACAAGAACTTTACATAACCCTCAACCTCGACCAGAGGTCGAGGGTTTCTCGATGGTCGGCCCGTGTGGCCGACCATCCCGCGCGTCAAAGGAACGGAGCTCCACCCATGGCCGGTAACCCGCAGAACTACCTGGCGGTGATCAAGGTCGTCGGCGTCGGCGGCGGCGGGTGCAACGCCGTCAACCGGATGATCGACGCCGGCCTCAAGGGCGTCGAGTTCATCGCCGTCAACACCGATGCCCAGGCGCTGCTGATGAGCGATGCCGACGTCAAGCTCGACATCGGCCGCGACCTGACCCGGGGCCTGGGCGCCGGCAGCGACCCCGACGTGGGCGCCTCGGCCGCCGAGGCCCACCGGGCCGAGCTGGAGGAGGTCCTCAAGGGGGCCGACATGGTGTTCATCACCGCCGGCGAGGGCGGTGGCACCGGCACCGGTGGCGCCCCGGTCATCGCCGAGATCGCCAAGTCGCTCGGCGCCCTCACCATCGGCGTGGTCACCCGTCCCTTCGGCTTCGAGGGCCGCCGCCGCTCGGTCCAGGCCGAGCAGGGCGTCACCAAGCTCAAGGAGCGGGTCGACACCCAGATCGTCATCCCCAACGACCGGCTGCTCACCGTCTCCGACGACCGCACGTCGGTGGTCAACGCCTTCAAGATGGCCGACGAGGTCCTGCTCCAGGGCGTCCAGGGCATCACCGACCTGATCACCACGCCGGGCCTGATCAACACCGACTTCGCCGACGTGAAGATGATCATGAGCAACGCCGGCTCGGCCCTGATGGGCATCGGCTACGCCTCGGGCGACGGCCGGGCCCTCACCGCGGCCCGCAACGCCATCTCCAGCCCGCTGCTCGAGGCCTCGATCGAGGGCGCCCGGGGCATCCTGCTCAGCATCACCGGTGGCAGCGACATGGGCCTGTTCGAGGTCAACGAGGCCGCCGAGGTGATCCACGGCGTCGCCCACCCCGACGCCAACATCATCTTCGGCACCGTGATCGACGACGACATGGGCGACGAGGTCCGCATCACCGTGATCGCCGCCGGCTTCGATCGCTGGGAGGAGGGCCGCACCCGGCCCCGCACCACCGAGCTGGAGACCGCCGGGGGTGATCGCCCGTCGCCGGTCACCGACCTCTTCGGCGGGGCCGACGACGACCCCACCGACGACGGCGACGACGACTTCGACGTCCCCTCCTTCCTGCGGTAGGGAGGGGGCGTGCGCCCCCGCCACCTCACCACCACCCGCGCCGACGGGGACCTCGCCGTCACCGGCGCCGAGCCGGGCCTGACCGCCCGTCGGCGGGCCGTGGTCGACCTGCCGTGGACCTGGCTGACCCAGGTCCACGGGCCCGACGTCGTCGTGGTCACACGCCCCGGCGAGCACGCCGGGGCCGTGGCCGATGCCGCCGTCACCGCCGTCCCCGGCGCCGTCCTGGCCGTGACCACCGCCGACTGCGTGCCCGTCGTCCTCCTGGCCGACGGCGCGGTGGGCGTGGCCCACGCCGGCTGGAAGGGCCTGCTGGCCGGCGTCGTCGGGAACACGGCCGCGGCCATGGCCGACCTCGGCCACCCACCGACCCGGGCCGTCATCGGGCCCTGCCTCCGGCCCGAGCGCTACCAGTTCGGGGCCGCCGACCTCGACGCCGTCGCCGCCCGGTGGGGCGACGAGGTCCGGGGCACCACCGCCGACGGGACGCCCGCCCTCGACGTGGCCGCCGGCGTGCGCCGGGCCCTGGCCGAGGTGGGCGTCACCGACGTGACCGACGACGGCACCTGCACGGCCGAGCAGGCCGACGCCTACTGGTCGTACCGGGCCCGGCGCGAGGCCGGTCGCATCGCCACCGTGGCCTGGCTGGAGGGGGCCCCGTGATCCCGTCGTCGGCCACCGCCGCCGACGTGGCCGCCCGCCTCGCCGACCTGCGCGCCCGGATCGAGCGGGCCGGGGGCGACCCCGACGCCGTGCGGATCGTCGGCGTGACCAAGGGCTTCGACGTGAGCGCGGTCCACGCCGCCGTCGGCGCCGGGTTGGTCGACCTGGGGGAGAGCTACGCCCAGGAGATGGTCACCAAGGTCGACGACCCGTCCGCCGCCGAGGTGCGCTGGCACTGGGTCGGCCGGCTGCAGCGCAACAAGGTCCGCCAGGTCGCCGCCCACGTCTCGCTCTGGCACAGCGTCGACCGCATCGAGCTGGGCGCCGAGATCGCCCGCCGGGCCCCCGGCGCCGCCGTGCTCGTCCAGGTCAACACCTCGGGGGAGGGGACCAAGGGCGGCTGCGCCCCCGCCGAGACCGCCGGCCTGGTCGCCGACCTCGCCGCCGAGGGGCTCGCCGTGCGGGGCCTGATGACCGTCGCCCTCCGGGGCCCCGAGGGTGCCGCCGAGTGCTTCCGCACCCTGCGCACCCTGGCCGACGGCCTAGGCCTGCCCGAGCGGTCGATGGGCATGTCCGACGACCTGGAGGCCGCCGTCGCCGAGGGCGCCACCCTGGTCCGGGTGGGCACGGCCCTGTTCGGCGACCGGGCGGGGGGTCCGGGTCGAGCGGCGGTGGACGGTTAGGCTCCCGGCTCAGGAGGTCAGATGGCGACCATGTGGCGCAAAGCGATGCTGTACCTCGGGCTCGGTCCCGACGAGGAGTACGACGACTACGACCCCGGCTACGACGACCCCGCCCCCGCGCCGGGCCCTCGCCGCCAGCAGGTCGCTCCCTCCGGCTACGACGACCCCGAGCCGCACCAGGGCGGCGTCGGCACGGTCGGCGCCGTGCGCCCGATGAACCCGGTGCGCCACGACCCCGTCCCGTCCGACTTCGCCTCGCAGGTCGGGGCGGGCATGGGCGGCGGCTCGGGCGGCATCGGCTCCGGTGGCATCGGTGCGGTCACGCCCAGCGGCGGCGGCATGGCCGGTGCCCGTCCTCGACCCAAGGTGGTGCGGCCCATGCCGGTGTCCTCGACCGCTCGGCCCCGCGTGGTCGTGCCCACGTCGTTCAACCAGGCCCAGACCCTGGCCGACACCTTCAAGGGCGGCCAGCCCGTCGTGATGAACCTCCGCCAGGCCGACCGCGAGGTGTCGCGCCGGCTGATCGACTTCTCCAGCGGCCTCTGCTACGGCCTGGGCGGGCGCATGGAGAAGCTCGACGGCCAGGTGTACCTGGTGAGCCCGGCCAGCGTCGAGGTCACCGAGGACGAGCGCGAGCGCCTCCGCGACCGGGGCTACGAGGACTAGCGCCCCGCGTGGGGATCGTCTGCATCCTGCTGCTCGTCGTCCAGCTCGTGCTGGTGGCGGCGGTGGTCACCAGCTGGTTCTCGGTCCAGCCGGGCACCGCCATGGAGTCGGTGGCCCGGGGGCTGCGCGGCCTGACCGAACCGGTCCTGGCGCCGCTGCGCAGCGTGCTCCCGCAGCCCCGCCTGGCCGGGGGCGCCCTCGACCTGTCGCCCGTCGTGGTGCTGCTCGCCCTCGGCCTCCTGCGCCTGCTCCTCGGGTGTTGAACGCCCTGTGACGGTCGGGTGTCGCCGGTCCCGCCGTGGCTAGCATCGACCGGATGGACATCTCCTCCAGCCTCACCGGCACCAAGGAGTTCCGCATCGTCAAGCGGGGCTACGACCCCGACGAGGTGAACGCCTTCCTCGACCAGATCGCACTCGGGGTGGGGGAGCTCAAGCGGAAGCTGGCCGAGGCCGAGGACACCGCCAGCGCGGCCCGCAAGGCGGCTGCGGCGGCGCCCAAGGCGGCCCCGGCCCCCGCGCCGGCGGCTCCGGGCCCCGATACCCAGGCCGAGGAGATCCACCGGGCGCTGATCCTGGCCCAGCGGGCCGCCGACGAGGAGGTCCGCAAGGCCACCGAGGAGGGCGAGACGCTGGTGGCCGAGGCCCGGCAGCAGGCGGAGGCCCTCCGGGCCGACGTCGAGGCCGAGGTGGCCCGTCGTCGTGACGAGGGCCGGTCCGACCTGATCAAGGAGATCGACGAGCTCGAGCGGGTGCGCGACTCGCTGTCCAACGACGTCGTCGTGCTCGAGCGCCACGTCGAGGAGCAGCGCGAGGTGGTCCAGGCCGCCATCGGCGAGCTCCAGTCGCTGCTCGACCACCCCGAGGCGTTCCGGATCGCCACCGAGACCGGTGTCAGCACCGCCCCGGTGGCCATCGACCGCACCCCGGCGACCGCGTCGCTCCCGGCGGCGCCGGCCGCCGAGGCCCCGGCCCCGGTCGCCGAGCCGGCCGCCGACGACGTGGCCCCGCCGGCGGCGGGGGAGGAGCTCCCCGGCAAGGCCGACCTCAGCGCCGCCCTGGCCTGGGCCGCGGCCGAGGAGCAGGAGCCCGAGGAGGCGCCGCCGGCGCCGGCCCCGCCC
>JBQGCF010000033.1:0-18233 GCA_052038315.1 Iamia sp.
CGGCGGCTCGTCCAACGCCCTCACCTTCGTCGCCGTCGGGGGCGTGATCGTCCTGGTCGTGGTGATCGTGGTCATGGCCCTGGCCCTGGGCTTCGGGGGTGACGACGACGGCGACGACGTCACCGCCTCCGACAGCACCACCACGGCGGCCGAGACGACGACCACGTCGACGTCCACGACCTCGACGCCCCCGAGCTCGGCCGACACCACCGCCCCGCCGTCGTCGGAGACCACCGTCCCCCCGGGCACCGACCCGGCCGACCTGCCCGCCGGGCTGCTGTGCCGGGACCTGCTGGCCGACGGGGTCAGCTACGACGGCGCCCTGTCCTACTGGTTCGCCCAGGGCCGGGCGCCGCAGATGGACGAGGACCGGGACGGCATCCCCTGCGAGACCGTCTACCCGGCCGCCCAGGTCGAGGCGGTCTGGGGCCCGCAGGGCACCGTGGAGGAGGGCATCCCGGCCGGCCTGCTCTGCCGGGACCTGGAGGCGGACGGGCTCGACTACGCCGCCGCCTACGCCTACTGGGAGCACGAGGGCCGCCCGGCCCGGATGGACGACGACGGCAACGGCGTCCCCTGCGAGTCCGTCTACCCCGCCGAGGACGTGCAAGCCTTCCTCGGGTAGGCACCATCCGCCGATTGCCAGAGGCACGCAGCCGTGCTAGGTAGACGGGGCGCGTCGAGCGCAGCTTGGGGTCATCCCGCATCGGCGGGGTGGGGGAGGTCAGACACGTGGTCGCCACCGTTCGGTGGGTCGCTGCATGAGCGGGGAGCAGCCGCCGTCGCGCATCCGGGGTCGTCTGGGGTCAGCGGGTCGACCGCCGGTGCCGCCACCGGTGTCGCCCTGGCCGAGTGGTGACGGTGGCCCGTCGATCCCTCCCGCCCCACCAGGTCCGCCCGAGCCGGGGGAACCGACCCGACTGCTGCCGCCGGTCCACCCTCCGTCCCCGTCCGAGGCCCCCGCCGCCAGCCGCCGACAGAGCCGTCGGGCCCGGGAATCGACGGCGACCGAGCGTCCGAAGCGGCGGTGGAAGCTGCCTGCGGCCGCCATCGTCCTGACGATCTTGTGCCTGGTCCTGGGGAGCAGCACCGTCGGGTACCGCATCGCCGCCGATCGCGTGCGTCCGGCCAGACCGGCGGCGACCGTGGTGATCGAAGAGGTCACGCTCGACGCCGAGCAGGCCGAGGAGCTCCCGGTCCGCATGCCCGACGTGGTCGGTCTGACACGAGAGGAGGCGCTGGAGGCGCTGGCCGACAGCGGCGTCGACCCCTCCACGGTCACGTTCGACGAGCGTCCCTTCGTCGGCGAGGCCGGTCACGTCGTCGTCCAGGATCCGGTGCGCGGCCAGACCGAGGTGGACCAGGTCACGTTGACCCTCTCCTCGCCGGCGACCGTGCCGGAGGTCGTGGGCAGCCCCGTCGACGACGCGGCCGATGCGATCGAGGCGCTCGGGGCCGTCGTGGTGCGTCGGGACGTCTACGCAGCCGGCGTCGCCGACGGGTCGGTCGTCACGGTGACGCCGGCGGCCGGCGCAGCGCTGGCCGCCGAGGTCGTCCTCGAGGTGGCGGCGCCACCGAGCTCCGTCTTCCTGACCTCGCTCGAGCCCGTCGACGGAGGTTGCTCGACGGGCACCGGATCGGTGAACGGGACCTCGAGCGACGCCGCCCTCAGCTGTTCGGAGGGCTACGACGACGAGGCCGCAGCGGGCTACGACCTCGGCCGGCGAGCCGACCGCTTCCGTGCCACCGCTGGCATCAGCGATGCCGGCGACGTGGGGGCCCAGGTGCGGCTTCGGCTTGTGGTGGACGGGGCCGAGCGGCTCAGCGTCGAGCTGGCCTTCGGCGCCGCCACGCCGATCGACATCGACGTGGCCGGCGGGCTGCGCCTCGAGATCTTCGTCCAGGACATCAGCCCGGACAACGGTGGCTACGACACGCCCGAGGCCATGCTCCTCGACGCAGCTCTCCTCGGCGCTCCCGACGCCATCGCAGAGCTGGGCACCTGACGTGGGCGGTCCGATCGCTCGCTGCTGCGCCCGCGTCGCGACGGCAGCCCTCGTCGCCGCTGTGGCCGTCGGTCCGCCTCTCGTCACGCCGGATCCGATCGCTGCGGC
The DNA here is from genome assembly GCA_052038315.1 of Iamia sp. GTDB lineage: Bacteria > Actinomycetota > Acidimicrobiia > Acidimicrobiales > Iamiaceae > Iamia. Next base: position 2,115 of record JBQGCF010000033.1, read on the forward strand.
AGAGGCACCGGCCGAACAGGCCCCGGGTGGATCGCCCGGGGCACGCCAACCGGCACTGCTCATCCTGATGGACGTCTCCTCCTCGATGTCCGAGGCCGACCCCTCGGGGGGAAGTCGGATCGGTGGTGCCAAGGACGCGGTGATCGACTTCGTCGAGACCCTGCCGGCGGACGCGCGGGTCGGCCTGAGCGCCTACCCCGATGACGGTGGGTGCGGCGCGGGCCGGTCGGTGATCCCCATCGGGAACGTCGATCGCACCTCGATGTCGGCCCGGATCCGGACGTTGACCCCCGAGGGTGACACCCCCACCGGCGCCGCGCTGCAGCGGGCCGGGGATCAGCTCCTCGCGTCCGGGAGCGGGCCCTACGCGATCGTCCTGGTGTCGGATGGGGAGAGCAACTGCGAGGGGGTGTCGGACCCGCCGTGCGAGGTCGCCCGGCAGCTCGGGGCGCAGGGGATCGACGTCACCATCAACACGGTCGGCTTCCAGATCGGCGAGCTGGGGCGTCAGGAGCTCCAGTGCATCGCCGACGCCACGGCAGGCCAGTACATCGATGCCGGCGACGGGGAGGAGCTGGCCGATGCCATCACCACCTACTCGGTGCCCGCGCTGGAGCTCGAGGTCCTCGGCCATCCCGGGACGGTGGCCCTCCAGCCGGGGTCGAGCAACGAGGTCGTCATCCGGGCGACGGTGGAGAACACGGGCGCCATCCCCGCCCCGAACGTCCAGGCGACCCTCACCTTCGACGCCGGGTTCTCACCGGGGTCGGCTCAACCCCGCCATCGGCTGGGCAACCTGGCTCCCGGTGACGTGACGGAGGTGGCCTGGTCGATCCGGCCCTCCGACGACTTCGTGGACCAGACGATCAAGTACACGGCCCGCGCCCACACCCGAGGTTTCACGACCCCCGAGCACAAGGGGGAGATCCGGTTCGTCTGGGAGGACGACCCGACGGACGTCAACGGCTTCGGGGCGGGCGGCACCCTCGTGGTGATGGGTGACTCGTACTCCTCGGGTGAGGGTGCTGCCGAGGGCTTCGACCTGGGGGCCGATCCGGACGATCGCGACGCCGACCCGCCCCACCCCGATGCCGCGGGCCGAGGTCCGGCGGACGAGGTGGGGCTCGATCCCGTCGGCCGCGTCTACACGACGGAGTCGGACCGGGGTGGGGCCAACCGCAACCGGTGCCATCGAGCACCGCGGCACAGCTGGGGCGCCCACGTGGCCGTCGGTCGGGACATGACCTTGGGGCTGATCGCGTGCTCGGGCGCCAAGACCGAGGACTTCTGGTCTCCCTCCACGACCCACCACCGACCATCGGGGGAGGCCCAACCCAGCCAGCTCGAGCAGCTGGAGGACCTGCGCCGGGCACCGACCGCCGTCGCCCTCACCATCGGCGGCAACGACATCGGCTTCGCCGGGCTGGGCACCTTGTGCCTGCTGGTGGACAACTGCGTCGGCGCCGCGACCGCCTTCGTCGCGCCGCAGCTCGCCTCGCTCCCGAGCAAGCTGATCCGCACCTACCGCGAGACGATGTCGGCGGCGTGGGAGCGCGCCGGTCGGCTGACGCCGCTCTTCGTGCTCGCCTACCCCCAGCCGTTCCCGGGCTTCTGGAGCTCCTGTCGAGCGTTGGTGAGCGCGTCCTTCACCCGTGCCGAGCGCTACTTCCTCAACCAGGTCGTCGAGCTGCTCAACCGCACCATCGCCGGCCAGGTCGACGCGCTCAGGAGGGGCGGGTGGCCGATCGCCTTCGTCGACAGCACGGCATCTGCCCTGCAGCCGGACCACACGGTCTGCAGCGACGACGAGTGGATGAACTACGTGACCCTGGCGGAGGAGTCGAACCTGTCCGGCTCGATCCCGGACGTCGTCGCCCAGTCGGTCAAGCACTCGTTCCACCCGAACCACCTGGGGTACGCGGCCATGGGTCGCAGCTTCAGCGCGTGGCTGTCGGCCCACGGCTCACCCGACATCGCCTCCGACCCGCCGACGTTGGCCTCTCGACGTCCAGAACCGGGCCGGACCGTCGACCTCGCCGAAGGTGGTGCGGCGACGGCGAGCCTGGGGAGCAGCTTCTGGGCGGAGGCCGAGGGCTTCGCCCCCGGGTCCACGGTGGCCATCAGCGTGGCGTCCAACCCGGAGGCGACGAGCCTTGCTGTGGCAGATGGATCCGGGACGATCACCGCAGCGATCTGGCTCCGTCCCGACCTCCCGATCGGGTCCCACCACCTCGTGGCCGAGGGCTACGACGCCGCCGGCGAGCCGAAGGTCGTGCGCCGGTCGCTGGTGGTGCGACGACCGATCCCCTGGGGGTGGTGGTTGGCCCTGGCGCTCACCGCCGCCTCCGGCATCGGAGCGATGTCGAGCTGGGTGGGCCTGAGCGTCCGCCGACGGCGGAGGAGAGGTCGGCGTTCGCGGCAGCGGCTGACCGACGCTACGCTCGATCCGTCCGGTGGCGGAGGGCCACCGGTCACCTGGGGAGGGAACACGTGAGCGACTGGCAGGGTCCCGCAGCGCGGGGCCAGGACGGTGGGGAACCGAGCGGCCTCCGGTCGACCGTGGGCGGCCGGCCCGGTCCGACCGGGCCTCCGGCTCCGGGCCAGGAGGGACCGCCACCGGGCCCCGTCGGCCCGCAGCCCGATGGTGGCGGCGTGAGCGCCCATGGCCCGACGACGTGGGGCGGCGTCGTCGCCTCCCCGCCGACGGAGTGGGGCGCTGGTGGCTCGCCACCTGGGCCGCCGGCCCCGGGAACGGCACCTGGCCCCGGTCGGCGGGCCCCCCTCGGTCGGGGGCTGCTGCTCGTCCTCGGTGCCGCCGTGCTGGTCGCGGTCCTGGTCGCTGCCGCCGTCGCCCTTCGACCCATCCTGAGCGGGGACGACGACGTCGACCTGGTCCTGCGCAACGGGGTCCCGGTCCAGCCGGGCCCTGCCGGCGAGCCGGACGAGGAGGAGCGCTTCAGCATCGATGTCGATTGCACCGACTGGGGCTGCGCCCTCGCGGCCGACGAGGACCGCGTGTACGTGATCGAGTCCGGTGCAGAGGACTTCGACACCGGTGAGACCGAGGATGACGAGGTCATGGCCTACGACGCCGGGTCCGGTGACGAGGCCTGGGAGGATCCGGTCCGGTTCGAGGAGGCCTATGACGGGGTGAGCATCGACGGCGTCTTCCTGGTGTCCACCTCCGAGGAGACGGTCGCGCTGTCGCCCGACGACGGTGACGAGCTCTGGAGCGCGGACGGGAGCCCGGTGGGCCACCTCGACGGGGCCGCTCTGCTCGTGGAGTTCGATGCCGACTCCGGTGACGCCACGACCCGGTTGGTCGACCTCGACGACGGTGACGAGCGCTGGGAGGTCGACGGTCGCGTCGCCGTCTGCACCGACGACGCGGCGGTGACGGTGGACGGGGGCGACGTGAGCCGGATCGACCTGTCGTCCGGTGACGAGGTCTGGTCCGAGTCCGTGGACGAGTCGTGGAGCGCGAGCTGCGGGGACGGGGCCGTCGTCGTGGAGTCGGACGCGGGGGCGGTCGTCCTCGCGATGGAGGACGGCGACGAGATCGGCGATGTCGAGCAGGACGACCCCGAGAGCGGCATCGGGGTCGCCGTCGTGGGGGAGGACGTCTTCGTCGCCACCGGCGACCAGGTGGTGCGCCACCAGGTCTCGGGTGGGGACCTCGAGGAGGTCTGGTCCGAGGGTGGGCCCGACTTCGCCTACGACCTCCTCCCGATCGGTGGCGATCGACTCCTCGTCGTCGGGGAGGACGAGCTCGAAGTCCTGTCCACGACGGACGGTGAGTCGGGCGGACGGCTGAGGATCGACGAGGAGTCCCGGTTCGACATGACCTCTCGGTCGGTCCTCGTCCTCGACGACGACGGGATCGAGGCCCACGACCTGGACGGGTTGGACGAGCAGTGGTCCCTGTCGGTCGACGACGGGACCGACATCACCGTGGGCGGTGACCGGGTGTTCGTCCTCGCCCAGGACGAGCTCCTCGCCTTCGCCTGATCGAGCCGATCCGTCCCGCACCGACCACCTCACGCTTCGCCGCCCGGACCACGGAGGAACGATGGACGAGCACCCGCCCACCCCTGACGATGCGCCGACCCGCGCCGTGCCGCTCGGCGACCTCGGTCGCGCACCTTCGCCGGTGTCGCCTCCGGCGTCGTGGCCATCGGGGCCAGCGCCCGGTCAGGGCGGTCCGCCTCCGCCCTCGGGGAGCTGGCCGGCACCCGGTCAGGGCGGTCCGCCCCCTCCTCCGACCTCCGGTGGCTGGCCCGCTCCCGGCCAGGAGGTGCCGCCGTCGCCACGTCGCCGTGGGCGCCGGCGGTTGGTGATCGCCGTCATCGGCGTCCTGGCCCTCCTGGCGACGAGCGCGTTCGTGCTCAGGGCCGTCACCGGCGGCGGGGGCGGGGCATCGAGCCCCGAGGACGCCGTGCAGGCGCTGGCCGACGCCATCGGATCGGAGGACCCGGCGGCGTTGGCGTCCGCGCTGGCGCCCGACGAGGTCCGGTCGCTCAGCTTGCTCCTCGACGAGGTCGAGCAGCAGGCCGAGGAGGGTGGGCTGGCCGGTCCGCAACGCACCTTCAGCGGGATCGACGTGAGCATCGCCGACCTGGAGCTCGAGGTCGACGAGCTCGGGGACGACGTGGCCCGGGTGACCGTCCGGGACGGTGCGATCGGATACGAGGTGGAGCGGGAGGGCCTCTCGGACCGGACCCGGTCGCTCCTGCCCGAGGACCTCGACGAGTCGGGCTCGGTCGGGGTCGACGACTTCGAGGACGACGAGATCGAGGATTTCTACCTGATGACGGTGCGGCAGGGTGGGGGTTGGTACGTCAGCCTCACCTACACGGCGGCGTCCTACGCCGCCGAGATCTGGGGTCTCCCAGAGGGGGACTTCGACGACGACGTCGAGCTGGGTGACGCGGCCGAGACGCCGGAGGACGCGGCGCGCGAGCTGGTCGAGGCGGGAGGCAGCCTCGACGTCGAAGGGGTGCGGGACCGGCTGCCCGAGGGCGAGTGGAGCGTGCTCGGCGCCTACGAGCGGGCCATCGAGGAGGTGATCGAGGGCGACTCCGACGAGGTGGACCTCGACATCACCGACCTCGAGCTCGAGGTGGACGACGTCTCCCTCGAGGTGGAGGGATCGTCCTCCACCCGCAAGGTGGTCATCGCTGGCGCCGAGGGTTCGGTGCAGTGGACCGACATCGATGGCGAGCAGGGAGCCGACTGGGAGCTCGACGGCTGGTGCATGGAGGTCTCCGAGTACGACGGCGATGGGTCCGAGGGCTGCTTGTTCGACGACGACGCCCTCTTCGGCCAGGTCTTCGACCTCGGTGATCCCTACGTCGTCGTGATGGAGGAGCGGAGCGGCTGGGTGGTGAGCCCGACCGCCACGGTCGTCGAGATGGCGCGCGAGCTGGTACCGCAGATCACGCCCGACCTCTTCCTCAACCTGATCGGACGGCCGGACCGGATCGAGCCGAGCGGTGAGATCGCACTGGGCGAGAGCGTCGACGTGGAGGTGGGGCCGGCCGGGGCCTCGACGTACTCCTTCACCCCCGACGAGGACGCCTCGGTCATCGTCGACAGCCAGTCCGGTGACGACTGGGTCGAGGTCTCGCTGATCGACGCCGCGGGGGAGTGGGTCGACAGCGCCGAGGGCTGGGGCCAGGAGGTCGTGGCCGGCGAGGAGTACCGCGTCGTCCTGGAGGGCGCTGTCGGGGCCCCTGTCGAGATCGCCCTGGGCCGGGTCAGCGTGGAGGACCTGCCCGGTGATGCCTTCGCCGCGGGCCTGTCGGGTCGGCTCGACCTGACCACGCCGGTCCGTCAGTACCGCTTCTCCCCGCCCGACGACGTGGCCATGACGATGACGGTGTCCGACGCCGTCCAGGCCTCGATCTCGGGTGGCGACGAGTACTGCGAGGTCTACCCGGGCGAGTCGGGCAGCTGCTCGTTCCAGTCGGGCTCCGACTACGTCCTGACCATCACCAGCGCCGACGACGATCCGGACGTCCCCTTCACGGTGTCCTTCGAGGAGGGAGGCGATGCCACCGTGGACGGGGACACCTTCACCACCGGCTCGATGTACGAGGACGAGAACGCCTACCACCAGCTGTCCGTGGCCGAAGGGGTGACGGCGACCGTCGTGGTCACGGCCGACGACGGCGAGTCGGACATCGACGTGGGTTGGGACCAGGGGACCGAGACCAGCGTGGGAGCGGTCGAGGAGTTCACGGTGTACGGACCGTTCGACGGGGAGCTCGAGCTCTACGTCTACAGCGCGTACTCGTCGCCGGTCGGCTACTCGATCGAGGTGTACGCCGAGTGACCGGTGGATCCTGGCGCAGCGCCGGCCGGAGGGCCGCCGTGGCGGCCGTCGTCGGCGCGCTCACGCTCGGTGTCCCGGCCGGCGCCCAAGGCCCGGACCCGGACCCGGACCCGGGACGGGGCCCGGTCTGTTCGACCGACCCGAGCCTCGGCCCGCCGATCCCCGTCGCCGTCGTCCACCACCCTTCGGCTGGCATCGACCTCGATCGGCTGGAGGACGGTCTCGAGGACCGTCCCCAGCTCTCGGTGCGGACGCGGCTCGTGGTGGAGGGCGCGACCGAGCCCGAGCCCGATGGTCCGGCCGGCGGGCCACCCGGGTCGACCGAGGGCTGGACGGAGGTGGCCGAGGACGAGGTGGCCGAGGCTCTCGTCGAAGAGGCGGGCCGGGACGGCATCGTCGTGCTCGTCGTGGGTGATGCCGAGGCCACCGAGCGCCTGCGCCGATCGACGCCCGTCGGGATCGTCGTCGTCCCCCAACCAGTCTCCGAGCCCGACCTCGACAAGGCCTCCACCGGCCTGGAGGCCCTGGCCGCGGCGGGCCAGCGCCTGCTCCTCGGCCAGGTGCCGCCACCCGGCTTCCCGGCCCAGGTCGCAGCCGACGTGCAGGCCACGACCGGGCGATGGGTCGTCGACCTCCCGGGACGGCCGGCCGTCCTGGAGGCGCGGATCCAGTCCGCGGTGCTCACGATGCCGGCGAGCCCGGGGTCGACCTCCGTGGAGCTGCCGTGCGCCGGCCTGGTCCTGCCGATGGTCATCGAGGGGACCGGCATCGAGGACGGCACGATCGACGTGCAGGTCCTGCTCGCAGACGGCGCCCTGGTGAGCGCCCGGGCCGTGCTGGCCGCCGATGCCGGCAGCGGCGGCCCCGACGCCGATCCCGGCGACGCGCCTCCCACCGATCGAGACCGCGACCGGGACGACGACGATGACGATGACGAGGAGCGGGCCGGGTCCCAGCCCGTCGACACGGGGACGGGGGGTGGCGGGACCGTGGTCCCGCTGCTCATCGGCGCACTGCTCCTCGGTGCCCTGGTCGCCGCCGGGCTGCTGTTGAACCGTCGGTCGGTCGTCCCCGCCGAGGCCACCTGGCCGAGCCCCGGCTCCGGCTCCGGCCCCGGGCCCGTGCCGCCGGGCGCCCGCGAGGCCGCGGCGGCGCCGTCCTCCCTGCCACCGCCGACGGTCGCCGACGACTCGTGGACGACCGCCGCAGCCCCCGGGCCACCGGTGGCGTTGGCCACGGGAGGCGTGGGGGCCGCTCCCGAGGGCACCGGCCGGCGCCGATGGTGGGTCATCGAGACGGCGCGAGGGATGCACCTGGCATGCTGGGTCGAGAAGGTCGACGGCCAGGGCGAGGACGCACCACCGCTCGTGCACGTCCACTCCTCGGGAGCGGTCGCGGTCGGCGTGTTCGACGGCACCGGCGGATCGGGGTCCGCCGTGGCTCGCCGGGAGGTCGACGGCACCGAGCGGACCGGAGCCTGGGTCGCCAGCCGGCTCGCCCGAGAGGTCGCAACGGACTGGGTCACGGCCACCCTGCTGGACCACCCGGGCGACGGTTCCCTCGCTGACCGCCTGCGCAGCTGGTTCCACCACGAGGACGCAGCCTTCGCCGGCGAGCGCCCGGTGGTCCGAGGGTCGCTGCACCGGGTCCTCCCCACGACCATGGCCATGGTGACCGTCGCCCCCTCGGGGACCGGCGCCGTGTTGGACGTCCTCTGGGCCGGTGACTCCCGCGGCTACCTCCTGAGCCCGGACCGCGGCCTCCAGGTGCTCACCCGGGACGACACGCGCGAGAGCGATGCCCTCGCCCTGATCCGCGACGACCAGCCGATGTCCAACCTGATCAGTGCCGACCGGCCCTTCGCGGTGAACCACCTGAGACGCCAGGTCCCGGTTCCCGCCGTCGTCCTGACCGCGACCGATGGGTGCTTCGGGTACGTCGCCACACCCGCTCACTTCGAGCTGCTCCTGCTCGAGACGATGGTGGCGGCGACGTCTCCCCGTGCGTGGATGGAGGCGCTGGTCGACCGGCTCGATGCCGTCGCCGCCGATGATGCCTCGCTCGCCATCACCTGCCCGGGACTGCGGGACTTCGGCGCGCTCCGCCGGGCGGTGGGGCCCCGGCTCGACGGTCTCCGACGGGTGCACGGCCAGCCGTTCACGACCGCGACGACACACCAGGCCCGGGAGCAGGCCCGGGAGCGGTCGTGGGCGATCTACCGCGAGTCGTACGAGATGGAGATGCCCGAGGAGGTCGAGAGGTGAACGTCGGGGACGTGCTCAACGGATACCGGATCCTGACGCCGCCGACCAACGCCGGCGGCGGCATGAGCCGGTGGTCGTTCGCCGAGCGCGACGGGCGCGAGTACTTCGTCAAGATGTTCCTCGCCCCCCGGTACCCGCTGCCCGAGCTGCCGGGGAGCGAGGAGGTGAAGGCGGCCAAGCGGGTGGCTTGCGAACGCTTCGAGCAGCGTCACCTCGAGATCGCCGAGCGCCTCGCCGGTGACACCGACGGTGGGTCCAACCTGGTGATCCCACGGGACTTCTTCCGCGTCGGCTCGACCTACGTGAAGGTGATGGACCGGGTGCGCCCCACCGCGCTGCCGCCGCGCGCCGAGCTCACCGACCAGCAGATCCTCGTGCTGCTGCGGACCCTGTGCGTCAACCTCCGCGTGCTCCACCGCCAGGGCATCGTCCACGGTGACCTCAAGCCGGACAACGTCATGACCGAGCTGCGGGGTGCGGTCTACGTCGCCAAGCTCATCGACTTCGACGAGGCCTACCTGGCCGGCGAGCCGCCTCCGCCCGACGAGATGGTGGGCGATCCCGCCTTCTACGCCCCCGAGCAGCTCGCCTACATCAAGGGACTCGCTCCGGGGACCGCGCTGGGACTGCCCGCCGACATGTACGCCATCGGCCTGCTCGTCCACGTGCTGCTGGCGGCCCGGGCGCCATCGTTCGACCGGACGGCGGCCACCTACCCGTGCGAGGTGGTCCTCGAAGGGGCCACGCTGGGCTTGGGACCGGTGCCGCCAGCGTTCGTCGACCTGCTCGGTCGCCTCCTGGCCCGGGACCCGGCGGCGCGTCCGACGGTCGACGACGTCATCGCCCACCTGGTCGACCTGCCGCCCGAGGCCCTCTCGGCGCCGCCGATCGAGGTGCCGGGCTCGCAGCCGCCGGTGCCGGTCGAGCCGACGCCGGCCCCGACCCAGCCCGTCCCGGTCGGCCCGTCGTCCGCCCTCCGCAGCACGATCGGCCGTCGCCGGGCCGCGAACCAGGAGTGACCCCATGAGCATGTCCCATCCGCCACCGCCACCGCCGTGGCCTCCGAGCCATGGCCCGGCCGGCGCCCCGGTGCGACTCGGGTACGCGGTCGACATCGTCTTCGTGATCGACATCACGGGGAGCATGGGGCCGGTGCTCGACCAGGTGAAGGCCGGCGCCCTCACCTTCCACGACCGGTTGATGGCGACGATGGCCGCCAAGGGCAAGCAGGTGAGCCAGCTGAGGCTCCGGGTCGTCGCGTACCGGGACTACTACGCCGACGCGCGCGACGCCCTCACCCAGACGCCCTTCTTCTCGCTGCCGGCCGAGGGCCACCTCTTCGACGCCTTCGTCCGTGGCCTGCACCCGTCGGGCGGGTGGGACGAGCCCGAGTCGGGGCTGGAGGGGCTGGCCGTGGCCATGCAGTCCGAGTGGCAACGGGGGATGGACCGCCGCCGCCACGTCGTCGTGCTGTTCACCGATGCGTCGGCCCACCCCCTCGAGGCGGCCCAGGGCCAGAACATCCCCGGCTACCCGCCCTACATCCCGCGGTCGCTCGACGCCCTGACCGATGCGTGGGACGACCCGCGACAGGCCGCCATGGAGTTCTCGGCCAAGCGCCTCCTCCTCTACGCCCCCGACATGTACCCCTGGAGCACGATCTCGGCCGGGTGGGACAACGTCCTGCACTACCCGTCCGTCGCCGGCGCCGGCCTCAGCGAGCTCGAGTTCGGCCAGATCGTCGACGCCATCGCCGGCAGCGTCTGAGGCGACCGTGCCGACCGGCCGTTCGCCGCGCCCCGACCGACGCGGCCGCCCGTCCGCTCCACCATCCGCCGCCCTCGTGACCCGACCCAAGGAGAGACCATGAGCTACCCACCGACCGGCCCGCCCTCCGGCTCCTACAGCACGGCTCCGCCGCCACCATCCCAGACGACGATGGCCGTGCCCACGCTGGGCGGGTTCCTCACCATGGGCGGGGGTCTGCTCGCCCTCATCTCCGGTCTCCTGACCTGGTACAGCGCTGGTGACCTCGCCGTGGCGGGCTTCAACCGCATCCTCGGGCTCACCTGGCTCGTCCCGGTCTGCGGGATCCTGTTGCTGGGCGTCGCGTGCATCAGGGTCTTCCTGCCCGCGGTCCCCAGAGCGGTCCTCACCTTCAGCTGGGAGCAGATCGGGGCTGCGATCGCCCTGGTGGCGACCGTGGTGGTCCTCAACGCGCTGATCGTCCAGGCCCGTGGCGAGCTCGGCTTCGGGCCCGGCATCTGGCTGGCCGCCCTGGCCGTGACCGCAGCCCTCATCGGCACCGCGCTCGAGCTGCTCGGCCTGAACCCGACGCTCACCACGGTGCCCACGGCGACCGCGCCCCCCGGCCCGGCGGCCCCCGCCCCGGGGTACGGCCCTCCGTCCGGCTACCCGTCGGCGCCGGGGTACCCGCCCCCACCCGTCGACCCTCCCGCTGGTGGCGAGCCCGCCCCGGGGTTCAAGCCCCCGCCGGGATACGACGGGCGCTGACGTGCTGACCTGTGGGGTCTGCGGGACGGTCATCGAGGACGAGCAGGGCCAGGCCTGTCCCGGGTGCGGCGAGCCCCTCGCACGCATGGCCCCGTCCGACGGTGCCCCGAGCGCCCCGACCGTCCCCGCGGTCCCGTTCACCGTCCCCGACGGGGCGACCCGAGCGGCTCCGCCTCCCCCGAGCGGGCCGCCGCACCCGGACCAGATCCCGGCCGCTCCCGAGACCGGGCCGGAGCCGGTGGCGGCCTCTGCCCGGCGGCGTCGTGTCGTACCGGCCGTCGTCCTGGTGACGGTCGTCCTGGCCCTCGCCGTGGGCGGGGTCGTCGTGGCGAGCCGGGGGTCGCAGGAGCCGAGGCGGTCCACGAGCGGGGACGAGGAGACCGATGGCGTCGACGAGCCCCAGGCCACCGCCACCACCGACGGTGCAGCCGAGCCGTCCGAGGACCAGGCGGCGGTCGACGAGGCCCCCGAGGTCACCTGCCCGACCGACGCCGCCACGCCCGACCTCGTCCGCTTCTGGCAGGACGACGCCGGCATCCACGTGGTCGTCACGATCACCTCGCAGTGCGAGGCCGATCAGGTCGTGGATGACGCGGCCGCCCGCTTCGGCCTCTTCGTCGGGGTTGCGCCCCTGGTCACGGGTACCTTCGACCTGTCGGGCGACCCGATCGCGCTCCCGGCCGGGGGGACGTCGGGCGAGCTGGAGCTCCTGTTCGATGCCGCCGCCACGATCGATCACCAGCTGCGTGCGCAGGTCTACCTGGCGCCCAGCGAGGCCACCGCCGGCACCGACGGCCTCGACCTGCGCTACGTGGTCCGCTGCGAGCAGAGCCCGGGTGGCGCATCGACGGGCGGGGTGACCAGCAAGGGGCCGGCATCGCTCGACACGGCCCCCGCGGTGGCGGCTGGTGCCGCTGCGCCGACGGTGCCGCCGCCGTTCGATCCGACGGCCGATGGGATCGCCCTCGCCGCCATGGAGGCCATCCACGCCGCCGACGCCGGCGCTCGCGAGGGGCTGCGCAACCAGTGGGTGCCCCAGGTCAGCGCCAAGCGCCTCGATGCCGAGGCGACCCGTGACGTCTTCACCGGCCAAGAGATGGTCCACACCGCCCGCGTGTTCCTGGACAAGCTGCGAGCGTGGGAAGCCCGGTACGGCGACCGCGTCGTGCTCCTCCGAGGTAGCGACTTCCCGTCGATCTGCGGCAGCAGCCAGTCGGCCGGATGCCTCGCCCTGTGGATCGTCGCCATCGCCGAGCCGCGGAGCACCCCCGAGGCCGTCTTCTTCGACTGGTGCGGGCCGGAGGGTTTGAACACCATTGCTGGCGTTCCGATCACCGACACGACCGAGCTCAACTGCGCGGCCTATCGGTACTCGGACGACACCGAGACGCCAGACTCGTTCGTCGGATGACGTCGTCGGCCGGTCGCGATCGATGGCAGCTGCCCGGGCGCAGCCGCCTGCTGCTCGTCGTGTTCGCGCTCTTCGTGGCCGGGATCGTCGTGGTCGCGGTCCGCTCCGATGGCGACGACGATCGGGAAGGGGCCTCGTCAGGACCGGCTGCGACCACCGACACCTCGAGCACCACGACCGCCAGCACGTCGTCGGGGAGCACGGCGGGGGAGGGCAGCACGACCACGACGACGGTGGCGACCACGACGACGACGGACCCGGCGTGCCCCGAGCGGGTGGCGACGTGGCCGCTGCGGCGGCGGCTGGCCCTGCTCGTCGTGGTCGGCGTCGACCCGTCCGGCCCGGCCGAGGCCACCGCCGTCGTGCAGGACCACCACGTCGGCGGGGTCTTCGTCGGCGGCAACGACACGGCCCTCCTCACCAGCGGCGCCCTCCAGGGCCTGCGGGCCGCCTCGCCGACCGGGCTGCTCGTCGCCGTCGACGAGGAGGGCGGCCGGGTCCAGCGGATCGAGGGGCTCGACGGCGACGTCCCGTCGGCCCGGGAGATGGCCGCCACCATGAGCGCCGAGGAGGTCGGGGCCCTGGCCGAGCGGCGGGGCCGGGTGATGGCGGCCCACGGCGTCACCGTCGACCTGGCGCCCGTCGTCGACGTGTCCGACCAGCCCGACGGCACCGTCATCGGCGACCGCTCCTGGTCGGCCGACCCCGAGGTGGTGGCGACCTACGCCCGGGCCTACGCCGACGGCCTGCTCGCCGCCGGGATCGTCCCGGTGCTCAAGCACTTCCCCGGCCACGGCCGGGCGTCGGGCGACACCCACGAGGGCGCAGCGTCGACGCCGCCGCTGACCGACCTAGAGCAGAGGGACCTCGTGCCCTACGAGCGGATGCTCCCCGAGCTGGGCGACACCACGGCCGTGATGCTCGGCCACCTCGACGTGCCCGGGCTGACCGAGCCGGACACCCCGGCGTCGCTCAGCCCGGCCGCCGTCGCCCTCCTGCGGGACGGCCACGGCTTCGACGGCGTCGTGATGACCGACGACCTGGCCGAGATGGCCTCGATCACCGGCCGGCTCGGCCCCGACGAGGCCGCGGTGCGGGCCCTCGCCGCCGGCGTCGACGTCGTCCTCCTGGCCGGCGCCGACGTCCCCGCCCTGCTCGACCGGATGGAGGCGGCGGTGGCCGAGGGCACCCTCGACGCAGCGCAGATCGACCGCAGCGTCGCCCGCGTCTTGCGCCTCCAGGGCCTCGACCCCTGCACCGTCACGCTATGAACGCCGGGCGGCGAGGGGTCCGTCGGTAGGCTGCGCAGACCTATGGACGCCGACGAGCTGCGCCGGACCTGGAACCGGTTCTGGACCGACAAGGGGCACGCCGTCGTGCCCTCGGGCGGGCTGATCCCGCACCACCCGTCGGCCCCGATGTTCACCAACTCGGGGATGATGCCGTTCGTCCCCTACTTCCTGGGCGAGGAGCCGGTGCCCTACGACCCGCCCCGGGCGGCGTCGATCCAGAAGTGCGTGAGGGCCGGCGGCAAGCACAACGACCTCGACGCCATCGGGCGCTCGCCCCGGCACCTCTCGTTCTTCGAGATGCTGGGCAACTTCAGCTTCGGCGACTACTTCAAGCCCGAGGCCATCGCCTGGGCCTGGGAGCTGGTCACCGAGGTGCTCGGCATCGACGGCGACCGGATCTGGGTCACCGTCCACGTCAGCGACGACGAGGCCCACGAGCTGTGGGCCGACGGCGTGGGCTTCCCGGCCGAGCGGATCCAGCGGCTCGACGCCGACAACTTCTGGGAGATGGGCGAGACCGGCCCCTGCGGCCCGTCCTCGGAGCTGTTCTTCGACTTCGGCCGGGAGCTGGGGCCCGACGGCGGCCCGGCCAACCCCGAGTCCGAGCACCGCTTCGTCGAGTTCTGGAACCTGGTGTTCCCGCAGTACTACCGGGGTGCCGACCGCACGCTCAGCGACCTCCCGTCGAAGAACATCGACACCGGGGCCGGCTTCGAGCGCATGCTCGGCGTGCTCAAGGGCAACCACTCGCTGTTCTCGGCCGACTCGGTCAGCCGCATGGTCGACGCCGCCCAGTCGCTCACCGGGGTGCGCCTCGGCGCCGGCGAGGAGTCCGACGTGGCCCTCCGCCTGCTGGCCGATCACAGCCGGACCATGACGTTCCTCATCGCCGACGGGGTGATCCCGTCCAACGAGGAGCGGGGCTACGTCCTGCGCCGCATCATCCGCCGGGCGGTCCGCTTCGCCTACCTGCTGGGCGTGGAGAAGCCGATCGCGGCGCCGCTGGCCGAGCAGGTCGCCGAGGTCATGGGCGACGCGTACCCCGAGGTCCGCAGCAACCTCGACCTGATCTGGGGCGTGCTCGACCGCGAGGAGGCGCAGTTCCGCCGCACCCTCCGCATCGGGCTCCGGATGCTCGAGGACGAGATGGCCGGGCTCGACGAGGGCGCCACCCTGTCGGGGAACCTGGCCTTCACCCTCCACGACACCTACGGCTTCCCCTACGAGGTCACCGCCGAGATCGCCGAGGACCGCGGCCACGGCGTCGACCGGGCCGCGTTCGATGCCGACATGGCCGAGCAGAAGCGCCAGTCGAAGGAGGGCGGGCGCAAGAACAAGGGCGTCGAGCTGGGCGACGCCCAGGCGACCTACCAGCGGCTGCTCGCCGAGCACGGCCCGACCGTGTTCACCGGGCGCGAGGAGGAGTCGACGCTGGCCACCGTGCTGGCCGTCGTCGCCACCGACCAGCCCGACGTGGTCGACGTCTTCCTCGACAAGAGCCCCTTCTACGCCGAGTCGGGCGGCCAGGTCGGCGACACGGGGACGCTCGTCCGCCCGTCCGGCGAGGGCCAGGTGCTCGACACCACCTACGCCGTGCCCGGGCTGCACCGCCACCGCGTCCGCATCACCTCCGGCGAGCTGGTCGAGGGCGACTCGGTGTCCGCCACCATCGACGGCGAGCGCCGGGCCGCCATCAAGCGCAACCACACCGGCACCCACCTGCTCCACTGGGCCCTCCACGAGGTGCTCGGCCCCCACGTGAAGCAGCAGGGCTCGCTGGTCGCGCCCGACCGGCTGCGGTTCGACTTCAGCCACTACGAGCCGGTCACCGACCAGCAGATCGTCGAGATCGAGGACCTGGTCAACGAGGCGATCCTGGTCAACGATCCGGTGCGGCACTACGAGACCACCAAGGACGAGGCCCTGGCCAAGGGGGCCATCGCCTTCTTCGGCGAGAAGTACGGCGACCGGGTCCGGGTGCTCGAGGCCGGCCGCCACTCGACCGAGCTGTGCGGTGGCACCCACGTCACCGCCACCGGCGACATCGGGCCGATGAAGATCGTGAGCGAGGGCTCGATCGGGTCGAACCTGCGCCGCATCGAGGCCATCACCGGCACCGGTCCCATCGAGCGGATCCGCGAGGAGGAGGCCGTGCTGGCCCGGGCCGCCGAGCTGGTCGGCGTCCCCGTCGGCGAGCTGGTCGAGGGCATCGAGAAGCGGCTGGGCGAGGTCAAGGCCCTGCGCGACGAGGTCAGCGGGCTCAAGGCCAAGGCCGCCGCCGGCGGGGCGTCCGACCTGGCGGCC
>JBQGCF010000034.1:0-4794 GCA_052038315.1 Iamia sp.
CCCCGTCCTGGCCGCCCTGGTGGTGGCCGACGACGAGGTCCCGGACCTCGACCTCCGCCCCGACGCGGTCGTGACCCGCCTCGCCCCCGTCCTCGACCACCTCCTCGCCGGCTCGGCCGAGCACGACCTGGCCGGGGGCTAGGGAGCGCGACCGCCGACCTCGGGCAGGTGCTCGGCGACCCAGGCGCCGACCGGGTCGTCGACCCCGGCCAGCCACTCGGCGTAGTGGGCGTGGAGGCACTTCACGCCGGTGCGGGTCCCGGCCACGCCACCGCTCGGGCGGTGGCCCGTCCAGCCCTCGGGCACCGCCGCGTCCCGCTCGGCGGCGGCCCGGGCGTGGGCCGCGGCCAGGGCATCCGGGTCGACCTCGGCCTCGGCCCGGTCGACCCCGCCCTCGGACTCCAGCCGCCCCACCCACGTCCGCTCGGGCTCGCCGACCAGCCAGTGCCGGGTGGGCATGGGCCGGCCGCTGGGCAGGACCGGCGCGTTGCGGATCACCAGCGGGCTGCCGTCGGCGTGCCGCACGACCACGTCGAAGTCGCCGTCGGGCGACCGCCCCAGCAGGGCGGCCACCGCGGCCCGGTCGTGATCGTCGGCTCCCACCCCGGCGACGCTACCGATGCCGAGCGGGCCCACCACTAGGTTGGCGCCGATGCGCGCCCGCCCCCCGGTCACCCGTGTCGAGGCCGGCCACCTCGTGGTCCGGACCGACCTGGAGGCGGCCGACGGCGCCGAGCTGCCGCCCCTGGAGGTCCGGGTCCCGCTGGCCCACGCCGACCTGCTCGACCCGACGGCGACACCGGGCGTGGCCACGCTGACGATGCTCGCCGCCGTCCGGGGCGAGGACCTCCACGTCGAGGGCCCGGTCGACGCGCAGATGGCCGCCGGCGCCCCCGAGGTCCTGGCCACCCTGGCCGACTGGTGGGACCTGCCGCCGCTGGCCTTCCACGTCGACGACGTCTACGAGACGCCGGACGACGGCGAGGGCGTGGCCCTGTTCTTCACCCGGGGCGTCGACTCGTGGTCGACCCTGCTCGACCTGCTCGACGAGCCCCCCGGCGAGCGGGTCACCCACCTCGTCTCGATCCGCCACGCCCCGCCCGCGCCGCAGGACGCCCAGGCCGAGATCGTCGCCGCCCACCGCCCGGTCGCGGCCGAGCTCGGGCTCGAGCTGGTCACCGTCGAGACCTCGGCCCGGGCCCTCCTCGACCCGCACCGGCGCTGGATCGACACGGTGACGCCGGTCCTCACCGGCACAGGCCTCCAGGTCGGCGCCCGCTTCCGCCGGATGGTGCTGACCGGCGACCATCCGGTCGACGTCCACGCCCGGACCGGGGTGGACACCAGCCTGATCGGGCCGCTGCGCACCGCCCGCACCGCCGTCGTGGCCGGCAACCCGGTGCGGACGCGGGGCCAGCGCATCGCCCACCTGCTCACCGTGCCGCTCGCCCGCCGGACCCTCCAGGTCTGCTGGGCCGGCGGGTCGTCCGGCAACTGCGGCCGCTGCGGCAAGTGCCTGATCACCATGGCCGAGCTGGCCATCGCCGGCGACCCCGACCCGGCCGCCGGCTTCGACGGCCCCATCGACCCCGAACACGTCCGGCAGATGGACCTCGGCCCCGAGATGGGCCCGTTCATGACGCCGATCGTCGAGGGCCTGCCCCCCGCCTACGAGGAGCTGCGCCGAGCCTGGTCCGACGCCTGGGAGCGGGCCAACGGCGTCGAGCCCCGGCCCCGCTGGGGCGACGACGCCCCGCCGGCCCTGGCCGGCCCGTCGCTCCCCCAGCGCGTCGCCTCGGCCCTGCGGGCCACGACGGGCCAGCCGGTGGCGCCGGCCCCGGCCCCGCTCGGGTGGCGCACGGGGGCGGTGCCGCTGCGCCCGGCCCACGACCGCCACGACGAGATCCGCGCCCTGGCCGACGCCGCCCCGGGCCGCCCCCGCCCCTGGGCGGTGGTCGAGCACCACGTCCGGGACGGCGGCCGCGACGGCCACCAGGCCGACCTGGCCCTCGCCCTCACCGGCCACCACGGCGCCGGGATCACCTACCTCCCCGGGATCCTGTGGGACCACCTGGCGCCACCGGTCCTCGGCCCCGAACCGGTCCGCTCGCTCCTGCGCGCCGCCCGGGCCCGCCTGTGGTGGCGGGCCGGCGGCGACCTCGAGCCGCTCCGCGTCCTGGAGGCGGTCGAGCAGGGCTGCCTGCCCCTGCAGGTGATGCCGGCCCCGGCGGCCCGCGACCTGGCCGGCCACCTCCCGCCCGCCCTCGCCGGGCTCGTCGTGGCCGAGGACGCCCTGGCCGAGCTCGACCTCGGGCCGGCCGCGGTGGCCGCCCGCCTCGGTCCGGCCGTCGACCACCTGCTCGCCGGCTCGGCCGAGCACGACCTGCTCGTGGGGGCCTACCGATGAGCGACCGCAACGAGCAGGCCGACCTCACGGCGGTCGAGCGGGCGCGGGGCTTCGTGGCCCGGGCCCGGCGCGCCCCGGGGACGGTCGCCGACCTGGGCCGCACGGTCGGCGAGGCCACCGCCGAGCTGGCCGAGGTCCGGGCCGCCCTGGCCCGGCTGGAGCAGCTCGGGTGGGACGGCCGCCACGACACCCGGGGCGGCGTCGAGGCCATCGGTGGCGAGCTGCACCGGATCCGGGATCACGTCGACGCCGTCGGCGAGCAGGTCGCCGCCCTCGACGGCAGCGTCGCCGCCCACGCCGCCGCCGTCCGCCGCACGGTGCAGGCCCCGGCCCGGGCCGCCGCCGCCGAGGCCCTCCGCCAGCGCCTCGGGCCGAGCCCCGCCCTGCGGACCGGACTGTCGGTGTTCACCCTCTGCTGGAACCACGCCCCGCTGCTGGAGCGATCGGTCCGCAGCGCCCTGGCCGTCCTCGACCTCCTGCCCGCCGAGGAGCAGGGCGAGGTCCTGATCCTCGACGACGCCTCGACCGACGCCACCCCGGCCGTCGCCGCCGCCCTCGCCGCCGCCGACCCCCGCGTCCGGGTCATCCGCTCCGAGGAGAACCTGGGCCTGGGCCACGCCCGCAGCACCCTCCTCCACGCCGCCACGACACGCCACGCCCTCCAGCTCGACGCCGACGCCGACGCCGTGCCCGCCGGTGTCGTCGACCTCTACCGCATGGCCCTGCGCACCGGGGCGACGGCCACGTTCGGCACGATCGTCCAGGCCGACGCCCACGGGGCCGCCTTCGGCGCCGTCTCCAACGAGCCCCCCACCGCAGCCTTCTTCCGGTCGAACTACATCGGCACCATCGCCGTCAGCGACCTGGCCGCCTACCGGGAGATGGGCGGCTGGCCCACCGATCCGTTGCTCGAGCACGTCGACGACTGGGCCTCGCTCCACCAGGTGATCACCACGGGCCGCCTGCTCGCCTTCGTCCCCACCCTCGCCGCCGTCTACCGCGAGTGGCCGACGGGCTTCCACCACACGGTCCCCGACCCCCGCCTGGGCGTCGACCGCATCGCCCGGGTGTTCGACCCCACCGGCCGCCACCGGGGCGACGACCCGCTCCGTGGCGTGGCCGCCGTCGCCATCCACCCCGACACCGGCCCGCTGTGGGCCACACCCGAGGCCGTCGCCCTCGACCCGGAGCTGGCCCCCCGGCCGCCGGCGCCGGTTCGGGTGGCCGAGCCGGTGGCCCGCGTCCTGCTCGTCGGTCCCGGCGGCGTGAGCAACCTGGGCGACGACGCCATCACCGTGCGCGCCGTGCAGCGGGCCCGGGCCGCCTTCGGTCCCGACGTCGCCCTCGACGTGATCACCGACGGCCCGCCGGCAAAGGCGCTCGGCGAGGGCAGCCGCTGGCTGCTCCCGCTGAACATGGCCGTCCACGGCCTCTCGCCCGACCAGCTCGGGCCGCTCCCGCCGGTGCTGGCCGGGGCCACCGAGGCGGCGGGGATCGACCGGGCCCGCTGGCGGCCCTTCGACCCGACCGCCTACGACGCCGCCGTCTTCCTCGGCTACGGCCTGTCGTCGCGCTGGGCCGAGGGCCCGATCGTCCCGCGGGGCCTGCTGGCCGCCGCCCTCCGCACCGCCGGCGTGCCGGTGGCCTGCTCGGGCCAGGGCTACGTCATCGGCGACGACGAGCGGCCCCTCATGGACGCCTTCCTCGCTGGGGTCGCCGCCCTCGGCGCCCGGGACGAGGCCTCGGCGGCCTTCGCCATGAGCCTGCCGGGCGTCGACCCGCAGGTCGTCTCGGTCACCGGCGACGACGCCCTCGGGCTGGCCCCGGCCCCCGACGTCACCCGCCCCGACCGGCCCACCCTGGCGGTCACCGTCCGGCGGGCCGAGTACGTCGGCGACCCGGCCGACGACCCGGTCCGGCGCTGGGCGCTGGCCGCCGACGCCCTCGCCGTCGACCGCGGCTGGGACGTGCTCGGCGTCGCCCTCAACGGCCAGGCCCCCGAGCCCGAGATCGCCACCCTCGCCACCCTGCGCGCCACCGTCGCCCTGAGAGCCCGCTGGCGGTTGGTCGAGTGCGGTGCCGACCCGGCCGTGCTGGTGGCCGCCGTCGCCGGCTCCGCCGCGGTGGCCACGCAGTCGTACCACGCCGCCCTCTTCGGGCTGGCCGCCGGCGTGCCGTCGGTGCTGGGCGCGGCCACGCCGTACTACGTGGCCAAGGCGGGCGGGCTGGCCCAGCTGGCCGGGCTGCCGGGCGCCTTCGCCGTCACCGACCCCGGCGACCTGGCCGCCGCCCTCGACGGCATCACCGTCTCGCTGGCCGGCCGGCCGGCGCCGCTGGTCGACGCGGCCCGGGCCGGCGACGGCGGGTGGGCCGCCCTCCCCGCCGCC
>JBQGCF010000035.1:0-6437 GCA_052038315.1 Iamia sp.
CGGCGACCGTCGGCGGCTCCGGCGCGACCAGCGGCTCGGGCTCCGGGCCGTCGACGGGTGCCAGCAGCGGCACCTACCGGGCCACCGCGCCCCACAAGATCTACCTGCAGGGTGCCTCGTCGACGGCACGCCGGACCTTCACGCTGGCCTCGGGCTCGTCGCTGGCCGGCGTCGAGGTGAGCTCGTACGCCACCCTGGCCGGCGACGGCTCCGTCGCCACGGGCGGCACGCTCACCATCGCCGGCCTCGGCGCCCTGTCGGGCAACGTCGGCGGCGGCACGATCCGCCTGGCGGGGGGCGAGTGGCGGGGCGACGTCCTCGTCGGCGAGGGCCGCGAGTGGGTGTCGGGCACGATCAAGGGCGACCAGGTCAAGGTGCGGGGCGGGGCCACGGTGCGGGTGCTCGGCCAGGTCAGCGTGCAGACCAACCTGCTCAACCGGGGGACCATCCGGGTCGAGGCCCAGCGGCTCGACGTCGTCTGCACGCCGGGCACGCCGTCGGGCATCGACAACGAGGGCACCATCGAGGTGCCCTACGACGGCTGGGCGATCATGGGGACGACGACGAGCGGTCCCGGGCTGTGCACCGCCACGATCTGGAACCGGTCCGACGGCGTCATCCGCAAGCCCAGCGGGACGAGCACCTCGGCCATCACCGTCGCCGTGGTCAACGAGGGGATCGTCGCCGGCAACAGCGGCACGCTGCGCCTGTCCGGCGGCTCGGCCTACACCGGCTGGAACGGGGCGACGAGCGGGGCGGGCTCGGAGACGGCCACCGGCGCCGCCGCCGGCATCTTCAGGTCGGCCGGCACCGGCAAGGTCCAGCTCTCCGGCGACGGCCCGACGGCGACGCGCGCCTACGCTCTGGCGCCCGGTGCGGCCCTGAACGGGGCGCTCGAGGTCAGCTCCTTCGGCACGCTGACGGGGACCGGCTCGGTCGGCACCGCCGGGGCGGTCACCATCGGCGGCAGCGGCGTGCTCGACGCCGACCTGAGCGGTGGGACGGTCAAGCTGGCCGGCGGCGAGTGGCGGGCCGACGTCCACCCGGGGCTGAGCCGCGAGTGGGCCACCGGCACCATCGCCGGCAGCGGCGTCGACGTGGCGGCGGGGGCGAGCCTGCGCACCACCGGCACGGTGCAGGTGCGGACGGCCGTCGACGTCGCCGGCACCCTGACCGTCGACCGGGTCTCACCGGCGGTTGGCGTCCTGGCCGTCACCTGCACGGTCGGGCAGCCGTCGAACATCGAGGTCCACGGCACGCTGGCGCTGGCCGGCGACGGCTACGCGGTGACGGGGTCGACGGCGACCGGCGCCGGCGTGTGCACCACCCGGGTCCGGGTCCACGCCTCGGGCACCGTCCGCAAGGACGTGGGCACGGGACCGTCGTCGATCGAACCGGCCGTCGACGTGGCCGGCACGGTCGTGGCCACCGACGGGCGACTGCTCCTCTGGGGCGGCAGCGCATGGGTCGATCCCTCGGGGGTCGCCTCCGACGGCGCCCTGACCGGCCAGATCGTGGGCACCGCGCCCGGCTCGGTCGAGCTGAACGGCCCGTCGAGCACGCAGCGCCGGACCTACGCCGTCGCCGGCGGGAGCCTCGGGGGCACCGTGCGGCTGCAGTCGAACGCCACCCTCACCGGATCCGGCTCCGTCCAGGCCGGTGGGACGCTGTGGGTCGGCGGCACCGCCGTGCTGGAGGCCGACCTCGCCGGCGGCACCGTCCGGCTGGAGGGCGGGACGCTGAAGGCCGACGTCGGTGCCGGCTCGACCCACGTCTGGGGCTCGGGCACCGTCCAGGCCCCGGCCGACGCCATCGCCGCCGACGCCACCGTCGACGTCACCGGCCAGATCACCCTGAGCACGGTGCTGGCCAACCACGGGACGATCCGGTACCCGGCGGGTCCGAACGGCGCCAACGGCGGATCGCTCGGCTGGTGGTGCTCGCCGGGCACCCAGACCGGGCTGGTGAACCACGGCATGATCGAGCTGCTGGCCAGCAGCACCCCCTTCCGCGGCTCGACCACGACCCCCTGCACGTCGACCTTCGTCAACCGGTCCGGCGGCGTCCTCCGCCAGGCCGGGACGTCCGTCGTCGGCACCACCGACGTGGCCGTGGTCAACCAGGGCACCGTCGATGCCGTCGCCGGCACCCTCTACCTGCGCGGCGGCACGGAGAACACCGATGCCGCCGGCGTGGCCTCGACCGGGGCCGCGACCGGCACCTTCAGCAGCTCGGCCACCGGCGTCGTCACCCTCGCCGAGGCACCGGGCTCCAGCGGCGTCCGGCGTCGCTACCACCTCGACGGGGCCACCCTCGGCAACGTCGGCACGAGCGGCCAGGTTGATCTGCTGGGCACCGGCACGGTCACGACCGGCCGGACCGTGGCCCTCCAGCGCTACAGCGTGTTCGACGCCGAGCTGGGCGGCGGCACGGTCACCATGGACCGGGGCGAGTGGCGGGCCGACGTCCTCCCCGGCGAGGCCCGCACCTGGATCGAGGCCTCGATCGCCGATCTCGTCGAGATCCGATCGGGGGCCGAGGTGGTGGCGACCGGCGTGGTGTGGATCGGCACCCACGTCGAGAACCGCGGCTCGCTCGAGGCCCGATCCACGCTGCGGCTCTCGTGCACCACCGGCTCGCCGTCGGGGTTCGACAACCACGGCCTGCTCGCCCTCACCTCGTTCGGCCGGGTCGAGGGGTACGCCAACGTGTGCACGCCGACGATCTGGAACCGGTCGGGGGCCGAGATCCGCAGCACGACCGCCAACGGAGCCACCGTGCAGCCGGCGATCGTCAACCAGGGCCTGGTACGGGCGGCCACCGGCCCGCTGGTCCTCACCGGTGGCTCCGAGACGACCGACGGGGACGGCTCGTCCACCGGCACCCTCGACGGCACCGCCACCGGCGAGTACCGGGCCGATGCCGGTGCCGAGATCCGGCTGGTCGAGCCGTCGGGCAACGGCCAGGGCGGCCCCCAGCGCCGGTACCACCTCGACGACGCCACCATCACCGGCGCCTTCCGGATCAACCGGTACGCCACCGTGCTGGGCACCGGCACCATCGCCCCCGGTGGGGTGGTCACCATCATGCGGGGCAGCCTCGCCGCCGAGCTCGGTGGCGGGACGATCATCCTGGACGACTACGGCGAATGGGCCGCCGACGTGCTGCCCGGCGAGGCCCGGGAGTGGAGGAACGGCGGCCTCACCGGCGTGATCACCGTGCGGGAGGGCGCCGCGGTGACGATGCCCGAGTTCGGCAAGCTCTACATGTACCAGGACCGCCTGGTGAACCGGGGCGAGATCACCATGGGCCGCCTGGCCGAGATCGAGACCATCTACTGCGAGGTGGGCCAGCCCGCCGGGATCGACAACCACGGCACCATCGAGATGGGCGAGGGGGCCACCCTGACCGGCGGCAGCGTGGGCGGACCCGGCTTCTGCACCGCCACGATCCGCAACCGGCCGTCGGGCGCGCTGGTCAAGACGGGCATCGGCACCGCCGGCGTCGAGCTGGCCATCATCAACGAGGGCGCGGTGCGGGTGGAGCAGGGGTTCCTCTCGCTGCGCGGCGGGACCGAGTGGGCCGGCTGGGACGGCACCTCGGGCGGCTCGGGGACCACGGCCCCCACGCCCGGCAGCTGGGTCGCCGAGCCCGGCGCCACCCTCCAGCTCTACGGCGACCTGTGGTGCTGCACCGGCAACCTGGCCCGCACCTACCACCTCCGGGGCGACGACCTCATCTCCGGCCGGATCGACCTCAACCGGTTCGCCACCCTCACCGGCGCCGACGGCGTCCTGCAGCCGGGCAGCCTCCTGACCGTCGCCTCCCAGTCGACCCTCGACATGTCCCTCGCCGGCGGCACGATCATCCTCGACGGCGGCTACTACTCCGCCGACGACGTCCTCGACGGCGAGGACAGCCCCGGCACCGGCTCCGAGACCGGCACCATGGTCGACGTCTCCCGGCTCTTCCGCTCCGGGTACTTCGACTCGACCGTGGTCGAGTTCGGGGCGACCCTGCGCCTCGACGGCTCCGTGCACACCCAGACCGGTGCGGACGTCGTCGTCGAGGGCACGATGGTGTGGCCGGCGCAGCACCCGTACCCGATCTGTTCCACCTGCTCGCTCGAGATCGACGACGACGGCTACCTCGACATCATCCGGGACCAGCCCTACTCGGCCTACCTGCCGCAGTTCGCGGTGATCGACGAGGGTGCGTTCCACAACGACGGCCTGGTGCGCATCTCGGGGACCTTCCCCGGCGTCGTCCTGACCTTCGAGAGCGACGTCGCCGCCTCCGAGAAGGGCATGGCGACCATGTCCTTCTCCCACCCGGGCTGGCTCGAGGACCTGGAGGACTCCGAGTTCCTGCGGGAGGTGGCCGAGGTGGCCACCGGTTCGCCGGTCGGACGTCTCCTCCGCGACCTCAAGCTCGCCTTCCAGGAGGACCGGATCGCCGGGCACTGCGTCACCGTGTCGGGTTCGTACTACGTCGGCGGTGCCGTCCAGGGGTGTGCGGTGCGCGACGACGAGGGGAACGACGGCATCGCCATCAGCGTCGGGCCGTCGATGAACGCCTCTTTCGGATCGGGATCGGTGGGCAGCGTCACCCTCGATGCCGGGAACCTGGTGGGCTACGCCGTGCCCACCGGGGCGGACGTCACGATCGACGACCTGCGGGGACCGTTCATCTGCTTCGGCGGCAGCGGGACCTTCTACTTCGTCGGCGTCACCGGGTCGCACTGCTGGGGACCGGAGGCCGACACGCCGTTCGACCTCGACGCCAGCCCGCTGGCGCTGGCCGGCCTCCACACCGACTACACGGGCATCGCGGTGTCCTCCAGCATGGCCGGGGTCACCCTCTCGGTGAGCGCCTCCTACACCGTCGTCGTCAGCTGCGACGACTGGAGCCTGGCCACCGCCGAGAGCTGCCCGGTCCCGCCGGAGATCACCGGTACCTCGGCCACCAGCGCCTACCAGACGGGGACCGGCCGCTACCTGACCATCTACGGCGAGCACCTGTCCGGGACGACGTCGGTCTCGTTCCAGCAGCTGACCCCGTCGACGACCTACTGGTGCCCGACGACCGTCATCGCCTCGACCCCGCTGTGGGTCACCGTCCAGCTGCCGAACCACTGCTCGATCCTCGGGACGTCCCGGATCGTCGTCGCCACCTCTCGTGGTGGGCCGAACGACGACCAGGACTACGGCGCCGCCGGGACCTTCACCTGGGTCGAGGACCCACCTCCCTGATCCGGTGGGCGGGGCGCCGCCCTGAGGGCGGGAGGCGGCATGATGGGGCCCATGCCGACCGTCGACCGGGTGCTGCCCTGGAGGCGGTCGGCCGCGCCGCGGGACGAGGTGCTGGCCCCGCTGCTCGACGACTACCGCCAGCGGCACCCGAAGGGCTCGACGGCGCTGATCGTCAAGGCCTACGACGCGGCCAAGGCGGCCCACGAGGGCCAGCGCCGGAAGTCGGGCGAGGCCTACGTCACCCACCCGCTGGCCGTGGCCCGCATCGTGGCCGGGCTCGGGCTCGACGACATCACCATCTCGGCCGCCCTGCTCCACGACGCCGTCGAGGACACCGGGATGACGCTGGCCGACGTCGAGCGGGAGTTCGGCGCCCAGGTCCGCCACCTCGTCGACGGCGTGACCAAGATCGAGCGCCTCCAGTTCGACTCCAAGGAGGCGCAGCAGGCGGCCACGGTGCGCAAGGTCCTGGTGGCCATGTCCCGCGACCTGCGGGTGATCATCATCAAGCTGTCGGACCGGCTCCACAACATGCGGACGCTGGCGGCCATGCCGGACTGGAAGCAGCAGCGCATCGCCCAGGAGACGCTCGACGTCTACGCCCCGCTGGCCCACCGGCTCGGCATGCAGGACCTCCGCCAGCAGCTCGAGGACCTCGCCTTCGCCACCCAGAAGCCCAAGCACTACGCCGAGATCGACCACATGGTCACCATGCGGGCGCCCGAGCGGGACCTCTACCTCACGCAGGTGCTGGAGGACGTCAGGGGCCGCATCAAGGAGCTGCGGATCGACGCCGACGTCAGCGGACGGCCGAAGCACTACTGGAGCATCTACGAGAAGATGGTCGTGAAGGGGCGGGCCTTCGACGACATCTTCGACCTGGTGGGCATCCGGGTCCTGGTCGACCAGGTGAAGGACTGCTACGCCGCCCTCGGCTCGATCCACGCCACGTGGACGCCGGTCCAGGGCCGGTTCAAGGACTACATCGCCCACCCGAAGTTCAACCTCTACCAGTCGCTCCACACGACGGTGGTCGGGCCGCAGGGCAAGCCGCTCGAGGTCCAGATCCGCACCCGCGAGATGCACAGCCGGGCCGAGGTCGGCGTGGCCGCCCACTGGAGCTACAAGGAGCCCGGCTCCGACGGCGACCAGATGCTGTGGCTCAACCGCATCGTCGAGTGGCAG
>JBQGCF010000036.1:0-36238 GCA_052038315.1 Iamia sp.
ACTCTCACGCTGAACGTGAACCCCACGCTCGACTGAGCCTCGACCGGGCGTATGACGCGAAGCGGCGCCGGGCCCTGGGCCCCGGCGCCGCTGGCGTTCGCTGGCGATGACGTCAGTCGAACGGGGTGTTCACGCTGATCGGAGGATCAGACGAGGGTGACGTTCATGTTGGAGATCGTCACCGTCTTGCCGTTGAGGGCCGAGAACGGGGGGAGGCAGCCAGCGGCCTGGACGCCACCGGAGCCGTTGAGGACGGCCGTGCCCGTGATCGCCGGCGGGGCGAAGGTGTGGCCACCCGGGAACGAGCCCGTCAGGTTCAGCGGAGCCGTCGTCGTGTTCAGGCGGACGGCGGAGCACACGGCGGAGCCGATCGTGCAGCTGCCCGGCGAGGTCTCGGCGTAGATGTTGCCGTTCGTCGACGAGAAGGGACCGACGCTGAAGTTAGTGGTGCTCGTGTTGATCGTCCCCGAGGCATGTCCAGTAATGCCACTGAGGAAGTAGGTCGCACCGCCATAGGTGAAGGCGCCACCCGTGATGTGGATAGTAACCGAGAGGCCGTTCGCACCACTCGAGGTCGCGTTGAGCGACAGGGCCGAGGGGAGACCGGGGCACGGACCCGTGCCGGGGGCCAGGTCCGTAGTAAGGGCGGGCGTCAGGTTGACGCCGAGGTGCCCGCTGTTGACCGTGCCCGTGCTGGCACCGCTGGGCTGGACGAGGACGAACAGCATCGCGAGGCCGGACAGCACAGCAACCAGTGACTTGGAAAGCCGCTGCATGATCACTCCTTCATGAGTGTGTTTGGGGAATGGGCGCCGACGGGCCCGAGTGGGCCAGGGGCAGACACATGGGGAACGTCGGCACCGGCGACGATGACGAAGGGTCTGTGTCGATCCGCTGTCAGTCCCGACCGGCGGGTCGGTCGGAGGGCGAACGCCCTGGCTCCGACGGGTGTGACCTGGTCTCCGGATGGGACCGACGGGTCGGTCGACGGCGCCCGGGGCCGCACGCACGCCCGTGGGTGGTGACGTTCGGGGGCCCCGACGGCGTCCTCTGTCGCGATCGACGTGCAGCGCGCACGGATCGCGACGGAGCGGTCGTCGTCAGCTCGTCGGGCAGCTGCCGCCGTCGGCGAGGAGGGTCTGGCCGGTGAGGTAGCGGGCGTCGTCGCCGAGGAGGAAGCGGACCGTGACGCCGATGTCGTCGGTGGCGTCGCCCAGCCGGCCGAGCGGGATGCGGCCCATCACCCGCTTCTCCATGGCCGGGTCGGCGACGAAGGCGTCGGCCATGGCGGGTGACCAGCCGAGCGGCGCCACCGCGTTGATGCGGACGCCGAGCGGTCCCCACTCCCGGGCCAGCACGCCGACGAGGGCCCGCTGCTGAGCCTTGACCATGGCGTAGGCGGCGAGCAGGCGCTTGCCCTCGAAGCCGGCCTCCGAGGTCATGACGACCATCGATCCCCGGCGGGCGGCGAGGAGCGGGAGCCCGTGACGGGCGAGGAGGTGCAGGCCGCGACAGGCGACGGCGACGTGGTCCTCGAGCTGGGCCGGCGTGACCGCGCCGACCGGGCCGGCCTGGGAGGAGAAGCCGCTGGTCGCGTTGTGGACGATCCCGTCCAGGCCGCGGTCGGCGGCGGCGAGATCGAGGGCGGCCCGCACCGAGGCCTCGTCGGTCACGTCGCAGACGACGAAGCGGCCGTCACCGCCCGCCGCGCTGACCTCGGCGGCCACCGCCGCGGCCTCGGGGCCCCGGCGCGCCGCGATCCAGACGGTCCAACCCGCCGCCCCGCAGGCCAGGGCGATCCCCCGGCCGATGCCACCCGAGGCACCGGTGACGAGCACCGTCCGCGCCGTCATGCCCGGCCTCCGTCGGGGGCCAGCGCGGCGCCGGTGATCCCGGCGGCGTCGGCGGAGAGGAGGAGCCGGACGGCCCCGGCGACCTCGACCTCGACCCGGCCGGGGAAGGTGGCCAGCGCCGGGGCCGCGCCGAGGAGGGTCGCCGGGGCGGTGTGGACCTCGGTGGTGACGGCGTTGACCCGGACGCTGCGGGCGCCCTCGACGGCCGCCAGCGAGCGGACAAGGTTCACCAGCCCGGCGCCGACGGCGACGGTGGCCGCCCGGCCCGGGGCGTCGAGGGTGGCCGGGCGTTCGACGACGACCACGACCGACCCGCCGTCGCGGCAGCGGCCGGTGGCCGCGACCAGGGTCGTGAACCAGAGGGCGGTGGGCCACTCGACGGCGTCGTGCCCGGCGGCCGGGTCGAGGTCGACGAGGGGGACCGGCGGACCGGGGTCGCTCCACGTGCAGACGACGACCCGGTCGGCGTCGGGCAGGGCTTCGATCGACGCGCGCCAGGTGTCGAGGTCGCCACCGGGGGAGGGGGCGACGAGCACGGGGTCGAGGCCGAGGGCCTCGGCCAGCCGGGTCGACCCCGGTGCGCCCGTGCCGACGAAGAGCGTCATCGCGCCTCCAGCAGGGCGGTGCGGAGGCGGGGCACGACGTCGTCGCCGAGCCGGGCGATCTGCTCCCGCACGGCCTCGGCGGGCACGTCGGGCACGGTCAGGCGGAGGTTGACGGCGTCGGCCCCGGCCCGGGCGGCCACGTCGGCCAGCCGCTCGGCCACCTCGACGGGGTCGGCGGCAGCGACGAGCTGGTCCTCGTCCCACCCCTCCTGCGCCGCCGGCGCCGCGTAGGTCCGGTAGACGTCGACCTGGGCGTCGAGGGCGGCCCGGTGCGGCGCACCCACCCACGCCCGGCGGATCAGCACGACCGGGCCGGTGCCCCCGGCCTCGCGGTAGGCGTCGGACAGCGCCCGGCAGCGCTCGGCCGGCGCCAGCGAGTCGAAGAGGATCCCGGCGCCGACGCGGGCCGCCCGCCGGACCGCGGCCGGGCTCATCGCCGCGCTGACGAGCGGGACCGGATCGGTGGCGCAGGCGGCGACGGCCGGGTCGCCGGCGAGGGCGCCGGGCGCGTCGCCGACGAGCATCCGGGCCAGCGCCTCCAGGGCGGAGGCGAAGCGGGGGCCGAGGTCGTCCTTGGTCGTCCCCATGATCGTGAAGTCCTGCTCCAGCGCCCCGGCGGCCACGCCCAGCCCGACCCGCCCCGGGAAGGCGGCCGCCAGCCACGCCGCCTCCTCGGCGACCAGCGCCGGCGGCCGCAGCACCAGCAGCAGGGGACAGGCCGCGGCCCATCCGGTCGGCATGGCGTCGAGCAGCCACCCGGCCAGCTGGAGCGGGTTGGGCAGGTAGCCGGCGAAGCCGCCGTGGTGCTCGCTGGTCATCACCCCGTCCCACCCGTGGGCCGAGGCGAGGGCGGCCTGTCCGCGCAGCTCGTCGACCACCGCCGCCGGTGCGCCGGCGGCCGGGTAGAGACGCAGCGACACCGAGCCCCGACCGAGCGGTGTCCGTCCCCCGCCTCCACCCATCGGGCCACACTACGCACCCCTGCGTCGTGAGGATCGAGGACCCGTGAGCACCAGCGCCGTCACCACCTTCCCCGAGGCGGTCGCCGCCGTGGCCGCCGGCACCGACCCGCACGACGCGGCGAGGGCGCTCGTCGCCGCCATGACACCGGAGGAGAGGCTGTGGTGCCTCGACGGCGACGCCCCGACCCACCGCGGCCTGCGCTTCCTGATGCGGGACGGCTACCACCAGGCCCCGTTCCTCGCCGCCGAGGTCGAGCGGGTCGGGCTGCCCGGCTTCGCCTTCAGCGACGGCCCGCGCGGCGCGGTGGTCGGCAACGCCACGTGCTTCCCGGTGCCCATGTCCCGCGGCGCCACGTGGGACCCCGAGCTCGAGGAGCGGGTCGGCGCCGCCATCGGGCGCGAGCTGCGGGCCGTCGGCGCCACCCTCACCGGGGCGGTGTGCGTCAACGTCCTGCGCCACCCGGCGTGGGGCCGGGCCCAGGAGACCTACGGCGAGGACCCCTTCCACGTGGGCGAGATGGGCGCGGCGCTGACCCGCGGCCTGCAGCAGCACCTCATGGCCTGCGTGAAGCACTTCGCCTGCAACTCGATGGAGAACGCCCGCTTCTCGGTGGACGTCGAGGTGGACGACGTCGCCCTCCACGAGGTGTACCTGCCCCACTTCCGGCGCATCGTCGACGAGGGCGTGGCCGCGGTGATGTCCGCCTACAACGCGGTCAACGGCGAGTGGTGCGGCGAGAGCCGGGCCCTGCTGCACGACGTCCTGCGGGGCGAGTGGGGCTTCGACGGCTTCGTGATCAGCGACTGGATCTTCGGCCTGCGCGATGCGGCGACGTCGGTGACGGCCGGGCTCGACGTCGAGATGCCGTACCGCATGGTCCGCTACCAGCACCTGGCCGGCGCCCTCGAGCGGGGCGAGGCGTCGTGGGCCGACGTCGACGCCGCGGTCGAGCGCGTCGTCGCCACGCTGATCCGCTTCGCCCCGACGCTGACCGCGCCCGACCCCGCCGCCCTCGGTGCCGCCGAGCACCGGGCCCTCGCCCGCGAGGTGGCGGCCCGGTCGGTCGTGCTGCTGCGCAACGAGCCCGCCGCCGGTGCCCCGGTGCTGCCCCTCGCCGTCGCCGGCGGGCGGGTGGCCGTCCTCGGGCGGCTGGCCGCCACCGCGAACATCGGCGACGGCGGGTCGAGCGACGTGTGGGACCTCGAGTGCCGCACGGTGCTCGACGGCATCGCCGCGGCGGTCGCCAACGTGGTCCACGACGACGGCTCCGACCCGGAGCGCGCCGCCGCGGTGGCCGCCGACGCCACCGTGGCCGTGGTCGTCGTGGGCTACACGTACCGGGACGAGGGCGAGTACATCGGCGCCACCGACCCGGCTCTGGCGAGGCTGTTCCCGCCGGGCGACGAGCCCGACGTGGTCGACCGCTTCGCGGCGTGGGTCGACGAGCAGCCGCCGACCACCCGGCCGCCCCGGATGGCCGACCGGGAGCGGGGCATGAGCGAGGGCGGCGACCGCACCTCGCTGCGCCTGCTGCCGGCCGACGTCGAGCTGATCCGGGCGGTCGGCGCCGCCAACCCCCGCACCGTCGTGGTCGTCCAGGCCGGCAGCGCCGTCGTGGCCAGCGAGTGGATCGATGCCGTCCCGGCGGTCGTCCAGGCCTGGTACGGCGGCTGCGAGGCCGGGCCCGGGCTGGCCGACGTCCTCTTCGGCGCCGTCGTCCCGTCGGCCCGGCTGCCCTTCAGCGTCCCGGTCGACGAGGCCGACCTGCCCGCCTTCGACCGCGACGCCACCCGCTTCACCTATGACCGCTGGCACGGCTGGTGGCACCTCGCCCGCGCCGGTCGGGCGCCGGGCTTCCCGTTCGGCTTCGGCCTCTCATACACGACCTTCGCCCTGGCCGACGTCGAGGTCACGGTCGGCGCCGACGGATCGATCACGGCCCGGGGCACCGTGCGCAACACCGGCGATCGGGACGGGGCCGACGTCGTCCAGGTCTACGCCGAGCTGCCCGAGCTCGGGGCACCGGACCGGCTCGTCGGCTTCGCCCGGGTCGAGGTCCCGGCGGGCGGGTCGGCCCCCTTCACGGTCGTCGTCGACCCGGACCGGCTGGCGACCCGGGACGGCGCCGCCCGTCGCTGGCGCCCGGCCGTGGGCGAGCACCGCATCCTCGTCGCCCGCCACGCCGGCGACCCCGACGCCCAGGCCACGACGATCGTGCTCGGCTAGTCGAGGTAGGCGAGGAGCCGCTCGGCCAGCTCGTCGGGCCGGGACAGGGCGACGCAGTGGCCGCCGGGCACCTCGTCGGGGACGATCCCGAGCCGCTCGGGCACGACGCGCCGCTGGTGCGCGGCCGGGAAGAAGCGGTCGTCCCGGGCGAGGAGGAACCGGGTCGGGACGTCGGGCCAGCGGTCGAGCGGCCAGGGCTCGGCGAACGGCGTGCCCGACTGGTCGCGCTCGGGGCGGGCCCGCGCCTCGGCCAGCAGGTCCGGCGGTAGGTCGTGGAAGAAGTCGCGGACCACGTCCATCTCGCCCTGGTCGCCCCACCCCTCCCGGTCGTAGAGGGCCTGCCGATCGGCGGCCAGCCCGGTGTTGGCCCAGAGGTCGCCCGGCGCCTCCCCGGGGAGCGGCACCATGGCGGCCAGCAGGACGATCAGGTCGACCGGCGTCCGATCGGCGACGAGCGGTGCGGTCAGCCCGCCCAGCGACTGGGCCACGACGACGACCGGGCCGTCCCGCCCGTCCCGTCCGTCCTGCCCGTCGCCCGGGGCGCCCCGGCGCTGGTCCATGGCCGCCACGACGGTGTCGGTGTACTCGGCCAGCCCGGCGGCATCGTCGTCGCAGGGCAGGTCGGGGGCCACGACCGTGTGGCCGGCCGCCTCCAGCAGGGGCGTGAGCCGGTGCCAGTACCAGGAGTCGTCGCCAGCACCGTGGATCAACACGAACATCGCCATGCACGGTGGACGCCCCGACCACCCCCAGCTCATCGCTCGGGCGCCGGAGGCGTCAGGCGGAGGCGAGGGTGGCGCGGACGAGGGACTCGCTGCGGGGGTCGCCGGCGGTGGCGTCGAAGCGGAGGTCGTTCATCACGTAGGCGAAGGCGATGCCGGACGCCGGGTCGGCGAAGGCCAGCGAGCCGCCGGCGCCGCCGTGGCCGAAGGCGGTCGACGGGTTGGCGGCGCCGAAGGCCGAGCCGAGCATGAAGCCGAGGCCGTAGGCGCTCTCGACGAGGATCACCTCGTCGGGGCCGCGGGCCTGCTCGGTGGTGGCCGCCGCGACCGTCGCCGGGGCGAGCGTGCGCCGGCCGTCGACCTCGCCGATGCAGGAGGCGTACAGCCGGGACAGGCCCCGGGCATCGCCGGTGCCGTTGGACGCCGGCAGCTCGCAGGCCCGCAGCGCCCTGGTGTTCCACATGTCGTCGTAGTCGAAGTGGCCACCGGGGTTGTCGACGACGCGGGCCAGCAGCAGCTCGTCCCGAAACGGGGCCAGCGCCTCGCGGACGCTGTGGCGGGGCGGCACGAGCGTGGCCACCCGGTGCTCCTCGGCCTCGGGCAGGCCGACCCACACGTCCGCGCCGATCGGCCCGGTGACCTCGTCGCGGATGAAGGTGCCGGGCGTGCGCCCGGTGGTGCGGCGCAGCAGCTCGCCGACCAGCCAGCCGTAGGTGCGCATGTGGTAGCCGTGCCGGGTGCCGGGCTCCCACAGCGGGGCCTGGGCGGCGAGGGCGGTGACGACGGGGTCCCACGCCAGCGCCTCGTCGAGGGTCAGGTCGGCCTCGACCAGCGGCAGCCCGGCCTGGTGGCTCAGCACCTGGCGGACGGTCACCGCCTCCTTGCCGGCCACCGCGAACTCGGGCCAGTACGTGGCGACGGTGGCGTCGGGGTCGAGCAGGCCGCGCTCGACGGCCAGGTTGGCGGCGACGGCCGTGACACCCTTGGTGCCCGAGAAGAAGGTGACGATCGTGTCCTCGGCCCACGGTCGGGCCGTGGCCGGGTCGGCGATGCCGCCCCAGAGGTCGACGACCTTGCGCCCGTCGGCGTGGACGGCGACGGCGGCCCCGACGTCGCCGTGCTCGGCGAAGCAGGCGGCGAAGGCGTCGGCCACCGCGCCCCAGCCGGGCTCGACGTGGCCACCGAGCGAGCCGCCCCCGAGGGGAGCGCTCACCGGCCGGCCCGCCACCGGCGCCAGGCGCCGGTCGACCAGAGGGCCCAGGCGACCAGGACCGGCTGGAAGGGGAGGCGGAGGGCCCGCTTCAGATCGCTGTCGAGGCCGAAGGCGTCGGTGTGCTCGACCAGCTGGGCGATGTTGCCGGGGAAGATGACGACGAAGAAGCCGGCGACGACCCACCCGACGGCGGGCCGCCGGCGCCCGAGGGCGATCAGGGCCAGGCCGTGGGCCAGCTCGACGAGGCCGGACACGACGACGACGGCGTCGGCGTCGACCGGGAACCAGTCGGGCACCTGGGCCTGGAACTCCTCCCGCTGGGCGGTGAGGTGGCCGGTGCCGGCGACGACGAGGGCACCGCCCAGGGCCCAGCGGCCGATCGTGCGCACCCGGTCGTCGGTGGCGGAGGGGTCGGTCATGGGGCCGCATCCTCGTCGACGGCGTCGAGGTGGGCGAGGAGCCGGTCGACCAGCGAGCGCAGGGCCAGGCCGTCCTCGAAGGTGATCCCCATCCGCTCGACGAGCGCTCCGGGCACGTGGGCCAGGTCGTCCTGCAGGGCGTCGCCGGCCGGCGTGAGGGTGACGACCACCCGGCGCTCGTCGGCCGGGTCCCGCTCCCGGGTGACCAGGCCGGCCGCCTCCAGCCGCTTGAGCAGCGGGGTGAGCGTGCCGGTGTCGAGCCGCAGCCGCCGGCCCAGCTCGCCCACGGTCTGGCCGTCCGGCCCGGACCACAGGGCGAGCAGGGCCAGGTACTGAGGGTAGGTCAGCCCGGCCGGCTCGAGCAGCGGGGCGTAGGCCCTGGTCATCGCCCGCGAGGCGGCGTAGAGGGGGAAGCAGAGCTGGAGGTCGAGCTCCAGCTGCGGGTGGCGGCCCACTCAGACCACGGAGAGCTGGACGACGATGTTGCCCCGGGTGGCGTTGGAGTAGGGGCAGACCTCGTGGGCCTTCTCCACCGCCTGCTGGGCCTCCTCGGCCGAGGCGTTGGGCAGGCTGACGTCGAGGTCGACGGCCAGGGCGAAGGGCGACGCCTCGGTCGAGCCGAGGTGGACCGTGGCCGACACCGCCGAGTCGGTGGTGTCGAGGCCGAGGCCACCGGCGACGAGCCGCAGGGCGGAGTGGAAGCAGGCCGCGTAGCCGGCGGCGAAGAGCTGTTCCGGGTTGGTGGCGGCGCCGGGCCCGCCCAGCTCGGGGGGCATGCGAACATCCGCGTCGACCAGCCCGTCGTCGGAGGCCACGTGGCCGTTGCGGCCGTCGCCGGTGGCGTGGGCGGTCGTGCTGTAGAGGACCTTCATCTCGCTCATGGCGACGATC
The DNA here is from genome assembly GCA_052038315.1 of Iamia sp. Taxonomy (GTDB): domain Bacteria; phylum Actinomycetota; class Acidimicrobiia; order Acidimicrobiales; family Iamiaceae; genus Iamia. The sequence continues at coordinate 8,893 of JBQGCF010000036.1, forward strand.
GTATCGTGCACGATCCAATCGCGCTCCAGATGTCAGTCCTCGGGGTCGAGCGGCCCGACGTGGACCGGTTCCAGCGCAGCGGTCTCCTCGTCGGTGAAGAGGCGGGAGCGGATCAGGAAGCGCACGCCCTCCGGCGCCTCCAGCGAGAACCCGGCACCCCGGCCGGGGACGACGTCGAGGGTGAGGTGGGTGTGCTCCCAGTAGGCGAACTGCGGGCCGCTCATGTGGAACGGCGCCCCGCCCACCTCGCCCAGGTGGACGTCGCTCGACCCGATGCGGAACTCCCCCAGCGGGAAGCACATCGGGCTGCTCCCGTCGCAGCACCCGCCCGACTGGTGGAAGAGCACGGGGCCGTGCTGGTCCACCAGCCGGGCGATCAGGTCGAGGGCCTCGTCGGTGGCCTCGATCCGCTTCGGTGCCGACACGGTCAGAAGAACCCGAGCTTGTCGGGGCTGTAGCTGACGAGCAGGTTCTTCGTCTGCTGGTAGTGGTCCAGCATCATCTTGTGGTTCTCCCGCCCGATGCCCGAGGACTTGTAGCCCCCGAAGGCGGCGTGGGCCGGGTAGAGGTGGTAGCAGTTCGTCCACACCCGGCCGGCCTGGATGCCCCGGCCGAGCCGGAAGGCGGCGCTGCCGTCGCGGGTCCAGAGGCCGGCGCCCAGGCCGTACAGCGTGTCGTTGGCGATGGCCAGCGCCTCGTCCTCGTCCTCGAAGGTCGTGACGGCCAGCACCGGGCCGAAGATCTCCTCCTGGAAGATCCGCATCCCGTTGTGGCCCTTGAAGATCGTCGGCTCGACGTAGAACCCGCCCTCGTGGCCGGCGACCTCGCGGGGCCCGCCGCCGATCAGCACCTCGGCGCCCTCCTCCTTGCCGATGGCGAGGTAGCTGAGGATCTTCTCGTACTGGTCGTTGCTGGCCTGGGCGCCGATCATGGTGTCGGGGTCGAGCGGATCGCCGGCGGTGATGGCCGCCACCCGCTCGAGGGCCCGCTCCATGAAGGCGTCGTAGATCGAGGCCTGGATCAGGGCCCGGGACGGGCACGTGCACACCTCGCCCTGGTTGAGGGCGAACATGGTGAAGCCCTCCAGGCACTTGTCGAAGAAGGCGTCGTCGGCGTCCATGACGTCGGCCAGGAAGATGTTGGGCGACTTGCCGCCCAGCTCGAGCGTGACCGGGTTCAGGTTCTCCGAGGCGTACTGCATGATCAGCCGGCCCGTCGTCGTCTCGCCGGTGAAGGCCACCTTGGCCACCCGGGGGCTGGAGGCGAGGGGCTTGCCCGCCTCGACGCCGAAGCCGTTGACGATGTTGACGACGCCCGGCGGGAGCAGGTGGGCGATCTTCTCCACCAGGTGGAGGATCGACATGGGCGTCTGCTCGGCCGGCTTGAGGACGACGCAGTTGCCGGCGGCCAGGGCCGGGGCCAGCTTCCACACCGCCATCAGGATCGGGAAGTTCCACGGGATGATCTGGCCGACGACGCCCAGCGGCTCCTTGAAGTGGTACGCCACCGTCGTGTCGTCGATCTGCGAGATCGAGCCCTCGTCGGCCCGGACGACGCCGGCGAAGTAGCGGAAGTGGTCGACGGCGAGGGGGAGGTCGGCGGCCAGCGTCTCCCGCACCGCCTTGCCGTTCTCCCAGCACTCGACGACGGCCAGCTCCTCGAGGTTCGCCTCGATCACATCGGCGATGTCGAGCAGGACCTTCGACCGCTCGGCCACGCTCGTGCGGCCCCAGGCGTCCTTGGCCGCGTGGGCCGCGTCGAGGGCCTTCTCGACGTCGGCGGCGGTGCCCCGGGCGACCTCGCAGAAGACCTTGCCGTTCACCGGCGACGGGTCTTCGAAGTACAGGCCGTTGTCCGGGGGGACCCACTCGCCGCCGATGAAGTGGTCGTAGCGGCTCCTCAGGGTGATGGGGCTGTCCTCGCCGCCGGGCTGCGGGAATGGCATCGGTGGGCTCCTTCGCGATGGTCGGGTCGCGCCCGGTGCGCGACCGCGGCGTCAGCCTGCGCTCGGTAGGGTTGGCGTTCGGTTGGTGCCCCCGGTCACACCCCCGCCGCCGTCGGGTCGCCGCCGTGAGGAGCACGATGGCCAGCCGGGAGCTGCGCAGCCGCAGACGGTCGATCGAGGAGGCCCGGGCCGCGGGGCGGGCCGTCGACGCCGTCATCGGCGACTCGTGGGCCCGGTGCCGCCGGGTCGTGCCCGCCGGCCGGGCGGCGGCGCCGGTCGACGCCGAGCCCGACGAGGTGCGGCGGCGCTGGGCCGACTCGCCGATCCGGCGCAGCGGCATCGGCGTCGAGGAGCAGCTGGGCCGGGCGGCCGAGGCCAGCGGGCTGATCGCCGCGGTCACCGATGAGGAGGGCCGCATCCTCTGGAGCGCCGGCAGCAAGCAGATGAGCCGCACGGCCGAGGCGGTCGGCTTCGTGCGGGGCGGCCGCTGGGACGAGGCCTCGGCCGGGACCAACGCCCTCGGCCTGGCCCTCCTGACCGGCAAGCCGGCCAAGGTCTTCTCGGCCGAGCACTGGTGCGAGGCGGTGCAGGACTGGGTGTGCTGGTCGGTGCCGGTGCGCACGCCCGACGGCCGCCGGCTCGGGGTGCTCGACCTGTCCGGGCCGTGGGACCGGGCCACACCGATGGCCGAGCTGGCCGTCGGCGCCCTCGGCCGGCTGGTCGAGGAGCACCTCCCGGAGGACGCGGTCGGCGCCGCCGCCGGCCGCGGGGGTGACGCCGGGCCGGCCGAGCTGCGGCTGTCGGTGCTCGGCCACCCGAGCGCGGAGCTGGGCGACGAGGCCCTGGCCCTCTCGCCCCGCCAGGTCGAGCTGCTGACCGCCCTGGCCCTCAACGGCCCGGCCAGCCTCGACCAGCTCCGCCACCTCGTCTACGGCGACCGCCCGCTCAGCCCGGCCACGGTCAAGGCCGAGCTGTCGCACATCCGCCAGGTGCTCGGCGGGGCCATCGCCTCGCGCCCGTACCGGCTGACCCTGCCGGTCCGGGTCGACGCCCTCGACGTGCGCGAGCGGGTGCGGGCCGGGGACCTGGCCGGGGCGGTCGCCGCCTACCGGGGCCAGCTGCTCCCCGACAGCGACGCCCCCTTCGCCGTCGAGCACCGTCACCTGATCGACGCCACCCTCCGCCGGGGCCTGCTCGACGGGGGCAGCCCCGAGGACCTGCTCCGCTTCGCCGAGGTGCACCGCTACGACGAGGCGGTGATCGAGACCGCGATCAGCCGGGCCGGGCGCTCGGGCCCGCTGCGCCACGAGGCCGAGGCCCGGTTGCAGATCGCCCGCGAGGGCTGAGGGCGAGAGGATCAGAGGCCGGCGGCCCAGGCGAGCAGGGCCCGGTCGGTGCCGGGCGCGCCGATGACGGCCACCCCGAGCGGGAGCTCGTCATCCCCCTCCGCGACCGCGGCGAGGGGGAGGACGACGACCGGTGCGCCGGCCAGCCCGGCCGGGGCGGTCAGGCGGAGGGTCCGGGCCCGGGTGTCGGCGGCGGCGTCGGGCGTGGCGTCTAGCAGGGGGGCGGCCCCGGCGGCGGCGGGGGCGAGGAGGACCCGCCCGTCGGCGGTGGCGGCGACGACCCGGCGCCGGACCTCGTCCCGCACCACCTGCGCCGCCTCGGCCTGCGCGGCGGTCACCCGGGAGGCGAGGGCGAAGCGCTCGGCGATGTCGGGTCCGAAGGTCGGCCCGGCCACCTCGATCCAGGCGCCGTGCTCGGCCCACGCCTCCCGGCCCTGCAGGGTGCGGAAGGCGGTGGCCGCCTCCTCGGGATCGATGCCGAGGGCGATCGTGCCGGTGGCGCCGGCATCGGCGGCCGCGGCCCGCACCGCGTCGGCCACGGCGGTGGGCACGGCGGCGAGCAGCTCCTCGACCAGCAGCACCTCGGTGACCGACGGGACCGGATCGCCGGCGGGGAGCAGCACCTCGGCGGCCCGGACGAGGAGGCCGACGTCGCGGGTGAGGAGCCCGACCGTGTCGAAGGAGCGGGCCAGGTCGACGAGGCCCGTGGCGTCGACGGCGCCGTGCGTCGGCCGCCAGCCGACCAGGCCGCAGTAGGAGGCGGGGATGCGGATCGACCCGCCGGTGTCGGTGCCCAGGCCGAGGTCGGCGTCGCCGGCGGCCACCGCGGAGGCCGAGCCCGACGACGAGCCGCCCGGCGCCCGGCCCGGTGCGGCCGGGTTGGGCGGGGTGCCGTGGTGCACATTGGTGCCGCCCAGCGAGTAGGCCAGCTCGTCGGTCACCGTCTTGCCCACGACCGCAGCGCCCGCCTCGACCAGGGCCCGGACGGCGGCGGCGTGGGCCGTCGCCGGCGGGCGTCCCTCGGCGAAGGTCGGGTTGCCGGCCCCGGTGACCGTGCCGGCCAGGTCGAAGACGTCCTTGACCGCGAGCCGGCTGCCGGCCAGCGGCCCCGACGGTGCACCGGGGTCGAGGACCTCGGGCCCGACGACGAAGGCGCCGCTCACCGGGTGCTCGCCGCGATCTCGGCCAGCGACTTGGCGTAGCGCAGCCCGGAGAGGGCGTGGTCCCGGGCCGCGGCCTCGGCCGCCTCGGGGTCGCCCGAGGCGAGGACCCGGACCAGCTCGATGTGCTGGAGGAAGGCGCCCTCGGGGTCGGACGCCCGCCCGGGGCCGACGTTGACAGCCTCCTCGACGTAGGGGAGGAGCTGCCCGCTGAAGAAGCCGGCCATGCGGGGGCTGAAGGCGATGGCGTAGACGGCGCGGTGGAAGGAGCGGTGGACGTGGGCCAGCTCGGCGTCGTCGGCCGCGGTGCGGAGCTGGGCCACGAGGAAGAAGGCGTGGGCCCAGTCCTCGGCGCTGCCCCGGGTGGCGGCCAGGCGGGCGGCGAGCCCGTCGATCTCGATGCGCAGCAGGCCGAGGTCGCCCAGGTCGTCGGCCCCGGTGGTGGTGGCGACCAGCCCGCCCTCGGGGGCCCGCTCGACGAAGCCGTCGCTCTCGAGCCGCCGCAGCGCCTCGCGCACCGGGGTGCGGCTGACGTGGAGGCGCTCGGCGATCTCGACCTCGCGGAGCCGCGCCCCGGCCGGGATGGCGTCGGTCAGCAGCTCCCGGCGGAGCTGGGCGTAGGTGGCCTCGTAGCTCGTGGCGTGCATGCAGCCTCGTTGGCGTCTGTATCCGGTCTGACCTGGGTCGATGTGCCATGAGGCCCAGGGGTTGCCCGCAGTATGGCGACCGTTGTATGCAGTGGTCAATGCCGCCCGAGACCCCGCTCGACACCCCGCTGGAGATCGTCGTCGTGGGCGCCGGGATCGGCGGCCTGAGCGCGGCGGTCGCCCTCCACCGGGCCGGCCACCGGGTCCGGGTGCTCGACCGGGTGCGCGACCTGCGCCCGATCGGCGCCGGCATCTCGCTGTGGTCCAACGGGGTCAAGGTGCTCGACGCCCTCGGCCTGGGCGACGAGATCGCCGCGGTCGGCGGGCGCATGGAGCGGATGGCCTACCGCGACCGCTCCGGCGCCGTGCTGTGCGACTTCTCGCTCGACCCCCTCGTCGAGCGGGTCGGCGAGCGCCCGTACCCGGTGCGCCGGTCCGACCTCCAGGCCCTGCTGCTGGCCGGGGCCGGGCCGGTCGTCACCACCGGCTGCCGGTGCACCGCCGTGGAGGACGACGGCGACCGGGTCGCGGTCCTGCTGGAGGACGGGTCGCGCCTCGAGGCCGACCTCGTCGTGGCCGCCGACGGCACCCACTCGATGCTGCGCCAGCACGTCGTCGGGACGCCGACCGAGCGGCTGTACCTCGGCTACCACAACTGGAACGGCCTGGTCCCCGATGCCGCCGCCCTGGGCGAGCCGAGCACCTGGACCACGTCCGTGGGCGAGGGGAAGCGGGTGTCGTCGATGCCGGTGCGCGACGGCCAGTACGTCTTCTTCGACGTACCCCTCGCCGATCCGGCGGTCACCGACCGGCCCGCCCCGGAGGTCCTGGCCGAGCACTTCGCCGGCTGGGGGCCCGACGTCCACCGCCTGATCGACGCCCTCGACCCGGCCGGGATCGCCAACGTCGCCATCGCCACCCACGAGCCGCTCGACCGGTTCGTGCGGGGCCGGGTCGTGCTGCTCGGCGACGCCGCCCACACCTCGGCGCCCGATCTCGGGCAAGGGGGCTGCATGGCGATGGAAGATGCCCTCGTGCTCGCCACCCACCTGGCCGATCCGGACCTCGAGCTGGGCGATGCCCTGGCCCGCTACGAGGCCGAGCGGGCGCCCCGCGCCGCCGACGTGCTGCGCCGGGCCCGCAAGCGCTCGGGGGTGACCCACGGCGACGACCCGGCCGCCACCGACGCCTGGTACGCCGAGCTGGCCGCCGAGGACGGGGTCCACGTCATCGACGGCATCTGCCGCACGATCGAGGCCGGTCCGCTCGGATGAGCCGCCTGACCTGCCACGTGCTCGACGCCACCGCCGGCCGGCCCGCCGCCGGGGTCGCCGTCACGCTCCGGCGGCTCTCCGGGGCCGACGCCACCGAGGTGCCCGCCGAGGTGCTCGTCGAGACGGTGACCGATGCCGACGGGCGGGCCCTGCTGGTGGCCGACGGCCCCGGTCCCGGGCGCTACGAGGTGGCCTTCGCCGTGGGCGACCACTTCGGGCTCGACCCGGCCGAGCGCTACCTCGACGTGGTGCCCGTCCACATCGGCGTGCCCGCCGGCGACGACGTCCACGTCCACGTCGCGCTGCTGGCCACACCGTGGTCCTACACGACCTACCGGGGCAGCTGATGCCCACCGTCGCCGAGGTGGACGCCATGGACGAGGCGGCCTTCGTCGCCGTCCTCGGCCACGTCTACGAGGACTCGCCGCACCTCGCCGCCGCGGCGTGGTCCCGGCGGCCCTTCGGCAGCCGCGACGCGCTGGTCGCGGCGTTCGTCGCGGTGGCCGACGAGCTCGACGACGACGCCGTGCTCGTCCTGCTCCGGGCCCACCCGCAGCTGGCCGCCGACCGGCCGATGGCGGCGGCGTCGGTGTCCGAGCAGCGGGGCGCCGGGCTGCGCGACCTCGACGCCGAGGCCCGGGCCCGCATCACCGCCGGCAACGCCGCGTACCTCGACCGCTTCGGCTTCCCGTTCATCATCGCCGTGAAGGGGCTGGGCCCGGCCGACGTCGCCGCAGCCATGGACGCCCGCCTCGGCAACGACGCCGCCGTCGAGCGGGCCACGGCGCTGACCCAGGTCCAGCGGATCGCCGCCCTGCGCATCGAGGACGCGGTCGCGCCGTGAGACCCGACCCGACCGGCCCCGGCGCTCCCTCCGTCGACGGGCCCCGCCTGCTCGCCCGGCTCGACGAGCTGGCCGCCATCGGGGCCACCCCGGCGGGGGGCGTCACCCGCGAGGCGTACGGGCCCCTCGACGTGGCCGCCCGCGACCTGGTCGGCGGCTGGATGGCCGAGGCCGGCCTCGAGGTCACCGTCGACGCCGCCACCAACCTGGTCGGCCGCCGGCCGGGGTCGACCGATCGCTGGGTCGGCACCGGCAGCCACCTCGACACGGTCGTCGACGCCGGCCCGCTCGACGGCGCCTACGGGGTGGTCGCCGCGGTCGAGGCCGCCGCCGCCCTCCGGCACACCGGCCTGCGCCACGGGCTCGTCGTGGTCGGCTTCGCCAACGAGGAGGGGGCGCGGGGGACCGACGGCATGGCCGGGAGCCGGGCCCTGGTCGGCGAGGTCGACGCCGCCGAGCTCGACGCCCTCGACGACGAGGGGGTCACGCTGGCCTCCCGCCTCGACGCCGCCGGCGGCGACCCGCTGGCGCTGGCCGGGGCCCGTTGGGACCTCGACACGATCGCCGCCTTCGTCGAGCTCCACATCGAGCAGGGCCCCGTGCTCGACGCCGACGGCGCCGACATCGGCGTCGTGTTGGGCATCACCGGCCGGCAGACGGTCGACATCGCCCTCCACGGCCAGGCCAACCACGCCGGCACCACGCCGATGGAGCTGCGCCACGACGCCCTGGCCGCCGCGGCCGAGGTCGTGCTGGCCGTCGAGGAGCTGGCCCTCCGCCGGTCGGTCCGGGTGGCGACGGTCGGCCACGTGTCGGTCACCCCCAACGTCCGCAACGTCGTCCCGGGCACGGCCCTGGTCAGCGCCGAGCTGCGCGACCACGACCCCGACCGGATGACCGCCGGGCTGGCCGCCATCTCCCACCAGGTGCAGGCCATCGCCGACCGGCGGGGCGTGACCGCCACCGTGACCGCCGGCCAGACCGTCGTGCCCGTGCGGTCCGACGAGGCGGTGCTCGCCGCCGTGCGCCGGGTCGCCGGTCGCACCGGGCGGCCGGTGCGGGAGATGTGGAGCGGCGCGGGCCACGACGCCCAGATCCTCGGTCGCCACGTGCCCATGGCCATGGTGTTCGTCCCCAGCCGGGACGGGATCAGCCACGCCCCGACCGAGACGACGGAGCCCGAGCACCTCGTCGCCGGGGCCCAGGTGCTGGCCGACGCCCTCGTCGAGCTGGGGGGCCCGTGACCACGCCTCCCGGCCGGCCGGCCCGGTCGGACGACGCCCCAGGCCGGTCCGCACGGTCGGACGATGCCCCGGGTCGGCCCGCACGGTGGGGCGACGCCCCGGGTCGGCCCGGCTACCCCCGGGACCTGGTCGGCCACGGCGGCCGCCCGCCCGCCGCCGACTGGCCGGGCGGTGCCCGCATCGCCGTGTCCTTCGTGCTCAACGTCGAGGAGGGCGGCGAGAACAGCGTCCTCCACGGCGACCCGGCGTCGGAGACGTTCCTGTCGGAGATCGTCGGCGCCCAGGCCTTCCCCGACCACCACCTGAGCATGGAATCGCTCTACGAGTACGGCAGCCGGGCCGGGGTGTGGCGGATCCTGCGGCTCTTCGCCGACGCCGACCTGCCCCTCACGATCTTCGCCGTGACCCGAGCCCTGCAGGCCAACCCGGTGCTGACCGCCGCGCTGGTCGACGCCGGTCACGAGCTGGCCTGCCACGGGCTCCGCTGGATCAGCTACCAGGACGTCGACGTCGAGACCGAGCGGGCCCACCTGGCCGAGGCGGTCCGGCTCCACACCGAGCTGACCGGCACCGCGCCGCTCGGCTGGTACACCGGCCGGGACTCGCCGAACACCCGGGGCCTGGTGGTCGAGCACGGCGGCTTCCTGTACGACTCGGACAGCTACGCCGACGACCTGCCGCTGTGGGTCGACGTCGACGGCACCGACCACCTCGTCGTGCCGTACACCCTCGACACCAACGACATGCGGTTCGCCAGCCCGCAGGGGTTCAACACCGGCGACCACTTCCTCGCCTACTGCCGCGACGCCTTCGACGTCCTGTACGCCGAGGGCGCCACCAGCCCGAAGATGCTCTCGATCGGGCTCCACTCGCGGATCATCGGCCGGCCGGCCCGCTTCGGCGCCCTGCGGCGCCTGGTCGAGCACATCACCGCCCACGACGACGTGTGGGTCGCCCGCCGCGCCGACATCGCCCGCCACTGGATCGCCACCCACCCGCCCCGATGACCGACCTGCCCGACCCCCCTGCCGCCGACCTGCTCGAGGGCCCTGCCGCGGACCGGCTCGAGCCCTTCGTCCCGCCCGAGCGGTTGCTGATGGGCCCCGGGCCGATCAACGCCGACCCCCGCGTCCTGGCCGCCATGGGCCAGCAGCTGATCGGCCAGTTCGACCCGGCCATGACGGCGGCCATGGACCGCACCCGCGCCCTGTACCGACAGGTGTTCCGCACCGCCAACGAGGCCACCTTCCTCATCGACGGGACGGCCCGGGCCGGGATCGAGGCGGTGCTGGTGTCGCTGATCCGGCCCGGCGACCGCGTCCTCGTCCCGGTGTTCGGCCGCTTCGGGCACTTGCTGGTCGAGATCGCCGGGCGCTGCGGGGCCGAGGTCCACACCGTCGAGGCGCCGTGGGGCTCGGTCGTGCCCGTCGACGTGGTCGCCGAGGCCGTCGACCGGGTCCGGCCGACGCTCCTGGCCACCGTGCAGGGCGACACGTCGACCACCATGTGCCAGCCGCTGGAGGGCTGGGGCGAGCTGTGCGCCGAGCGGGGCGTGCTGCTCTACGCCGACGTGACCGCCTCGATCGGCGGCAACGCCTTCGAGATGGACGGATGGGGCCTCGACGCGGCCAGCGCCGGACTGCAGAAGTGCCTGTCCGGCCCGTCGGGCAGCGCGCCGGTCACCCTCTCGCCGGCCGCGGTCGAGCGGATCGTCGAGCGCAAGAAGGTCGAGGAGGGCATCCGCGACGAGCGGGACGCGGGGGAGGGGGGCGCACCGCCGATCGCCTCCAACTACTTCGACGTGGCCATGCTCCTCGACTACTGGGGCGAGCGCCGGCTCAACCACCACACCGAGGCCACGTCGATGCTCTACGCCGCCCTCGAGTGCGCCCGCATCCTGCTGCTGGAGGGGATCGACGCGGCGGTCGCCCGGCACCGGCTCCACGGCGACGCCATGTTCGCCGGCGTGCGGGGCCTCGGGCTGGAGGTGTTCGGCGACACCGCCCACAAGATGCACAACGTCGTCGGCGTCGAGATCCCCGCCGGGGTCGACGGCGACGGGGTCAGGGCCGCCCTGCTCGACCGGCACGGCATCGAGATCGGTACCTCCTTCGGCCCCCTCCACGGCCGCATCTGGCGCATCGGGACCATGGGCTACAACGCCCGGGAGGCTGCGGTCGTCCGCACCCTCGCCGCCCTCGGCGAGATCCTCGTGGCCGAGGGCGTGGGCTCCGACCGCGACGCCGGCGTCCACGCCGCCGAGGCCCACTACGCCGCGTCGGCATAGCCCGGCCTCGGCGGGAGGAGCCCCGGTCACGGCTGGAGGATGGGGAGCCTGCCTCAGGCGGCGGGTTCTCGGCGCCGGGTGAAGGCGACGCAGGCCCTGTGGAGGCGCTCACCGGTGGGGCCGTCGTAGGGGGCGACGGTGGGCATGGCCTCCGGCCCGGGCGGAACGGTCGGGGTCCCCGCTGGTCGGAGCACCATGCCGGTGGCGGCGGTGAACACGACGCCGTCGGGCAGGTCGGCGTTGCCGGTGATCCCGAGCCGGCCCTGGTGGTGCAGGCGGTGGTGGTGGGCGCACAGGCAGATGAGGTTCCAGGTCACCGTCTCGCCGTGGTCCTCCCAGTGGACGATGTGGTGGACCTGGACCCAGAGCGAGCTGTCGCAGCCGGGGACCCGGCAGCCGCCGTCGCGGTGCTCGACGAGCCGGCGGATGCGGCGGGGGACGATGCGGTGGGTGCGGCCGACCTGCACGGGATGCCCGTCGGTGTGCCAGACGGTGGAGATGTCGGCGTCGCACAGGAGGTAGCGACGCAGCGTGTCCGGCAGGGCCGGGCCCATGTGCACCTCAGCCCGCCAGTGATCGGCCCCGTCGACCGGTGCCTGCAGGTGGAGCAGGACACCGGGCCGGGACGAGACCTCGGCGCCCCCGGCCGTGTGGCCGAGCACGGAGTGGGCCACGCCGAGGAGGGCGTCGGCCCAGCTGACCGGCTCGACCCCCAGCTCCCGGTCGGACAGAGGGCGTGCCCCGGTGCCGGGGCCCGGGCCATCGGCGGTCGAGGGTCCGGCGGGCGAGGGTTCGGCGGGTGAGGCGTTGCGGCCAGGGGCATCGCCACCCGAGGCGTTGCGACCCGGGGCGCCGGTGACGGAGAGGGCCGCGGCAGCTCGCTCGCGGGCGGCGGTGCGGCGGGCGTCGTGGAGGCGGTCCCGAGCGGTGCGGAGGGCGGCCTCGACGATCGAGCCCTCGTCGGCGGGGAGGCGGATCGAGGCCCGCCACTGGTCGCTGGCGGTGGTGCCGAAGCTGACCGACCGCTCCGGTCCCCGCCGGACGGGTTGGGCGGGCCGGGTGGGCTGGGCGGTGTCCTCGGCGGTGTCCTCGGCATCCCGCTCGGCGACCTCGGCGTCCCACTCGTACTGCCGGGTGGCGGTGACGATCTGCGGCACGGTGGCGTTGACGGCGACCTCGGCCACCGACGCCTCGTACTCGGCGGGGGTGTAGCGGGCGACGGTGGCGGCCTGGTCGAGCGACAGGCCCCCGGAGCGGAAGGTCGTCATCACCGTGGGAAGCTCGGCGGCCCGGCGGGCGAGCCGGACGATCCGGGCGGCCGAGGCCCGCGACAGCCCGGCCTTCCACATGAGCCACTGGACCGGGGTGTGGATGCCGGCGCCCTCCCACCAGCCCTGCTGCAGGGCCTCGGCCACGAGATCGACGAGCGCGGCGTCGGCGGCGTTGCGCACGCCCGCCGCCGCGGCGACGGCGGTCTCGAAGCTGGGGGGAGGTCCCGACATGCGAACGTGTGTACCCACGGTGTCCGGTCCGAAACCGAAGGACCCCTACGGGTGCCGGGTTCGGTCGATCCCGGCCTGCCAGCCGGGGGCGCGGGTGCCGGGTGGACGGCCGAGGGCGGCGGGGTCGACGCCGGCGGTGGCCAGGAGCCAGGACGCCACCGAGTTGGAGCTCCACATGTCGCCGCCGCCGTCGAGGGGCCGGCCCCACGTCGGGGTCGGGGTGTCGGGGGCGGCCGCCAGCACGGCCCGGGCCGTCGCCTCGCCGGGCACGACGGTGGGCGGGCCGATCGCCTCGTCCCGGTCGGGCAGCGTGCCGCCCTGCCAGCACCGGACCTCGTAGCGGAACAGGGCCAGCCGCCCGAGGCCGGCGAGGCCGACCGGGCCGGTGCCGACGACGCCCCGGTCGGCCGGGCGCCGACCACCCCACGCCGGGGCCATCTCGATCACGGTGCGGGTGCCGTCGAGGACCACCTCCAGGGCGGCGTGGACGAGCGGCCGCGGCGCCCGGTGCTGGCGCGCCGCCACCACCGTCTCCCACCAGCGGCTGGTCCGCCGGGCCACGTGGCCCCCGGCGCCGACCGGGATCCACCACAGCAGCACCCCGGGATCGACCCGAGCCTCGGTGGCCGGCCAGGCCCCGAGCTCGAGCCGGACGGTGAGCAGGTCGGTGCCGAAGCGGCGCACGGCGACGGCGTGGCCGGGCCGGTGGAAGCCGTCGAGGCGGGCCTCGGCGTCGTCGCCGTCGACGATGCGGGCCGTGGCCCGGTGCCACCTCCGGCCGGTGCGGATGCGGACGCGCGGGTCGGCCTCCAGGTTGCGGACGTAGCCGGCGTGGCGGCCCTGCTCGGTGACGATCCAGCCGGTCGGGCCGCAGCGGCGGTGGTCGCTGGCGAGGTCGGGGTCGCTCTCGGGGTCGCTGTCGGGGTCGAGGTCGCTGTCGCTGTCCGGGTCGAGGTCGAGGCCCACCACCGTCCACCGGCACCGGCCGGTGCGGCGGCCGTGGGTCTCGATCAGGGCGTGGCCGGGGACGAGGCCGAGCCAGGTGGACGCCACGGCGGGCGGGTTCAGGACGTACCGCTGGAGCCACCGGACCCGGCGGCGGCGGGTGGCGAGGGGATCGGTGGCCATGGGTCCAGGGTCCGCCGCGCCGGCGTCCGGCGGTAGGGCCGATGGTCCCGGCGGGGGGTCCCGGCGGGACCGGGTGGCGGTCGGGGAGCCAAGAGAACTTTCAAGTTGTAAGTTCTCGGGGTGGATGACACCGGGCCGGTCGCGGGGTGGGAGGCGCTGGTCGCGGCGCTGGGGGAGGCGGGACGCCGGCTGGCCGCCGACACCGCCGACCTGGCCCCGGAGGAGCAGGCCGACGCCTACCGCGCCCTCGTGCGGGGGCTGCACAACCATCTCGGCCGCTTCGAGGTCGATCGGGACCGCCCGGAGCTGGTCCCGTTCAACGGCTGGCGCCAGAAGATGTTCATGGACAACCCGGACTTCCGGTACTGGGTCGCCGACATCGCCGGCGACCGGGGGTACCGGATCCGGGGGACGGTGGGCGACGCCGCCTACCTGTCGATCACCGTCTACGCCACCCGGGGCCCGCTGGAGGCCGAGGCGGTGGCCCGGATCGACAGCGACGACCTGGACGTGGCCGCCGACGGGACCTTCACGGTCGTCGTCGCCCCCGAGGCGCCGGCGGACGGCGGACCGTGGCTGCGGGCCCCGGAGGGCCTGGGCGCGGTGTGGGTCCGGCACTTCCACGAGGACGTGCGCCACGACGCCCTGGGCACGTGCACGATCGAGCCGGTCGACGACCCCGGACCGGCGCCGGCCGTCGACCCCGAGCGGCTTGGGCGCCAGCTGGCCCGGCTCGGGAGGGCGACGACGCTGCTCCCGGCGGTCTGGCGGGGAGCGATGGCCCAGGACCTCGACCCGCCCAACCGCATCCGGCCCTGGGCCGAGATGGTCGGCGGGGCCGCCTTCACCGAGCCGGACATCGGCTACCTGCGCGGCGGCTGGCGGCTCGGGTCGGGCGAGGCCCTGGTGATCGAGGGCGAGCTGGTCGGCTGCCGGTACTGGAACGCCCTGCTCCACAGCCGGTTCCTCACCTCGCTCGACCACCGGTCCCGGCCGGTGTCGATCACCGGGAGCCGGGCGCAGGTCGTCGATGGCCGCTACCGGCTCGTGCTGGCCGACCGCCCGCCGCCGCCCGGCACCGGCGACTGGCTCGACACCGAGGGCCGGGGCACCGGCATCGTCGTGCTCCGGTTCCTCCACCCGGTGGGCGAACCGCCGGTCCCCGAGACGAGCGTGGTCCCGGTGGGCGACCTGGCGGCGCCGGCGTGACCTGGACCCCGCCACCCCGGACCGACGCGGCGGCCGCCGCCCACGCCCTGGCCGAGGCCGATCGGGAGGCGAACCCCGACCGCTACCGGCTCGACCCGGACCTGGTCGCCGAGGCTGCGGTCCGTCACCCCGGCGACGAGGAGCGCTTCCCGCCGGGCTGGCGGGAGGGGCTGGAGCAGTACCTCGGCTCGGCCCGGGAGGACGGCCGGCTCACCGCCTTCGGTGTGGGGATGGCGCGGTCGACGGCGGTCGGCCGGCTGCGTGCCGGGGCCGCCCTGGCCCGCCACGCCGAGGAGGGCGGGCCGACCAACCCGCTGGCCGCCCCGCCGATCGTCGTCGTCGGCGGCTGGCGCACCGGCACCACCTTCCTGTTCCGGCTCCTGGCGACCGACCCCCGGCTGCGGGCGCCGCTGCCCGCCGAGCTGGTGGCGCCGGTCGCCGCGGCCCGGCTGGAGGGGGCCGAGCGGGACGCCTTCCTCGACTCGCGGTCGCACGACCGCCTGCACGCCCTCAACCCGACCCTGCGGGCCGTCCACGACTCGGGACCCCGGCTGCCCGAGGAGTGCGTCCTCGGCCTGGGCACCGATCTCCGCAACTGGGGGTTCACGTCGACGACGCGGCTCGACGGCTACGCGGCCTGGCTCGCCGGCCAGGACCTCGGGCCCGGCTACCACCGCCACCGCCGGCTGCTCGAGGTCCTCGACCGGGGCGACGGGCGGCGCTGGGTGCTCAAGGCCCCGCCGCACCTCGCCGAGCTCCCGCACCTCGTGGCCGCCTTCCCGGGCGCGGTCGTGGTCCACCTCCACCGGGACATCGTCGAGACGGTGGCGTCGGGGGCGAGCCTGTTCGCGGTGTTCCGCTCGACCTTCAGCGACGAGGTCGACGCCGTCGACGTCGGCCGGGCCCAGGCCGACCAGACCGAGCTGTGGTGCCGGCGCGCCCAGGCGTTCCGGGCCGGCCCCGATGCCGCGGCGGCCACCTTCGTCGACATCGCCTTCGACGACCTGGTGGCCGACCCGGTCGCCGCCATCGGTGCCGTCTACGACGCCGCGGCGATGGAGCGCCCGCCCGACCCCGCCGGCATGGTCGCCGCCCACCACCGGGCCCACCCCCGCCACGAGCACGGCGCCCACCGCTACACGGCCGAGGACTTCGGCCTCGATCCCGGCGCGCTGCGCGAGCGCTTCGCCTTCCTGGAGGCCTGACCGGTGGTCGCGGCTCGGGACCGGGTGCCGGCGTCGACGCGGCGGGAGCGGCTGCTCGACGCCTGCGCCGCCATCGTCGACACCGAGGGCTTCCACGCCGTCACCATCGACCGCGTCGCTGCCGCCGACGGGGTCAGCCGCACGGTCGTCTACCAGCAGATGGGCGGGCTCGACGGCCTGCTCGACGCGCTGGTGGCCCGGGCGACCGAGCGGGCCGCGGCGGCCATCGGCGCCGGCCCGCAGGGCGACGAGCCCCGGACGAAGGGCGACGAGCCCCCGACGATGCGCGAGGCGATGGCCCGGGTCCTGGCCGCCGCCGACGCCGACCCGGCGACGTGGCGGATGTTCCTGATCGCCCCCGAGGCGGGCCCGCCGGCCCTGGTCGACGCGCTGGCTCGCGGCCGGGCGCTGATCCGGCGCCACACCGAGGCCGCCATCCGGGCCCGGGCCGGCAGCGCACCCGGCGACCCCGAGATGGCGGCCCGCATGGTGCAGGCGATGGCCGACGAGCTGGTGCGGCTGCGGCTGGCCGATCCGGGCGCCTATCCGGTCGACCGGCTCCTCGCGGTGGTCGACACCTGGCGGTGACGGCGCCCCGGGGTGCTTCGATGGCGCGGTGAAGATCAGCGTGTACCTGCCGGACGAGTTCGCCGCCCGGGTGCGGGAGGCCAAGCTCCCCGTGTCGGCGATCTGCCAGGCGGCCCTCGACGACGCCCTGCGGTCGCTGGAGGCGGTCGAGCCCTTCGTCGACCCGGACGTGGTGCTGCCGGAGGGGATGGCAGTGGATGGTCCCGTCGTCCGCCACTTCGCCGCCGCCGCCCACCTGGCCGTCGAGCAGGCGACCGAGCGGGGCTCGGCCACGGTCGAGAGCGAGGACCTCCTGCGGGGCGTGCTGGAGGAGGGCGAGAGCCTGATGATCCGCACCCTCGACGCCATCGGGGTCGACCCCGACCGGTTGCGGGCGGCCCTCGACGAGGGCGAGGGGGAGCGGGCGCCGCTGGCCGAGGGGACCACGCCGCAGCTGTCGCGCCGGGCCCGGCGGGTGCTCGACCAGGCGGCGGCCGAGGCCGGCCGCCGGGGCCAGCCCCTCAACCTGGCCCACCTGCTGCTCGCCCTGCGCGACGACGGGGGCGGCGGGGCGAGCCGCGCCCTGCGGTCCGTCGGCCTCGACACCGCCACCGCCCGGCGCACGGTGGCGGCCATGGAGTCGGGGCTGCTGTTCGGGCGGACCGCGGTCGACACCACCGGCCCGGCCCGGGTCGAGCGCCTGCTCCGGGAGGTGATCGTCCGCCTCGACCGGCTCGAGCAGGCTGCCGAGGACCGAGCGGGGACGGGCTGAGACCGAGGTCACCGTCGATAGTCCACTAATCCGATTGACTTGGTCAGGTATTGGGTGCATGTTGTGCACCCATGGCTCCTACCGTCCTCGACGAGGCCGTCGAGACAGCCGACGACCCCGGCTCGATCGAGACCGTCCTCGCCCCCGCACCCGTCCTGTCCGCCGCCGAGGGGCTGGCCCTGCGCACCGTCGTGCGGGCCCGCGCCGAGGACCGGTCGGTCCACCCGGCCCGCACGGTCGCCGGCTCCGTCCTCCGCCGCCTCCGCTGGGTCTGCCGCCTGGCCAGCCTGGCCCTCCTGCTCGTGTTCTGGCAGGTCGGGTCGAGCCGAGGCTGGATCTCGCCCCAGAAGCTCCCGCCGCTGTCCGACGTCTGGGCCGCCTTCACCGACCTGGTCGAGCGGGGTGAGCTGGGCGAGCACCTGGCCGCCTCGGTCGGCCGGATGGGCCGGGGCCTGCTCCTCGGCGGGTCGCTCGCCGTCGTCGTCGGCACCGTCGCCGGGCTGTCCCGCATCGGTGAGGAGATCGTCGACGCCCCGCTCCAGGCGCTGCGGGTCATCCCGAGCCTGGCCCTCAGCTCGATCTTCATCATCTGGTTCGGGATCGGCGAGCCGTCGAAGGTCTACCTGATCGCCCTCGGCGCCTTCTTCCCGCTCTACCTGAACACCTTTGGCGGCATCCGCAACGTCGACAACAAGCTGGTCGAGGCGGCCCGGGTGTTCGGGCTCGGGCGGATCGGGCTGGCCCTCCGGGTGATGGTGCCCGGGGCGCTGCCGCAGGTGCTGATCGGCCTGCGCCAGTCGATCGGCGTCGCCTGGCTGTCGCTGGTGGTCGTCGAGCTGGTCAACGCCCGGGCCGGCATCGGCGTGCTGATCATCGATGCCCGGGAGTTCAGCCGCACGGACGTCGTGGTGGTCGGGCTCCTGATCTACGCCGTCCTCGGCCTGCTGACCGACCTGTCCGTCCGCCTGATCGAGAAGGGGGTCCTGCCGTGGCGAGCGTCCTTCAGCGGGATCTGACCCCCGGGTTCGCCCTGCGCGGCGTCCACCGGGAGTTCTCCGGCCGCACCGTCCTCGACGACGTCGACCTCGACATCGCCCCCGGCGAGTACGTCGCCCTGCTCGGCGCCAGCGGCTCGGGCAAGACGACGATCCTCCGGGCCGTGGCCGAGCTCGACCGGGACGTGACCGGCACGCTGGTCCTGCCCCGCAGCCTGGCCGTCGTGTTCCAGGAGCCCCGGCTCCTCCCGTGGCTCCGGGTCGCGGCCAACGTCCGCCTCGGCCTGAAGGGCGACGGCAAGGCCCGCAAGGCGCAGGTCGCCGACGCCCTCGCCGAGGTCGGGCTCACCGGCCGGGCCCGGGCCTGGCCCACCACCCTCTCGGGGGGCGAGGCCCAGCGGGTCGCCCTGGCCCGGGCGCTGGTCCGCCAGCCCGACCTGCTCCTGCTCGACGAGCCCTTCGCCGCCCTCGACGCGCTCACCCGCATCAAGGTCCAGCAGCTGGTCGGCCGGCTGTGGGCCGAGCACGGCTTCGCCGTCCTGCACGTCACCCACGACGTCGACGAGGCCCTGCTGCTGGCCGACCGGGCCCTCGTGCTCGAGCACGGCCGCATCGCCCACGAGGTCGTCGTCGACCTCCCCCGTCCCCGCCGGGACGACCACCCCGGCTTCGTCGAGCTGCGCCACCGCCTGCTCGACCACCTCGGCGTCGACCGCGCCGCCTGAGCCCTCCCCACACCACGAGAAGGATCCCGTGACCACCACCCGTCGAACCCCACGCGCCCTGGCGCTCCTCCTGCTGCTGCCCCTGCTCCTCCTGACCGCCTGCGGCGACGATGTCGACGACGCGGCCGGCGGCTCCGAGCCGGGGAGCAGTGACGAGGGCGGCGGCGGGGGCGCCGGCCCCGAGACGCTGCGCGTCGGCTACATCAGCACCAAGCCCACGTGGGGCGGCCCCGAGGGCTACTACCACGCCGAGGGCAAGCTGCTGGAGGCGCTGGCGCCCCTCGGCGTGACCGAGATCGAGGCCTTCCAGTTCGGCAACGGCCCCGACCTCAACAACGCCCTCGCCGGCGGGTCGCTCGACATCGGGCTCTACGGCGACACCCCGGCGATCAACTTCCGGGCGTCGGGCCAGGAGACCCGGGTGATCAACCAGAACCGGGTCGGCCTGGAGGCCAACATCTTCACGCCGAAGGACGGGGCCGAGAGCCTGGAGGACCTGGAGGGCGGCACGATCGGCGTGCCCCAGGGCTCCTACATGCACCGCTTCGTGCTCGGGCTGCTGGAGGAGGAGGGGCTGGCGGACTCGATCGACGTCACCAACCTCCTGATCCCCGATGCGGTGGCGGCCCTCCAGGGCGGCGACATCGACGCCTTCGTCGCCCCGTGGAGCTTCGTCCCGGTCCTGGAGGCGCAGGGCTTCCCCGAGCTGCTGTCGACCTTCCCCGACCACCCCGACCTGGCCGGCTCGTCGGTGACGGTCGTGACCGAGGACCTGCTCTCGCAGAACCCCGACATCGTCCAGGCCTGGAACGACGCCCGGGCCGACGCCCTCGAGCTGATCACCGGTGACCCGGAGCCCTACTACGACTTCCAGCAGCCGATCCTCGACGTCGACCGAGCGCTGGTGCCGGAGCTGGAGGGCGAGCTCGAGGACTATCCGGCCGACCCGTTCACCGACGAGGGCCTGGCGCTGCTGGAGGGCACCAAGCAGTTCCTCGTCGACACCGGCGCCGCCCAGTCCGACTTCGACATCGCCGAGTGGCAGTACATCCCCGAGGAGCCCTGATGACCCAGACCGATGACGGCAGCCGCGTGCACCTGGAGGTCGACGTCGACGTCCTCGTGATCGGCGGTGGCCCCGCCGGCACGTGGGCGGCGGTGAAGGCGGCCGAGGCCGGCGCCACCGTCGCCCTCGTCGACAAGGGCTACTGCGGGTCGAGCGGCGCCACCGCCGCCGCCGGCACCGGCGTCTGGTACGTCCCGCCCGTCGAGGGCGAGCGGGAGTCGGCCAAGGCGAGCCGCGAGGCCCTCGGTGGCCACCTGGCCAGCCGGCACTGGATGGAACGGGTGCTCGACGAGACGTGGGCCCGGGTGCCCGAGCTCGACCGCCACGGCTACCCGTTCCCGGTCGACGACGAGACCGGCCTGCCGATCCGCACGAGCCTCCAGGGGCCCGACTACATGAAGCGCCAGCGCCAGCGGGTCGCCCGGGCCGGCGTGCGCATCCTCGACCACAGCCCGGTGCTGGAGCTGCTGGTCGACGCCGACGGCGCGGTCGTCGGGGCCGAGGGGCTCCGCCGCCAGGCCGGCGAGCGCTACCGGGTGCGGGCGAGCGCCACGGTGATGGCCGCCGGTGGCTGCGCCTTCCTCAGCCGGACCCTCGGCTGCAACGTCGACACCGGCGACGGCTACCTGTTCGCCGCCGAGGCCGGGGCCGAGCTGTCGGGGATGGAGTTCTCGAACTCGTACTCGCTGGCCCCGGCGGGGACGTCGCTCACCAAGAGCGCCTTCTACCACTGGGCGACCTTCTACCGGGCCGACGGCACGGTGATCGAGGGGGCCGGGTCGCAGCGGGGCCGTTCGGTGATCGCCCGGACGCTGCTGGAGGAGCCCGTCTTCTGCCGGATCGACCGGCTCGACGAGGACCTCAAGCAGCTGCTGCCGACCCTCCAGCCCAACTTCTTCCAGCCCTTCGTGAAGCTCGGCATCGACCCCTTCACCGAGCTGTTCCCCGTCACCCTGATCCTGGAGGGCACGGTGCGTGGCACCGGCGGGCTGCGGGTCGTCGACGACTCCTGCGCCACGTCGGTCCGGGGCCTCTACGCGGCCGGCGACGCGGCCACGCGGCAGGAGATCTGCGGCGCCTTCACCGGCGGCGGCAGCCACAACGCGGCGTGGGCCATCTCGTCGGGCGTGTGGGCCGGGCAGGGCGCGGCCGACCACGCCCTGGGGGTGGGGCCGGCGGCCCGCACCCGCGCCGCCCGGGGCGCCGGCACCGCGGGGCTCCGCCCGACCGGCACGCCCGGGGCGGCCGACGAGCACCGCGACGTCGTCGCCACCGTGCAGGGCGAGGTCATGCCCTACGACAAGAACTGGTTCCGGACCGATGCCGGCCTGCGGGCCTCGCTGGAGGTGCTCGACGACACCTGGGCCCGGGTCCGCTCGTCGCTGCTCGGCGTGGGCAAGGACGCCTACCGGGCCCGGGAGGCAGCGGCCATGGTCGCCACCGCCCGGTGGATGTACCGCAGCGGCCTGGAGCGGACCGAGACCCGGGGCATGCACCGGCGGGAGGACTTCCCGGCGCTCGACCCGGCCCAGCACCATCGCATCCTGAGCGGCGGGCTGGACGAGGTCTGGACGGCGATCGAGCCGCTGTCGTGGTCGGCGCCGGCGCCCGCTCTCGTGGGAGCGGCCCGATGATCGAGGTCATCAGCGACGAGCGCTGCATCGACTGCGACCTGTGCGTCAAGGTCTGCCCGACCGACGTCTTCGACGCGGTCGAGGGTGGCCACCCGGTGATCGCCCGCCAGTCCGACTGCCAGACCTGCTTCCTGTGCGAGGCGTACTGCCCGGTCGACGCCATGTTCGTGGCCCCGACGATCGAGCCCCTGCCCGTCGGCTCCAACCTGCTCGACGAGCGGGAGCTGGTCGCGGCCGACCTGCTCGGGCGGTACCGCCACGACCTCGGGTGGAACAAGGGGGCGTCGCCGACCGCCGGGCGCGACCCGGCCCGGCGCTTCGCCGCCTCGATGCACGGCGACCCCGGGCCGGTCCGGCTCCCCCCGCCGGCTCCCTATCGAGCGCTGTCCGAGACCGTCGTGGAGCTGGGTTGACGACAGCGGGTCGGCGGTGACGGCGGCGGCGTCGGAGCGCAGGGGGCCCCGGGACCTGGACGCCGTCGTCGACGAGGTCGTGCCCCGGCTGGAGGATCCCGACGTCGCCGGCGCCGAGGACATCGTCAGGGGCCGGGTCCGCCACACCGGCGACCCGCTCGCCACCGCCCGGCGCTACCGGGAGATCGCCGAGCAGAAGGGGCTGTCGATCCGCCAGCTGGTGATCGAGGTGACCGCCCGGGAGACCTTCGTGGGCACGCCCCAGCAGGTGGCCGAGCAGATCGACCGCAACGTCCAGGACGACGCCGCCGACGGCTACATCCTCGTGCCGCACCTCACGCCCCACGGCCTCGACGAGGTCGTCGACCTGGTCGTCCCCGAGCTCCAGGACCGGGGTGCCTTCCGCACCGCCTACGAGCACGACACCCTGCGCGAGAACCTCGGGCTCAAGGCCCTCGGCTGACCGCCCGGGCGGCGGCGATGGCGGCCAGCTCCTCGACGTCGTGGCGGTCGAGCCGGTAGGCGATCACGTCGGGTCCCGGCGCGTCGACCGGCGGCTCGGGCGTCCCCGGCGCCGGGCTCCAGATGGCCCAGGCGCCGGGCACGGCGAGGGGCCGATCGCCCTCGGCGACGACACCGACGACGCCCTCGGTCGGTGCGCCCGCCCGCCGCCCCCGCTCGACGACCGCCACCGGGGCGGGGAGGGGCCCGGCCGAGCGCAGGGCGGCGGCCGGGAAGGCGCCGACGACCCGGCCGTCGGACAGCTCGGCCAGCGAGGCGAGGGCCGGCCCGGCCCGGCGCACGGCGGCGGGCGAGGTGGCCGGGACGAGCGGGACGAGGGCGATCCGCTCGGTGGCCACCGCCATGGCGGCGACGGCGACGAGCACGTCCCGCCCGGTGCCGCCGTCCTCGACCAGCACGGCCGCCGCCCCCAGGTGCTCGGCCCGGACGGCCAGCCCCACCAGGTGGTGGACCGGCTCGACGGTGGCCAGGCGGACCGCGAAGCCGTTGATCACGGGCCGCAGCCTAGCCCTTGCCCACCAATTCGATGGGAGAGGTGTGCTACGGCGCCAGCAGGGGGAGGAGGACGAAGCGGACGGTGGCCTCGAGGTCGTCGTCGGGCGGGGGGACGGCGCCCAGGGCGAGGACGATGCGGACGACCCAGCCGGCGGCCAGGGCCGGGTCGCTCGGGCGGAGCAGGCCCCCGGCCATGGCCGCGGCGAGGACGGGGGTGAGCAGCTCGGCGATCTGCCCGGCGAGGGTGGCCAGCGAGCCGTCGCTGAGGTAGCGGCCGACGATGTCGGGCTCGTCGTGGAGGATCCGCTCGACGATCGGGTCGTGGAGGGCCTGGCGGACGGTGCGGACGATCGCCTGGACGAAGGTCTCGGCGCTCAGCCCCTCGGCGGCCAGGGTGATCAGCTCGTCGAGGAAGCGGTGGAAGCGGCGCGACGACATCAGGGCCATGGCCTCCTCCAGCGAGGCGACCTGGCGGTAGAGGGTCGTGCGGGCCACGCCCATCTCGCGGGCGATGTCCGACATCGAGGTGCGCCGCAGCCCGTAGCGGACGAGGCAGCGCTCGACGGCGTCGAGGACCCGGTCGAGCTCGGGGCCGGGCCGGGGCGGCAACCGGTCGAGGAGGTGGAGGTCTTGATCAAGCGGTTGTAACAATGGACACGATCAGCAGACGCCGGCTCCTGCAGGCCGGTGGGGCGCTGGGCGCCCTGGCCGTCGTCGGCCCGGCCGTCCCGGCCTGGGCCTGGAGCAGCAGCCGGTCCGTGGCCGGCGGCGACCTGGCCACCGTCCCGCCCGAGGACGTGTGGGACCCGGAGGCCGACGCCGTCGTCCACCGCCTCTTCACCGAGGAGGGCATCACCCGCATCGACCAGCTCAACGCCCTGCTCCGCCCGTGGCACCGCAACGACCAGGCCCTGCCCGCCGGGCTGCCGTCCGACCTGGTCGCCTTCGTCGAGGGGGCCCGGCGGCCGCCGGCGTGGATCGATCGTGGGAAGCTGGCCGACGCCTACGACTTCTACGAGCGGCGGGGCGGCTACACGGGCCTCCTCTACGGGCTGGGCAGCGGGATCATGAGCTGCGCCATCCCCGACGAGGCCCGGGCCGTCTACCACTCCAAGGGCGGCGAGGACATGCGGGACCGGGTCACCAAGACGGCCAAGCTGGGCTACGACATCGGCGCCCGCAACGCCTTCGCCCCCGACGGCGAGATGATCGTGACCTGCATCAAGACCCGGCTGGCTCACAGCGCGGTCCGGTACCTGATCACCTCGTCGCCGCGGTGGCAGGCCGGGGGCGACGTCCCGCCGCCGATCAGCCAGCGCGACCTGATCGTCACCTGGCACAGCCTGGCCACGTTCATCCACCGGACCCTCGGCACCTGGCGGGTCCCGCTGACCCCCGCCCACTCGGCCGGCTTCCTCCACGTGTGGCAGGTCACCGCCTTCCACCTGGGCATCGAGGAGGTCTACATCCCGGCCACGTGGGCCGACGCCCAGCACCAGTCCGACCTGACCCTCGACCCGGTGATCGCCCCCACGCCCGAGGGCCTGGCCCTGACCGAGATCCTGCTGAGCCTGGTGGCCGAGATCGACCAGGGCCTGACCCGCCCGGCCCTGGACGCCATGGCCCGCTACATGGTCGGCACGACGAAGGACGGTCGCAGCATCGCCGACATGCTGCAGATCCCCGAGGACCGGTTCTGGGACGGCGGGGTGGCGACCGGCTGGCCGCTGTACGTCGCCGCCCGGGAGGCCGGGGTCCGCCTGCCGGCGACCAACCACGCCTACTGGACCTTCGACGAGCTGCTCCGGCTCGGGGTGCTGTGGGGCCTCAACCGCGGCCCCGGCCCGATCCACATCGAGATGCCCACCGCCAACCGGTCCGAGGGGTCCTACCACTCCGTGCCGTAGCCTCCCCGGTGGCGAACGAGGAGGTCGGATGGCGCATCGCGCCCTGGTCGTGGAGGACGACGCTTCCGTGCGGGAGGCGGTCACCATGGTGCTGGAGGCGGCCGACTTCGCCGTCGAGACGGCCGCGGACGGCGCCCTCGCCCTCGACGCCATCGAGCGGACCCCGTGCGACCTGGTCGTCCTCGACCTGATGCTGCCGGTGGTCGACGGCTTCGAGGTGTGCCGGTCGATCCGGGCCCGCAGCACCGTGCCCATCGTGATGCTGACCGCCCGGGCCGACACCGCGGACGTGGTGCGGGGCCTCGAGCTGGGCGCCGACGACTACCTGACCAAGCCCTTCGTGCCCGCCGAGCTGGCCGCCCGGGCCCGCGCCGCCGTCCGCCGCTCGACCGGCGCCGGCCCGGCGCGCTGGACGGCGCGGGACCTGGAGATCGACGAGGAGGCCTTCACCGTCAGCCGGGACGGCACCGAGCTGGCCCTGTCGGCCACCGAGACCCGGCTGCTGATCGCCCTCGCCTCGCGGCGCGGCCAGGTGCAGTCGCGGGAGGCGCTGCTCGAGCGGGTCTGGGGCTACGACTACCTCGGGGACTCACGGCTGGTCGACATGGCCGTCCTGCGCCTGCGGACCAAGCTGGGCGATGCCACCGACGGGGCGCCGTACATCGAGACCGTCCGCTCGATGGGCTACCGGTTCGCCGATGGCTAGGCGCCGGCCCCGCCGGCCGCACGGCTTCCGCCGCCGGCTCACCGCCGCCTTCATCCTCGTCGCCGCCATCAGCGCCGGCGGCCTGGCCGTCCTCACCTACGGGGTGACGAGCAGCTACCGCTGGGGGAGCTTCGAGCGGGTCGGCAAGGAGCAGGCCCGGGTCGCCCTGGCCCTGGCGCCCGACCGGCTCGACGACCCGAGCTTCGAGCACATGCAGGCCGCCTTCGAGAAGCGCTCGGGGATGGACACCGTCGCCCTGGTCGGCGGTCGGACCTACACCTCGGCGGTCGGGCTGACCGGTGACGACGTCCCCGACGACGTCCTCCTGCCGACGGACATCGCCCCGGGCGAGGAGCCCGACCTGGCCGTGACCGACACCAGCCGGGAGGGCCACGACTACCTGGTGGTGGCGGGCGACGGGCCCGACGGCGCCCGCTACGTGTTCTTCTTCGCCAAGGACGTGCCCCAGGCGAGCCTGCGCGAGCTGCGCACCGTGCTGGCCTGGGGCTGGCTGGTGGTCGTGGCCCTGGCCGCGGCGGTCGGCCACCTCGTCGCCCGGCGCACCCTCCGGCCCGTCCGCCAGGCCGCCGAGGCGGCCAGCGCCCTGGCCGGCGGGTTGATGGAGACCCGCCTGCCGGCCGAGGGCGAGGACGAGTTCCGGGCCTGGTCGGACTCCTTCAACGACATGGCCGACGCCCTCCAGGCCACCATCGAGGAGCTGCGGCGGACGGCCGACCGGCAGCGCCAGCTGACCGCGGACGTGGCCCACGACCTCCGGACGCCGCTCACCGGCATGGCCGTGACCGCCCAGGTCCTGGAGGAGCATCTCGACGAGCTGCCCGCGCCGTCCCGGCGGGCGGCCGCCGTCCTCGTGCGCGACGTCGACCGGCTGCGCGAGCTCGTCCTCGACCTGCTGGAGCTGACCCGCCTCGACGAGGGGGCCGACCCGGTGCTGGCCGAGCCGCTCGACCTGCGCGCCGCCCTCGACACCACCCTCGACGCCCTGCCCCTGCCCGACGGCGTGGCCGTGGCCGTCGACGTCCCGGCCGGGCTCGGGGTCTCGGCCGAGCGGGGCCGGCTCCGGCGCGTCCTGTCCAACCTGGTGGCCAACGCCGCCGTGCACGGGGGTCGGTCGGTCACCGTCGCCGCCCGGCGGGAGGGCGACACGGTGCGGGTCGACGTGCACGACGACGGCCCCGGCATCGACCCGGAGCGGGCCGAGCGGATCTTCGACCGCTTCTACAAGAGCGATGCGTCGCGGGCCCAGGGCGGCTCCGGGCTGGGCCTGGCCATCGCCCGCGAGCACGCCCGGGCCATGGGGGGCGACATCGTCCTCGACCCCGGTCCGGGCCGGGGCGCCACGTTCACCCTTCTGCTCTGTCACAGTCCTGTCACGGGCTCTGGATCGGTCCCGGCGGGGGACCGACAGGGCCCGCATGCGGGGATCGAGGTCTGAGCGCGGCGCCACGCTCGTCGAGTACACGTTGCTGGTGGCCCTCGTGGCCCTCGTGGGGATCCCGGCGCTCGACTACCTCCGCACCACGGTCCTCGACCAGTACGACCGCTCGGCCGGCTCGGCGCCCCGGGACGACAGCGCCGTCCCCGAGCCGACCACGACGACGGTCCCGAGCGGTCCGGCGCCGACCACCACGACCACCCGGCCGGCGACGACCACCACCACGACGACGCCGCCGACGACCACGACGACCCGGCCGCCCACGACCACCACCACGACGACCCGGCCGGTGACGAC
>JBQGCF010000037.1:0-7613 GCA_052038315.1 Iamia sp.
CGGCCCTCGGCCCGCTCCCGCGCCGCCTCGGCCCGGGCCATCGACGCCTTCCACACCTGGGCGATGTCGCCGTTCACCGTCTTCCCGGCGGTGGCGATCACCAGCCCGCCGACGAGGAAGACGGGGACCATCATGGCCATCCCCCACCGGATGCCCCACGTGTCGGCCACGGCGCCGAGGATCGGCAGGATCAGCAGCCCGGGGATGCACCAGAGGGCGCCGACCGAGAAGCCGATCGAGCGGGCGCGGGGCGGGATGGCCAGCGAGAGGGCGGCGAGGATGCCCGGCCCGAGGATGGCGAGCGCTGCGGCGATGACGGCGTTGGCGGCGATGGCCACGCCGAGGTTGGGGGCGGCGGTGAAGACGAGCAGCAGGCCCGACACGACGAAGGCCACCAGCGACAGGAAGCGCAGGACGAGGCTGGTGTCCTTGGCCATCAGACGGGTGGCGACGCGGGCGCCGACGATCAGCCCGATCAGCTGGGCCGGCTCGACCCCGGCGGCGACGAAGCCCCGGGCCTTCTCGTCCAGGTCGAACTGGTCCTCGTACATCAGCGCGGCCAGCGAGACGAAGCCGATCAGCGAGGCGGCGAGGAACGGGAGGCTGTACCAGATCCGCCGCAGCGTCTCGATCTTCCACACCATCCGCCAGCCCTCGCCGAACGACGGGGCCACCTCCTCGGTGGCGGCCACCGCGGCATCGGCGCCCATGGCCAGCCGCTCGTGCTCGCCCCGGATGGGCTCCTTCAGCCAGAAGGCGAGGGCGACGAAGACGAGCGTCGGGACGGCGAAGACGAGGAAGGGGGCCCGCCAGTCGAAGGCCGAGGCCAGGAGGCCTCCGACCAGCGGGCCGAGGCAGGCCCCGACCGCGTTGGCCGCCCGGTGCGCCGAGAAGACCCGGGCCCGGGAGGCCGGCGCGTAGTAGTCGGCCAGCAGCGAGTTGTGGGTCGGGTCGACCGTGGCCCGCCCGATGCCGGACCCGACCCGCACGACGTACAGGAAGATCAGCCCGGGGGCCAGGCCGGTCAGCAGCGAGAAGACACCCCAGAGCGCACCGCCAGCCGCCGCGATCGGCACGCGGGGATGGCGGTCGGCGGCCGCCGCGATCGGGACCTGGAGCAGCAGCGACAGGAACGTCACCACCGCGATCAGGGTCAGGATCCCCTGGTTGCTCAGCCCGAACTCCTCGCGGATCTCGGGCAGGAGGATGCCGAAGGCGGTGCGGTCGAGCTCGTCGACGGCGTTGAGACCGAACAGCACGACCAGCGGCAGGATCGGCCCGCCCTGGGTGACCTTCCCGATCAACGCCTTCACGCCGTCACCTCCTCGGTGACCTCGGCCGGTTCCTCGGGCTTGGCCAGGGAGACCTCGTCGGCCGTCTCCTCCGCGGGGTCTGAGGGACCGGTGATGGGCGGGGGCGGGGCGGGGGCGTCGATGGTGTCGTCGCCCACCAGGCTGGGCACGACGAGGCCCTTGCGGCGGACGACCGAGCGCAGCCACAGGTCGCGGACCCGGAACAGCAGCCCGCCCAGGCCGTTGGGCAGCACCAGCAGCACGACCAGGACGCCGGCGCCGGTGGCGAGCACCTGCCAGTCGGCGGGCAGGAACCACTGCGTGCCCCGCAGGTAGACGGCGCCGAGGGCGGCCCCCGGCAGCGAGCCGATGCCACCGATCACGGCCATGGTGAAGACGGCGAAGTTCTGGCCCGGCTCGTAGGGCCCGACGCCGAAGCTCTGCTGGTGGTGGGCGAAGAGGCCGCCGGCGAAGGCGGCGATCCCGCCCGACAGGGCGAAGGCGGTGAGCTTGGCCCGCGTGGGGCTGACGCCGTAGGCCTCGGCGCCCCGCTCGTTCTCCCGGATGGCCAGCAGCACCCGGCCCGAGCGGGAGCGGCGGATGCCCCGCAGCGCCACCACGACCAGGGCGAACCCGGCGAGGGTGACGTAGTAGAGGCGGGTGGGGTCGTCGTAGTCGAGGATCCCGAGGATCGGCAGCCGGTCGACCCGGTCGGACCCCTTGGGCACCCAGTCGAAGAAGCGGGCGTTGAGCAGGTACGACGTGGTGGCCAGGGCGAAGGCGAAGGTGATGACGGCCAGGTGCAGGCCGCCCCGGCGGAGGGCGGGCAGCCCGACGAGGACGGCGACCACCGCCCCGGCCACGGTGGCCAGGCCGAGGCTGACGAGGAGGTCGGCGTCGTGGTCGACGTTGGCCTTGGTGGCCACCACCGCGCCGATGGCGAAGAAGGCGACCTGGCCCAGCGAGACCTGCCCGGCCCACCCGCTCAGCACCACCAGCGAGAGGGCGAGGATGGCGTAGATCACCACCGCCGAGGCCTTGAGCGAGTGGTCGACGCTCAGCAGGTGCGGCAGCACCAGCACGGCGGCCAGCACGACGGCGCCGCCGACCCAGCGCACCAGCCGGACCTCCGTCTGGGCCCGGAGGACCGCCGGGATGGGCCGGACCTCCTCGGCCGCCTGCCAGCCCGAGGCGTCGTCGTCGCCGACCCGGCCCCGGGCCCGGCGCTGGAGCACGAGGGCCACGCCGATCACCGCGGCGAGGATCGGGTCGATCAGCAGCGGGCTCTCGGCGTTCCACTGCACGCCCAGCTCGAGCACGCCGAGGGCGACCGCGCTGGCGCCGATCAGCGTCAGGTTGGTCATCCGCCCGATCAGCAGGGCGGCCAGGGCCCGCAGGAGGATGCCGAAGCTGAGGGCCGACCCGACCGGCAGGCCGAGGATCCCGGCCCGGAGGAACGTGGCCACGAAGGCGAGCAGCCCGGCCACCGCCCAGACCAGCGTCTGGACCCGGTGGACGGGGATGCCGAGCAGCGCGGCCCGCTCGGCGCTGGTGGCGCTGGCCCGCACCGCCACGCCCAGCTGCGTGCGCTGGAGGAACCAGGCCAGCAGGGCGATGCAGATGGGCACGACGACCATGGCGATGACGTCGTTGGCGTTGAACACGACCCCGCCGATCGTGAAGCTGGCCTCGAACGGGGCCTGGATGCGCGGCGCCAGCACCCGTTCGTCGGTCCACATCCGGGGCATCAGCAGGGCGCAGGCGGCGAGGATCTGGGCCAGCCCGAGGGTGGCGACGGTGAGGATCAGCCGGGGCGCGTTGCGGAAGCGGCGGATCACCACCGCCTCGACCAGCCCACCGACGAGCAGGGCGGCCACCAGCCCGGCCGGGACGGCCAGCCAGTAGCTCCAGCCCCACGCCGTCATCAGCATCAGGACGAGCACGGCGGGCACGCCGCCCAGGTCGGCCTGGGCGAAGTTGAGGATGCGGTTCGAGCGGTGGATCAGAGCCATGCCCAGGGCGACCAGGGCGGTCAGGCCACCGATGACGACGCCCCGCACGAAGATGCCCAGGGGCACCGGGAACAGGACCAGCTGCAGGGCGATGATCGCCAGCGGCGGGCCCACGGTGGGCACCAGCGAGCGCACCCTCGCTTCGAGGGCCCGGACCCCGATCGTCTGCGGCTGCGACACTGTGCTCCCTGTGGGTCACGTGCCGGTGGGCACATGTGACGGTCGTCTCCGATAGTAGTATCGGATCGATGGGTGGCAAGGAGCAGGGTCCCGACCCGGCAGGGGACGACAGCACCCGGGACCGGCTGCTCCGGGCCGCCATCGACATCGTCGCCACCGAGGGGGTCGCCGCCCTGACGACGGTGAACGTCTGCCGCCGGGTCGGCATCGCCCAGTCGAGCTACTACACCCACTTCGCCAGCCGGGACGAGCTGCTGCAGGCCCTGGCCGAGATGGGGGCGGCGGCCACCCGGCGGACCAACACCGCGGCCCGGGCCGAGTTCGGCGCCCACCGGGACCGGCCCCACCTGCGCGACACGATGCGGGCGCCGCTCGACCTGATCCGGGCCCACCCCGAGATGTTCCGGCTCGGCCGCCAGATCCGCCACGAGCCGTCGTCGAGCCCGCTCGGCGCCCACGCCCGGGCCATGGCGGCGGCCAACCGGGCCGACCTGGCCGACGACCTGATGGCCATGGCCGCCGTCGACTCGCAGGACCCCGACCTGCGGCGCCGCTACGAGATGGTCGCCGACTGCATCGAGGCCATGGTCACGACCCTCGGCGAGGGCCACATCGACGGCCGCTACCCCGACCTGGAAGAGGTCATCGACCTCCTGGCCATCTACGCCGCCGGCTCCGCCCGTCTCCGCCAGTGGCTCACCTGGGAGGGAACCGGCGCGAACGGTTGAGCCGGGTACGGTCGGACCTCGTGCCCACCAACGCTTCGGACCTGTTCAGCATCGAGGGGAAGACCGCCCTCGTCACCGGCGGCAGCCGGGGCATCGGCCTGATGATCGCCCGCGGCTTCGTCGAGGCCGGTGCCACCGTCGTCATCTCGAGCCGCAAGGCGTCGGTGTGCGAGGAGGTCGCCGCCGAGCTGTCGCAGATCGGCGAGTGCCGGGCCGTCCCCGCCGACCTCTCGTCCGAGGACGAGTGCAAGCGGCTCGTCGACGAGGTCGCCGGCGGCACCGACGCCCTGCACATCCTCGTCAACAACGCCGGGGCCACGTGGGGCGCCCCGCTGGCCGAGTTCGACGACGCCGCCTGGGACCGCACCCTCGACCTCAACGTCAAGGGCGTGTTCCACACCACCAAGTTCGCCCTGCCCCTGCTCGAGGCGGGCAGCGCCGACGGCGACCCGGCCCGGGTGATCAACATCGGCTCGATCGACGGCATCCACGTGCCGATCCTCGAGACCTACTCGTACTCGGCCAGCAAGGCCGCCGTGCACCAGCTGACCCGCCACCTGGCGGCCAAGCTGGCCCCGAAGGTCACCGTCAACGCCATCGCCCCCGGCCCCTTCGAGTCGAAGATGATGGCCGCCACCCTCGCCGCCGCCGGCGACCAGATCGCCGCCTCGGCCCCGATGAAGCGCATCGGCCAGCCCGACGACATGGCCGGCACGGCGATCTTCCTCGCCTCCCGCGCCGCCTCGTACATCACCGGCACCGTGATCCCGGTCGACGGCGGCATCGCCACCTGCAAGTAGGAGCGACATGCCCGACGACAGCTACGAGTCCCCCGAGGACGCCACCCGGGCGTGGGCGACCGGCGCCCAGCCCGCCGCCACCCCGGGCGACGACGACACCCAGGCGTGGCGCCCCGAGGACGCCGCCGGCGCCGGCGCGACCGGGGCCGGAGCGGGTGCGACCGGGGCCACGCCGGCCCAGGGCACGTCACCGGCCGACGCCGGGCCCGGGCTCGACGCCACCCAGGTGCTGCCCGCCACCGGTGCGGCCGGGGCGGCCGGCTACGCCGGGGGCGCGGCCTACGGCGCCGGCGGGGTGCCCGGCTCCTACGCACCGCCGGACGCACCGCCGCCCCAGGCCGAGGGCGGGGGCCGGGGCCTGCTGATCGCCGCCATCGTGATCGTGATCGCCGCCATCGTCGCCGTGATCGTCGTGGTGGCGCTGGCCCAGGGCGGGGACGACGACGACACGCCCGACAGCACCACGACGTCGTCGACCGAGTCGACCACCACCTCGTCGACCACCGAGCCGACCTCGTCGTCGGACAGCAGCAGCTCCTCGTCGTCGAGCAGCTCGTCGTCCACCACCAGCACGTCGACGTCGACCTCCACGTCCACCTCGACGACCACGAGCACGAGCACCACGACGAGCACGACCTCGACCACGTCGACCACCTCCACCACCTCGACGACGCTGCCGCCCGAGGGAGGGGCCTGAGCCGTGACCGCCGTCGACGCCCCCTCGATCGACCTCCTCTCCCCCGCCTTCTACGGCGACCTCCACGGCATGCACGCCGCCTTCCGCTGGCTGCGCGAGCACGACCCGGTCCACCGGGACGAGGCCAACGGGCTGTGGGGCGTCACCCGCCACGCCGACGTGATGGACGTCGAGCGGCGGTCCGACGTCTTCTCCTCGGCGACCGGCTACCGCTCCCACCACGAGCCGGACGAGGACAACATGATCGCCCAGGACGATCCCGGGCACCTCGACCAGCGCCGGCTCGTCAACCGCCGCTTCACCCCCCGGGCCGTCGCCGCCATGGAGGGCTACCTCACCTCGCTCGTCGACGACGTGATGGACGGCGCCCTCCAGGGCGGCTCGATGGAGGTCGTGTCCGAGCTGGCCGCACCGGTGCCGGCCCGGCTGACCGCCCACCTCCTGGGCTTCGCCGAGGAGCGCTGGCCCGACATCAAGACCTGGTCCGAGCGGCTGATGCGCTACGACGAGGTCGACACCGACGAGGCCAAGATGCTCGACTTCGTCGCCGCCATCATGGAGTTCGTCCCCGTCCTGATGGAGACGGTCGCGGCCCGTCGGGACCAGCCGGCCGACGACCTGGTGTCCGACTGGGTGGGCGGTGCGGCCAAGGGCTGTCCCATGTCGGACAGCAAGCTGGTCAACGAGACCGGCCTCGTGATCTCCGGCGGCGCCGAGACCACGCGAACCGTGATCAGCCGCGGCCTCGTCGCCTTCGCCGAGCACCCCGACCAGTGGGAGGCCATGGCCGCCGACCCGTCGCTGGTGCCCGGCGCCGTCGAGGAGCTGATCCGCTGGGTCACCCCGCTCAACAACTTCTTCCGCACGGTGACCCGGGACGACGTGATCGGCGGGCAGGAGGTCAGGGCCGGCGACCGGGTGGCGATCCTCTACCCCAGCGCCAACCGGGACGAGGCCGTCTTCGCCGACCCGGACCGCTTCGACATCACCCGCGACCCCAACCCCCACGTCGCCTTCGGCCGGGGCACCCACTTCTGCCTCGGCGCCAACCTGGCCCGGGTCGAGCTGAGGATCCTCTTCGAGCGTCTCAGCCAGCGCATCACCGACCTCCGGGTCACCAACGGCCCCGTCCTCGAGGACAACATCTTCGTCACCGCCGTCCAGCACCTGGAGCTCGACTTCTCCCTCCGCTGACCGCGTTCTGTCCACCCGGGTGGCGCGTGGACGCGCCTGGGGGTGGACAGAAGACGGGGGCTAGTGGCCGCGGGTGATCCAGGCGTCGAGGTCGGGGGCCTCCTCGCCGATGGTGGTGTCGTCGCCGTGGCCGGTGTGGACCACCGTCTCGTCCGGGAGCGGGAGGAGGCGGTCCTGGATGCTGTCGATGATGGTGGCGAAGCTCGAGTAGCTGCGGCCCGTCGCCCCGGGGCCGCCCTTGAAGAGGGTGTCGCCGGAGAAGAGCAGGTCGGCCCGGGCGTCGAGCAGCGAGCACCCGCCCGGGCTGTGGCCGGGCGTGTGGATCACCTTGAGCTTGCGCCCGCCGACGGCGATGACCTGGCCGTCGGTCAGCGGGGCGTCGACCGGGCGGTCGGGGTGGACCTGCTCCCACAGCATCGTGTCGGCCGGGTGCATCCAGATGGGGGCGCCGACGGCGTCGGCCAGCGCCGGTGCGGCGTTGATGTGGTCGTTGTGGCCGTGGGTGCAGACGATGGCCACCACCCGCCGCCCGGCGATGCCCTCGACGATGGGCTCGTGGTCGTGGGCGGCGTCGACGACGATGCACTCCTCGTCGTCGCCGACGATCCAGATGTTGTTGTCGACGTCGAAGTCCTCACCGTCGATCGAGAAGGTGCCGCTGGTGATCACCTTGTCGACCCGGGGGCCGCCGTCTCCCGCCTTCGCCATCA
>JBQGCF010000038.1:0-5783 GCA_052038315.1 Iamia sp.
CGAGGAGATGGACGACTTCCAGCGGGAGCTGATGGGCCTGGTCGGGCTGGACACGCCGACGGTCAACATCTTCGCCACCCTCGTCCGCCACCCGGGGCTGTTCGCCAAGTGGCTGCCCTTCGGCGGCAAGCTCCTGGCCGGCAAGCTGCCCGCCCGGGACCGGGAGCTGCTCGTCCTCCGCACCGGGTGGCGCTGCGGGTCGGAGTACGAGTGGGCCCAGCACGTCCTCGTCGGGCGGCTGTCGGGGCTGGACGACGAGGAGATCGAGCGGGTGGCGGCAGGGCCCGACGCCGAGGGGTGGGACGCCTTCGACGCCCTCCTGCTGCGGGCCGCCGACGAGCTCCACGAGGACCACTGCCTGACCGACGCCACCTGGGCGGCGCTGGCCGAGCGCTACGACGACAAGCAGATGGTCGAGATCCCGATGGTGGTGGGCCACTACCACCTGGTCTCGATGACGCTGAACAGCCTGGGCGTGCCCCTCGAGGACGGCGCCCCGCGGTGGCCGGCGTCGTGACGCGGCTGGAGGGCCGGACGATCCTCGTCGTCGGGGCCGGGTCGCAGCCCTCGCCCGAGCCCGACGCCCCGCTCGGCAACGGCCGCGCCATCGCCGTGGCCTGCGCCCGGGAGGGGGCCTCGGTCGTGTGCGCCGACGTGGTGCGGCAGCGGGCCGAGGTCACCGCCGCGCTGGTCGAGGAGGTCGGCGGCCGGGCGGTCGTGGTCGAGGCCGACGCCTCCACCGAGGAGGGGGCGGCGGCCATGGTCGGGTCGGTGCCCGAGCTCCACGGCGTCGTCCTCAACGTCGGCATCGGCAAGGGCGCCGGCGGGCTGATCGGCACCAGCGTCGACGACTGGGACACGACCCTCGCCGTCAACCTCCGCTCCGCCTTCCTCGCCGCCCGCCTGGCCCTGCCCCGCATGCCCGAGGGGAGCGCCTTCGTCTTCGTCGGCTCGCTGGCCGGGTTCCGCCCCGGCAGCAGCCTGCCCGCCTACGACGCCTCCAAGGCCGGGCTGATCGGCCTCTGCCGCCACGTCGCCCTGGAGGGCGCCCGCAACGGGATCCGGGCCAACGTCGTCGCCCCCGGCCTGATCGACACCCCGCTCGGCCGGGTCGCCACCCGGGGCCGCCCGGCCCGGGCCAGCACCCGGGTGCCGCTCGGCCGCCAGGGCACCGCCTGGGAGGTCGCCGCGGCCACGGTCTTCCTCCTCTCCGACGAGTCGAGCTACATCACCGGCACCACCGTGACCGTCGACGGCGGGTTGTCGCTGCTCTAGCGCGTCAGCCGGTGCGGCGGTCGGGGAGGAAGCGGAAGCGGTCCCTCACCGCGGCGACGCGCTCGGCGCTCACGTCGGCGACGAGGATCGACTCGGTGGCGGCCGCCGCGGCGAGGACCTCGCCGGTGGGGTCGATGATCGTGCTGTCGCCCGAGTAGTCGAGCCCGCCGCCGTGGCCGACCCGGTTGATGCCGACGACGTAGGCCTGGTCCTCGATGGCCCGGGCCCGCAGCAGGGTCGACCAGTGGAGGCGCCGGCTCTCGGGCCAGTTGGCCGGGAAGAGGTAGACGTCGGTGTCCCGGGCGACCTGCCACATCTCGTCGGCGAAGCGCAGGTCGTAGCAGACGAAGAGGCTGAGCCGGAGGCCCTCGACCTCCACGGTGACCAGGTCGGTGCCGGCCCGGAAGTGCTTCTCCTCGCCGGCGTAGGTGAAGGGGTGGATCTTGCGGTAGCGGTGCGTGGTGCCGTCGGGGCCGGCCAGCACGAAGGAGTTGTGGGGGCGCTGGTCGTCGGCCGGGGCGTCGACCGGGATCTCCGGGCACGACCCGCCGACCCACACGCCGTGGCGCTGCGCCTGCTCGACCAGGAACTGCGAGGACGGCCCGCCGAGGGGCTCGCCCAGGCCGGGCTCCTCGACGGCGAAGCCGGTGGAGAAGGTCTCGCTGAGCAGGACGATGCGGGCGCCGGTGCCGGCCGCCGCGGCCACCAGCGGGGCGAGGTGGGCGAAGTTGGCCTCGCGGTCGTTCCAGGCGATGTCGTGCTGGACGGCGGCGATGCGGACGTGCCCCTCCGGCACGGCGGGGGCGGTGGGGGACGTGGTCACGAGCCCAACGTAGCGAGCCGCCCGACCGCTTGGTCGAGGACGTCGTCCCGCTTGCAGCAGGCGAAGCGGACCAGGTGCCGTCCGTGCTCGGGGCGGGCGTAGAAGACCTGGTTGGGCACCGCCACCACACCGCACAGCTCGGGCAGCGAGCGGCAGAAGGCCATGCCGTCGCCGTCGGGGCGCAGGGGGCGGACGTCGACGGTGGTGAAGTACGTCCCCTGCGGGGCGAAGACGGTGAAGCCGGCTGCCCGGAGCCCGTCGCCGAGGCGCTCGGCCTTGGCCGCCATCGTCGGGCCGAGCCCGGCGAAGAAGGCGTCGTCGAGCCGGAGGCCGGTGGCGATGGCGGGCTGGAAGGGGCCGCCGCTCACGTAGGTCAGGAACTGCTTGGCCGAGCGGGTGGCGGCCACCAGCGGCGCCGGCCCGGTGGCCCAGCCGACCTTCCACCCGGTGGCGCTGAACGTCTTGCCGCCCGAGCTGATCGTCAGGGTCCGCTCGGCCATCCCCGGGAGGGTCGCCAGCGGGACGTGGGTCGCATCGGGGAAGACGAGGTGCTCGTAGACCTCGTCGGTCACCACGATCAGGTCGTGCTCGATGGCGACCTCGGCGACCAGGGCCAGCTCGTCGGCGTCGAAGACCTTGCCCGTCGGGTTGTGGGGCGTGTTGAGCAGCAGGACCTTGGTGCGGGGCGTGACCGCGGCCCGCAGCTCGTCGGGGTCGAAGCGGTACTCGCCGGTGGCCGGGTCCGGGGCGAGCAGGACCGGGTTGACCGTGGCGCCGGCCAGGGCGATGCCGGCGGCGTAGCTGTCGAACATGGGCTCGAAGGTGACGACCTCGTCGCCGGCGTCGAGCATCCCGAGCAGGGCGCCGGCCAGGGCCTCGGTGGCGCCGGTGGTGACGAGGACCTCGGTGTCGGGGTCGAGCTCGATCCCGTAGAAGCGGGCCTGGTGCTCGGCGATGGCCCGGCGCAGGTCGGGGATGCCGGGGCCGGGCGGGTACTGGTTGGCGCCGGTCTCGGCGCCGGTGCGGATGGCCTCGACGGCGGCCTCCAGCACCGCGGCCGGCCCGTCGGTGTCGGGGAAGCCCTGGCCCAGGTTGATGGCACCGGTCTCGACGGCGAGGGCCGACATCTCGGCGAAGATCGTCGTGCCGAAGCCGGCCAGCTTCGACGTCAGCGGCTCCCGGGCGGACACGACGGTCGAGGCTAGGCCCGTTCCGTGTGCGGGTTCGTGCGGATGCGGCGTACTTCCGCACACGGAACGGCTGTCGCCCCGAGGTCGTACCCTGGCGGGATGGCCCAGGCGACCGACGCCCGCTCGACGCTGCGGCGTGACGTGCGGTTCGAGCGGACCTGGCTGGACGAGGCGTCGTGGGTCGACGTGGCCCGGGGCGTCGTCACCGAGCCGGACGACCTGGCGCAGGCCCTGATGGAGGACCTGCCGTGGGGCCCGAGCCAGGTGTTCCGCTACGACCACTGGGTCGACGTGCCCCGGCTCGGCTCGGGCTACCGGCTCGACAGCCCGCCCCACCCGGTGCTCCACGACGCCCACCGCGCCCTCCAGCACCGCTACGGCGTGCGCTTCGCGGCGCCGGCGGTCGCCTGGTACCGCGACGGGCGCGACAGCGTCGCCTTCCACCGGGACCGGGACATGAAGTGGCTCGACGACACCCGCATCGCCCTGCTGATCGTCGGCCACCGTCGCCCCTTCCACCTCCGGCCCCGCAGCCACCGCTACGCCCACGACCTGCCCGACAAGGGGGCGGTCGTCGACCTGGCGCCCGGCCACGGCGACCTCCTCGTGATGGGCGGCGCCTGCCAGGCCCGGTGGGAGCACGCCGTGCCCAAGGTGGCGGCCCGCATCGGCGACCGGCTCTCGGTCCAGTGGCGCTGGACGTCGCGCACCGGGCGCCAGGAGCAGGGCGGCTCCTACGGCGACCCGGTCCACTTCTCGTCCCGATGAGGCTCTGGGGCGAGCGGGAGCGGACCACCGGCCTCCCGACCTCGTCCAACCGGGCCTCGTCGTTCCACCTCGAGTGGCTGTGGGACGGGCCCGAGCCGCACCTGGTCGAGGTGGGCGCGACCCTCACCGTCGTCGAGCGGCCGACGGTCGACCGCCTGTCCTTCTGGGCCCTCCAGGCCAGCTTCCTGACCGACCGGGGGCGGCGGCTGGGCGGGGGCCACACCGGCCTCCAGCACCACCCCCGCCACCCCGGCGGCACGGCCGTGAACTGGGGCGGCTACGGCGCCGACGGCCGCGAGCTGGACGGTTCGATCAGCCCCCTGCCCTCGGCCCTCGCCAACCCCAACACCCGGGACCTCGACTGGGTCGCGGGCCGGCCGTACCGCCTGTCGATCCACCGGGGCATCGAGGGCTGGGCGGCCAGCATCGACGACGTCGAGATCCGCCAGCTCCACGTGGGCGGTGACCGGCTGGGCTCGATCATGGTCTGGTCCGAGGTCTTCGCCGCCTGCGACGACCCGAGCGCCGCGGTGCGCTGGACCGACCTCTCCGGGCTGGCCGCCGACGGCACCGTCGTCCGCCCCTGGGCCGTGCGCACCCGCTACCAGTCCGTCCCCGACGGGGGCTGCTCCAACACCTCGTCGGACCCCGACGGCGTCGGCATCGTCCAGCGCACCACCGTCCCTCGCACCACCCCGCCCGGCGCCGTGATCGACCTCCGATGAGCGGCATCGCCATCTCGCTGGGGGCGTCGCCGGAGGGTCGGGACGAGTGGCTGGACCTGGCCCGACGGGTCGACGCCGCCGGCTTCGCCACCCTCTACACCGCCGACCACCCGGGCTCGGCGCCGTCGCCCTTCGTGGCCCTGGCCGCGGCCGCGGCGGTGACCGAGCGGGTGGCCCTGGGGACGTGCGTCGTCAACGCCGGGCTGTGGGAGCCGATCGCCCTGGCGTCCGAGGTGGCCACCCTCGACCTGGTCTCCGGCGGGCGGGCCCTCCTCGGCCTGGGCGCCGGCCACACCCCGGCGGAGTGGGAGGCGGTGGGCCGGTCCATCCCGGCGCCGGCGGCGCGGGTCGACCGGCTGGAGGAGGTGGTCGACGCCGTGACCCGGCTGCTGGCCGGCGAGGACGTCGGCGCCGCCCGGCTGGAGGTGCCCCGGCCGGTGCAGGGCCGCATCCCGCTGATGGTCGGCGGGGCCGGGCGCCGGGTGCTGGCCCTGGGCGCCCGCCGGGCCGACGTCGTGGGCGTGACCGGCCTCGGTCGGACCCGGGAGGACGGCCACCGCCACGACGTCGACTGGTCGCGGGCCGCCCTCGACGCCTCCTTCGCCCACCTGGGTGCGGCGTGCGCGGCGGCCGGCACCACGCCCGGCATCGAGGCCCTCGTCCAGCACGTCGAGGTCACCGACGACCCCGGCGGCGCCGCCGAGCGGTTCGCAGCGCGGCTCGGCCACGTCGACCCGGCCGACCTCCTCGACGTCCCCTACGCCTGGTTCGGCACCGTCGAGGCCATCGCCGAGCAGCTGCGCCGGCACCACGAGCGCTGGGGCGTCGACCGCTACGTCGTCCGCCGGGCCGCCCTCGACGAGGCCGCCGAGATCCTGCGGATCCTCACGGGCTGACCACGGGGCCGGCCCAGGTCAGGGGCCGAGGGTGGGACGTACCAACCCCCACCACGGAGGAACACCCCCATGGCCCGATCCACCCTTCTCGCCGCCGGCGTCCTGG
>JBQGCF010000039.1:0-1577 GCA_052038315.1 Iamia sp.
GTGATCTCGGTGCCGCCGTACTTGGAGTAGACGACGGTGTCGCCCACGGCGACGTCGGTCGGGATCAGCTCACCGGTGTTCTCGGCGCGGCGGCCGGGGCCGACGGCGAGGACCTCGCCCTGCTGGGGCTTCTCCTTGGCGGTGTCGGGGATGACCAGACCGCTGGCGGTGGTGGCCTCGGCATCACCGGGGCGGACGACGATGCGATCGTCGAGCGGCTGAAGGTTCATTGCGCCTCCGTAGCGTCTTTGCTGGCTGGCACTCGATCGTGCCGAGTGCCAACCCTACGACCGACCTCTGGCACTCGCAAGCCCCGACTGCCAGCAATCGCCGGCGGGGCGACGTCAGCCGGTGAAGCGGGCTGCGGTGTCGACCGGGGTGGCCGGCGGGGCCGAGGGTCCCGCCGGATCGGTCGTCGTGGTGGGGATCGTGGTGCTCGGCCCCGGGACCACCTCGCCCAGCCCCACGGAGAGGGGGGCGTAGGCCACCGCGCCACAGGTGGCGTCGACCTCGCCGTTCATCGCCCCGGCCTCGACCGAGTCCGGGAGCTCGGCGGTCCAGTCGCCGTGGACGTCGGGGGCCGACGGGTCGAGGAGGATCTCCGTCCGCTCGAGCTGCAGGGTGGCCTGCGGGGTGGCGCCGTCCGGGCAGTCGGTCCCGGTCACGCTGGTGGCCCGCGTCCCCATGAGGGGGTTGGCGAACAGGATCGGGTTCTCGACATCTGCGTAGCCGCCGGTGAGGTCGGCCTCGCCCTGGACGCAGCCGTTGATGGCCACGGCGTAGACGTCGGTGTTCGGCGCCTGGATCTCGTAGTGCCAGGCATCGACGTCGTTCGGGACCATCGGCTGGATGTGCGTGGCGTCGACGGCCTGGACGTTGTAGCTGACCGACGGCGCGTCCCCGATGGGCGTGCACCCCTCGACCAGGATCATGAACCACTCGCCGGGGGTGGTCGACGCGTCGGGCACGATCGACACCACCGGCGCCACCTGGCCACCGGCCGGCGTCGGTCCCCAGCCCGCCGCTGCGATCGTCACGGCCACCAGCGCCGCGACCCGTCCCGCTCGTCCACCCCTGATCCGCATGGGCGGGACCGTAGCCGCGCTAGCCCGCGTCCAGGTCGGCGGTGGACCAGGTCGTCGAGCCGTCGGGGGTGACGAGGTCGATCGTGGCCAGTCCGCCACGGTCTTCGGGGAGGGGGACCAGCCAGCCGGCGCCGGGGGCGGCGGCCCATGGGGCGGTGTCGACCGTCGTGCCGTCGGCGAAGCGCATCCGGCACGTGTAGGTGCGGCCCTCGACGCCCTCGGTCAGCCCGACGACCAGCACCGGGTCGCCGTCGACCTCGGTCACCGTCGCGGTGCCCACCGCCTCGCCGGCGGGGGTCACCAGGGCCGCGACCCGGTCGGTCGACGGCGCCGGGTCCCGGACGACGGTGACCGCGGCGCCGACGGCCAGGGCCACGACGACCGCTGCGGCGGCCAGGAGCGGCCACCGGCGCCGGCCCACCGGCGATGCCGGCGCCGGGGCCGGTGGCGCGGCCGGGAGCATCCGGTCCAGCACCCGCTGGTCGAAGCCGA
>JBQGCF010000040.1:0-1875 GCA_052038315.1 Iamia sp.
TCGCCGACGACGAGGCCGCCACCTGGGCCGAGCGGGGCCTGGCCGCCCTGCCCCCGACCGCCCACCCCGCCCGGGCCGACCTCTGCCTCGTCCGGGCCCGGGCCGAGCGCCGGCGCGGCCAGCGGGAGGCGGCCCTCGCCGCCGTGGCCGAGGTGGCCGAGGAGGCGCGGGCCGGCGGGCTCCCGCTCATGCTGGCCGAGGCGGCCCAGGAGGGGGCGCTGACCGAGAGCGGCGTCGGGTTCAACTTCGGTGAGACCGACGCCAACCTCGTCGCCCTGCTCGACGAGGCCCTCGCCGCCCAGCCCGAGGAGGCCAGGGCCGTGCGGGCCGGCCTGCTGGCCTGGTCGGCCCTGGCCCGCAGCGGCGGTGAGGACCTCGACCTGGTCGACGACCTCTCGACCCGTGCCCTCGCCCTGGCCGAGGAGCTGGTGGCGGCCGGCGAGGGGACGAGCCACCTCCTGGCCCTCGCCCTGTTCTCCCGTCGCTTCGCCCTGATGGGACCCGACGGGCTGGCCGAGCGGCTCGCCATCGGCCCCCGCACCACCGCCGCCGCCGAGGGGTGGGCCGACCTCGAGGTCGTGTCGCTGGTCCTCGACGTCGCCGACCTGATGGAGGGCGACCGGCTCGACGAGGCCCGCCGGGCCCGGGAGCGGCTGCGGGCCCTCGTCGCCCCCTACCGGCGCCCGATCTTCGACGCCTACCTCCTGTTCGTCGACTCCTGCTGGGCCCTCGTCGAGGGCGACATCGAGCGGGGCCGCCAGCTGTCGGACCAGGCCCTGCAGGTCGGGGCCGACTCGCTCGGCACCAACGGCTTCCAGGCCTGGGCCGGCCAGCAGTACATCGTCGCCCGGGAGCGGGGCGACGTCGGACCGCTGATGCCGCAGGTCGAGGAGATGGTCCGCCAGCTCCCGGGGCTGCCGGTGTGGCGGGTGGCGCTGGCCGTGTGCCGGGCCGCCATGGGCGACGACGAGGGCGCTCGGGAGGCCTACGCGCCGATCGTCGCCGCCGGGCGGCTGGCCATCCCGGTCCGGTCGGCCCTCTACTACACGACGATCACGCAGCTGTCGGAGGTCACCCGCCACGTCGGCGACGCCACCACCTGTCGCCTCCTCGCCGAGGCCCTCGCCCCGGTCGCCGACAACGTGACCGTCACCGGGATGGGCGCCGTCTCGATCGGCCACTGCACCCGGTACCTCGGGCTGGCCCAGGCCGGGGCCGGCGACCTCGACGCCGCCGATGCCACCCTCGCCCGGGCCGCCGAGCAGGCCGGCCGGGCCGGCTTCGCCCCCTGGCGGGCCCGGACCCTCGCCGACCGGGCCGCGGTGCTGGAGGAGCGGGGCGGCCCCGGCGACCGCGACCTGGCCGCCGAGCTGCGGGCCGAGGCCGAGGACCTGGCCGCCGACCTCGGCGTCACCCTCGGGTTGCGGTCATAGGCTGCCCGCCCATGGGCATCAAGGAGACGCTGACCGACCTCGGGATGAAGGGGATGAACCTCTCCCACCGGGCCGTCCTCGAGGTCTCCGGCGGCCGGCTGCTGAAGGCACCGTTCGGGATGCCGACCGTCGAGCTCCACACCACCGGCCGCAAGACCGGCCAGCGCCGCTCGACCCTCCTCACCGCCCCGATCCACGAGGACGGCCGGGTCGTGCTGGTCGCATCGAAGGGCGGCGACGAGCGGGACGCGCTCTGGGACCGCAACCTGGTCGCCGAGCCCGACGTCGAGCAGACAAGCGCCGGCACCACCACCCCGATGCGGGCCCGCACCGCCGACGCCGACGAGCGGGCCGAGCTCTGGCCCCGCATCACCGCCGCCGACCAGGGCTACGCCGGCTACCAGAAGCGCACCGACCGCCCGATCCCCGTCGTCATCTGCGA
>JBQGCF010000041.1:0-2634 GCA_052038315.1 Iamia sp.
CGCGTCCTCCCCATCGACACGATCGGCCGCGCCCCCAACGGCAAGGTCGACTACAAGCGCCTCAAGGCCTGGGCCCAGGACACCGTCGCCGCCGGCTGAGCGACCCCTTCGTCCTGTCAGTCCTGGTCCCCCGTGGCGGGGGACCAGGACTGACAGAACGGGGGGAGTCCGGGGATCCCGAGGGCGCATGGGGTGGCAGGGCACGGCATGATGGCGGCATGAGCAACCCTCTGCTGTCGCCGGACAAGCTCGGCCCGGGGTCGGCTCCCCCGACGGCGTGGCCGGGCCAGCCCGGTGCGCCGGTCCCGCCCGCGCCCGACAACCGGGCCGGCGCGCCGTGGCCGCCGCCCCCGCCCCGGCCCTTCGGCGGCGAGACCCTCCGACGCCAGGGCGTGGCCTCGGCCACCGCGGTGCTGCTCGGGATCATCGCCGTGTTCGCCGTCGTGGGCTGGCAGCTGGTCACCACCACGACCGAGACGGTGGTCAACAGCCAGGCCCAGGAGGTCGAGCAGACCACCGTCGACGCCCCCTTCGGCATCCTGATCGGTGCCGTCCTCGTCGGCTTCGTCCTGGTCATCGCCTGCTACTTCAAGCCTCTCTGGGCCCGGTTCCTCGCCCCCCTCTACGCGGTGGCCGAGGGCGTGGTCGTGGGCATGATCTCGCACGTCTACGAGGCCGAGTTCGACGGCATCGT
The DNA here is from genome assembly GCA_052038315.1 of Iamia sp. Classification (GTDB taxonomy): domain Bacteria; phylum Actinomycetota; class Acidimicrobiia; order Acidimicrobiales; family Iamiaceae; genus Iamia. The sequence continues at coordinate 695 of JBQGCF010000041.1, forward strand.
GCTCCAGGCCGTCGGGCTCACGCTCGGCGTCTTCGCCATCATGCTGGTGCTCTACGCCACCGGCCGGATCCGGGTCACCCCCCGCTTCCGGCTCGGGATCATCGCCGCCACCGGGGGCATCTTCCTGATCTACGTGGCCACGGCGATCATGCGCCTGTTCGGGGGCGACATGCCGTTCATCCACGGCACCGGGCCGGTCGGCATCGGCTTCAGCCTGGTCGTGGTGGTCATCGCGGCCCTCAACCTGACGCTCGACTTCGACTTCGTCGACCGGGCCGAGCGGGCCGGTGCGCCCCGCCAGATGGAGTGGTTCGCCGCCCTGGGCCTGGTCGTCACCCTGGTCTGGCTGTACCTCGAGCTGCTCCGGCTCCTGGCCAAGCTCCGCTCCCGGTAGGTCCGAACCTCCGGTGTGAGCTGGAGCCCGTCCGCCATCCCCGACCTGTCGGGGCGGGTCGCCCTGGTCACCGGGGCGACGAGCGGGCTGGGCCTGGTCACCGCCACCGAGCTGGCCCGCAGCCGGGCCCACGTGATCGTCACCGCCCGGGACCAGGACCGGGGCCGGGCCACCCGTGAGCGCATCCGGGCCACGGTGCCGCACGCCTCGGTGGAGGTGCGGCCGCTCGACCTGGCCTCGCTGCGGTCGGTCGAGGACATGGCCGACGACCTGGTCGCCGAGCACGCCCGGCTCGACATCCTCGTCAACAACGCCGGCGTGATGGCCACGCCGTTCCGGCGGACGGAGGACGGCTTCGAGCTCCAGGTCGCCACCAACCACCTCGGCCCCTTCGCCCTGACGGCCCGGCTGCTGCCGCTGCTGACGGCCGCCCCGGCCGCCCGGGTGGTCACCGTCGCCAGCCTGGCCCACACCTGGGGGTCGATCGACCTGTCCGACCTCGCCTACGAGCACCGCCGCTACCTGCGCTGGCGGGCCTACGGCGAGACCAAGCTGGCCAACCTCCTCTTCGCCTTCGAGCTCGACCGCCGGCTCCGGGCGGTCGGCTCGCCGGTGTCCTCGCTGGCCGCCCACCCGGGCCTGGCCCGCACCCACCTGGGCCGGAGCGGCGGCGGCCCGCTGGCCGCGCTGCAGGCCCTCGGCGTCGTGCTGGCCAAGCCGGTGCACCAGAGCGCCCGCCGCGGTGCCGAGCCCCAGCTGCGGGCGGCGACCGACCCGGATCTGCCCGGCGGCGCCTACCTCGGCCCCGGCGGCCCGGGCGAGGTGCGGGGCCCGGCCGTGCTGGTGGGCTGCTCGGCGGCGGCCCGCGACGCAGGCACCGCCCGCGCCCTGTGGGCCCTCAGCGAGGAGCTGACCGGCGTGCGTTTCGCCGTGCCCGACCGGCGTCGGTAGCGTCCCGCCCCGTACGCCCACAACGAGGAGAGAGCCCATGGCCGAGCTCGGCTACGACGGCAGAGTCGCGATCATCACCGGCGCCGGGGGTGGCCTCGGCCGCTCGCACGCCCTGGAGCTGGCCAAGCGCGGCGCCCTGATCGTCGTCAACGACCTCGGCGGCTCGGTCGACGGCGAGGGTGGCTCGCACACCGCCGCCCAGCAGGTCGTCGACGAGATCAAGGCCGCGGGCGGCGAGGCCGTGCCGAACTACGACAGCGTCGCCACCCCCGAGGGCGGCAAGGCGATCGTCCAGACCGCCCTCGACGCCTGGGGCAAGGTCGACATCGTCATCAACAACGCCGGCATCCTCCGCGACGCCTCGTTCAAGAACATGACCCCCGAGCTGCTCGAGCCGATCCTCGACGTCCACGTCAAGGGCGCCTTCTACGTCACCCAGGCCGCCTGGGCGACGATGCGCGAGAACAACTACGGCCGCATCGTCAACACCTCGTCGGCCGCCGGCATCTTCGGCAACTTCGGCCAGACCAACTACGGCGCCGCCAAGGCCGGCCTGGTCGGCTTCACCCGCGTCCTCGCCGTCGAGGGGGCCAAG
>JBQGCF010000042.1:0-3907 GCA_052038315.1 Iamia sp.
CCCCCCCCCCCCCCCCCCCCCCCCCCCCCCCCCCGCTCGGGGGTCAGGAGCCGAGGCTCATCTCGGGGATGTACAGCGACCCGTCGGTGCGGGGCGCCCACTCGAGCGCCTCGGAGGCGCCGTAGATGTCCTGGAGGTTCACCGTGAAGATGAAGGGCGGGTCGTCGCAGCCCAGGGCGAACAGCTCCTGGTACGCCGCCTCCCGGTCCGCCTCGGAGTCGGCCTCGGTCGCCTCGGCGATCAGGGCGTCGGCCTCGTCGTTGACGTAGCTGGAGAGGGCGCCGTCGCTGGCGTAGTAGCTGTCCATCTTCGAGGCGTCGAACAGCTCGTTGGAGGCCGACACGAAGCCGATGTCGGGCTGGGCGTCGCCGACGGTGCGGGTGAACTCGTCGATGTAGGAGGAGAAGGGCCGGATGTCGGGGGTGACGCTGACGCCGACCTCCTCGAGGTAGCCGATCACCACCTCGTGCATCTCGGAGTCCTTGAGCCAGCGGCCGGTGGCGCCGAGCAGGGTGAGGGGCTCGCCGTCGTAGCCGGCCTCCTCCAGCAGCTCACGGGCCTTGTCCGGGTCGTAGGGGTAGGGCTCGAGGTCCGGGTTGTAGCCCGTCGTCCCCTCCTGGCTCGGCTGGCAGTCGGCCACGGTGGCGTAGCCCGAGAACAGGTCCTCGGCGATGGCCTCCTTGTCGACCGCGTAGTTGAGCGCCTGGCGGATCTCCTTGGGGACGAGCGTGCCGTCGTAGTTCTTGAGCCGGTACACCGGGAACTCCACGCCCTCCTTGGTGAGGACCTGCGGGGCGTCGGCGGCCTGCTCGGGCGGCAGCAGCGTGGCCAGGTCGATCTCCCCGGTCCGCAGCCCGGCCACGCGGGTGCCGGCCTCGGAGATGAAGCGGATGGTCACGTCGGCCTCGGGCGGGGCGTCGCCCCAGTAGTCGGCGTTGGCCTCGAGCACGACCTGCTGGCCCCGCTCCCAGCTCTTCACGACGTAGGGACCGGTGCCGATCGGCTCCTCGGTGAAGGAGTCCTCCTGCGAGGCCTCCGGCGGCACCATCTTCAGACGGGCCAGGCGGGACGGCAGCACGAGGTCGGGGGCCGAGGTGATCACCCGGAGGGTCGTGGCGTCGACGGCCTCGGCGCTCTCGAGCGGGCCGTAGTAGTCGAGCTGGGCCGACTCGTAGTCGGGGTCGACGATGCGGTTGATCGAGTAGGCGGCGGCCTCGGCGTCGAAGGGCTCGCCGTTGGTGAACTCGACGCCCTCGCGGATCTTCAGCTCCCAGACGGTCGGCTCGACCTGGGTCGGCAGCTCGGTGGCCAGGCGGGGCACCAGCTCGTTGGTCTCGCCGTCGCGGGCGAGGAGGGCCTCGTAGACGTTGTCGTTGACGGCGCGCTCGTTGCCGTCCTCGGTCGCCTGCGGGTCGAGGGTGGACGGCTCGTCGGCGATGGCGATCACCAGGCCGTCGCCGCCGGCGCCCCCGCCCCCGCCACCGGAGGAGGTCGTGTCGTCATCGCCCCCGCACGCGGCCAGCGAGGCCGCCAGTGAGAGGGCGGAGCCGAGCACGAGGGCGCGGCGCCACAACGGGCGGGGATGGGTGCTCATGCGGGGCCTCCTGGGAGGGATGGGATCCGGTGCCCGGAACGGGCGGACGTATACAGAACGCGAGATGAGGTTCGACGGAGGCGCCTCGCGGTACGCTGGGCCCCGCCATGGCCACACCGCTGAAGCACCGCCCTCTGCGTGAGGTCGTCACCGACGAGATCCGTCGGATGATCACCGACGGCGAGATCGCCGCCGGCGAGCGGCTGGTCGAGGACCGCCTGGCCGAGCAGCTCGGCGTGTCCCGCAACCCGGTGCGCGAGGCGATCCGCTCGCTCGAGGCGACCGGGCTGGTCGAGGTGGTCCCCCGCCGGGGCGCCTACGTCACCGTGGTCGACCTCGACGACATGGCCCAGCTGCAGGAGATGCGCCAGGTCATCGATCGCTGGGTGGTGCAGGCCGCCGCCGAGCGCCACGACGCCGCCGACATCGAGCGGCTCGACACCTGCATCGCCGAGGGGCGCCACGCCTCCGAGACCGGCGACCCGGTGCGGGCCTCCGAGATGCACCGTGAGTTCCACCTGGCCATCGAGGCGGCCAGCAAGAACCCGTACGCCTCGATCGCCATGGCGCCGCTGCGCCAGCGCACCGAGATGGTGTTCACCAGCCACACCGCCACCCGGGCGGCCATCAGCTGGGGCGAGCACCAGGGCATCCGCGACGCCATCGCCGCCCGCGACGGCATCCTCGCCTCGCAGCGGATCGAGGAGCACATCCGCAACGCCTTCGAGGCCTTCGCCGCGACGCGGTCGATGCCCGCCGGCGCCGTCGCCACCGCCTAGCGACAGCGTCCCCGCCACATCCCGAGCGCGACACCGTCCGCCAGGGGTACGGTTCACCCGAACGACCGATGCCCGCTGCGGGGCTCGGTCACCCAGATGCGCATCCCGACCGCCGACGGCGCCGGGCCCCGTGGGCTCGCTCCGCTCGTGTCGATGTCGGCTGTGGCGCATGGGGCAGGTCCGGGGAAGGGCTGATCGGCTTTCGTATACAGTATCTTGTCGGCAGACATTGCGCCAGGGGTCACACCGTCTTTCATGCTTCGGAAACATCCGGGACACGCCTCGCCCAACAAGACGTGACCCCCGCCCCTCCGACCTGACCCCGTTCTGATCAGTGAGCGTTGCGTGGGCGCAACGCTGGGTGATCAGAACGGGTCAGTCGACGGTGGCGAGGGGTTCGGGATCGACCGCGGGGGTCGGGGCCGGGCGCTGGCGGAGGGTGCGGGAGACGGCGATGATCGCCACGCCGGCGACGACGGCGACGCCGAGGCCGGCACGCAGGCCGGTGACGGCGGCGGCGGTCGACGCGGACGTCTGGTCCTCGGTCACGCCGCTGGCCCGCTCGAAGGCGAGGGCGGCGGCCGTCGCCCCGATCCCGCCGACCAGGAACCGGGCCGTGTTGAACACGCCCGCGGCCAGGCCGCCCTGGCCGGGCGGCGCGGTGAGGGTCACCGCGGCGGCCGCCGGGGCCTGGATCAGGCTGATGCCCGAGCCCACGACCACCAGCCCGGCCACCACACCGGGCCGGGCCGGCGCGGCGGCGCCGATCACCGCCGCGCCGACCACGATCGACAGGCCGCCGGCGCGAGCCAGCACGGCCAGCCCGAACCGGTCGGCCAGCCGTCCCGCCACCAGGGCACCGAGGAGCATGCAGACCGGCAGCACCGACGTGACCAGCCCGGCGGCCGAGGCGTCATCGCCCTGGACGACGTACGACACGGGCACCACGAAGGTGACGGCGAAGAGGCCGAGCATCTGCAGCCCGGCGATCCCGGAGGTGGCGAGGAACCCCGGCGCTCGCAGCAGCGCCGGGGGGATGAAGGGGTCGGTGGCGGTCCGCACCCGCCGCACGAGCAGGGCCGAGCTGACGCCGGCGATCACCACGAGGCCGATCGTCAGCGGGTGGACGAGGCCCCAGCGGGAGGACTCGGTCACCGGGAGGACGATCGTGCCGAGGGCGACGGCGAGGTAGACGGCGCCGGGCGCGTCGACCCGGCCGGGCTCGACCGGCGGGTCGGCCGGGACGAGCAGCCACACGGCCAGCCCGACGAGGAGGATCAGCGGCGCGCTGCCGAGGAACAGCCAGCGCCAGCCGAGGGTGTCGACGGCGAAGCCGCCCAGGGCGGGCCCGGCGGCGAGGGCCGAGGCGTTGACCGCGGCCCACAGCCCGAGCACCCGGCCCCGCCGGTCGGGCGGGTAGAGCCGCGTGGTCGTGGCCATGATGCAGGGCAGCACCGGCGAGCCGGCCACGCCCTGGCCGATCCGCCCCACCACCGCCACCCACATCTCGTCGGCCAGCCCCACCAGCAGCGAC
>JBQGCF010000043.1:0-3820 GCA_052038315.1 Iamia sp.
GTCGCGGTCCCGGCGGCATCAGGCGATGGGGACGGGCACGACCTCGGCCTCGGCCCCGCCGACCCCGACCGTCGCCGGGACCGCGACGCTGCGGTGGAGCAGGGCCAGGCCGACGGAGCCGGCGGCGCTGGTGACGACGCCGACCTCCTTCTCCCCCACCGTCACCGGCGCGCCGACGGCGAGCCCGGTGCCGACGAGGCCCCGCAGGTGGCGGGGGACGTTGCCGCCCCGGCTGTCGATCCGGGCGACCAGCTCCTGGCCCGTGTAGCAGCCCTTGGTGAAGCTGACCGAGGCGTCGATCACCCACTGGCCCAGCTCGGCCGGGATGGTGTCCGGGGTGATCTCGGCGCCCATGCGGGGCACGCCGGCCCGGATGCGCAGCGCCTCGTAGCCGATGATGTCGAGCGGCCGGGCGTCGACGGGCAGGTCGCTCGGGAGGGCGGCGGGGTCGGGGTCGAAGACGTCCGAGCCGACGACGCCGGGCCAGCCGCACGGCACCCCGTCGAGCACCTCGGCGCCCCGCACGGCGAGGACGGCCACGTCGGCCGCCAGCACGATCTCGACCTTCGTCCGCAGCTTGAACCGCTCCAGCCGGGCGACGAGCCCGGCGCCGGCCCCGGCATCGGTGTCGAGCCGGAACGTCTCGGGCCCGGCCCGGTCGACCCGCATCCAGGTGTCGACCTTGCCCTGCGGCTGGAGCACGAACGAGGCGGCCACGTCGCCCACGCCCAGCCCGGCCACGTCCTGGCTCAGCTGGCCCTGGAGGTAGGTGGCGGCGTCGGGACCGGTGACGGTCACGACGTCCCGGGTCAGGCGGGTGACGGTCGCAGCACGCTCGCTCATCGGTGCAGTGTGCCGGCGTGGGCCCGCCGGGCGGCGGTCATCCGCCGGGCCGCCGGCACCGCGGCGAGGAGGGCCCGGGCCTTGTTGTGGCACTCCAGGTCCTCGTGCTCGGGCACCGAGTCGGCCACGACGCCGGCACCGGCCTGGACCGAGGCCCGCCCGTCGGGCCGGCAGATCATGGTGCGGATGGCGATGGCGGTGTCGATGGCGCCGCCGAAGTCGACGTAGCCGACCACGCCGCCGTAGGGCCCCCGCTTGGCCGGCTCGAGGGCGTCGATGATCTCCATGGCCCGGACCTTGGGGGCGCCGGTGAGGGTGCCGGCCGGGATGGTGGCCCGCAGCACGTCGATCGGGGTGCGACCCGGGGCCAGCTCGCCCGACACCTGCGAGGTGAGGTGCATCACGTGGCTGTAGCGCTCCAGGGTCATCATCTCGTCGACCTGGCAGGTGCCGTAGCGGACGACCCGCCCGACGTCGTTGCGGGCCAGGTCGACCAGCATCACGTGCTCGGCGATCTCCTTGGGGTGCTCGGCCAGCTCGGCGCCGAGGCGACGGTCCTCCTCCTCGGTCCGGCCCCGGTAGCGGGTGCCGGCGATGGGCCGGGAGATGACCTGGCGGTCGCGCAGCCGCACGAGCGGCTCGGGCGAGGCGCCGACCAGCGAGACCTCGGGGTGGCGCACGAAGTACATGTACGGGCTGGGGTTGACCTGGCGGAGCACCCGGTAGACGTCGAAGGGGTCGGCGTCGAGCTGCAGGTCGAAGCGCTGGGCCAGCACGACCTGGAAGATGTCGCCGGCGAGGATGTGCTCCTTGGCCGTCTCGACCGCGGCGGCGTAGAGCCCGCCGCCCATCGTCGAGGTGACCTCGGGCAGGTCGTCGTCCTTCACGGGCGGGTCGAGGAGCGGCTCGTCGAGGGGCCGGGCCCCGTCGGCGGCCAGCTGCTCCAGCCGCTCGAGGGCGGCGTCGTAGGCGGCGTCGATCTCGCGGTCGGTGGCGCCCGGCGGCACCAGGGCGTTGGCGATCAGGGTGACCCGCTGGCGCCAGTGGTCGAAGGCGGCGATCTCGCCGATGATCGACATCACCGCGTCGGGCAGGTCGTGCTGGTCCTCGGGCACGTCGGGTAGCCGCTCGACCTCGCGCACGACGTCGTAGCCGAGGTAGCCGAGCAGCCCGCCGTGCAGCGGCGGCAGGCCCAGGCCCTCGGGCGTGCGGGCCCGGGCCAGCAGCGCCTCGACGGCGGCGAGGATGCCCTCGTCGAGCGGGATGCCGTCGCCCACCGCAGCGATCACGCCCGGGTCGGCGCCCTCGACGGTGACGGCGAGGCCCCTGGCCTCGAGGGTGGCGACCGGCCGGCGGCCGACGAAGGACCAGCGGCCCCAGCGCTCGCCGTGCTCGACCGACTCGAGCAGGAAGCCGGGCTCGTCGCCGGGGCAGAGCCGGGCGAAGATGGCGACCGGCGTGATCTGGTCGGCCAGCAGCTCCCGCCACACGGGGACGACCGTGTGGTCCCGGGCCAGCGTGCGGAAGGTGGCCCGGTCGGGCGTGATCGGCATCGGTCTCCCCCTCAGCCGCCGAAGGATCGGAAGAAGCAGGAGTGCTCGCCGGTGTGGCAGGCGCCCCGGCCCTCCTGCTCGACGACGAACAGGAGGGTGTCGCCGTCGCAGTCGTAGCGGGCCTCGCGGACCCACTGGCGGTCGCCCGACGTGTCGCCCTTCCGCCACTCCTCCTGGCGCGAGCGGCTCCAGAACACGGTGCGGCCCTCCTCCAACGTCCGGGTCAGGGTCGCCTCGGTCATCCAGCCCAGCATGAGCACGGTGCCGGTGCCGGCCTCCTGGACGATGGCGGGGACCAGGCCGTCGGCGTCGTAGCGGACCTGGGCCAGGTCGTCGGCGCGGACCTCGATGGGCGTGGCGGCGGGCATCGGGGCGACCCTAGAGGTCTCAGAGGTACAGGCCCGTGCTCGATTCATCGATGCGCGAGGAGGCCACGGCGTGGACGTCGCGCTCGCGGAGGATGATGAAGTCGTCGCCCCGGACCTCGACCTCGTAGCGGTCCTCGGGGTTGAACAGGACCTGGTCGCCGATCTCCATCGACCGGACGTTGGGGCCGGCGGCCACCACCTCGGCCCAGGCCAGCCGCTTCGACGTCTGCGCCGTGGCCGGGATCAGGATCCCGCCGCGGGTGCTGCGCTCACCCTCGTTCTGGGCGCGGACCAGGACCCGGTCGTTCAGCATCTTGATCGGGAGCTTGTCGGCCACGGCCCCCGAGGGTACCGACCGCCACCGCGGCCAGGACCACCAGGGCCAGGTCGGCGGGGACGCGGAAGCGGGGGTTGCCGTAGAAGCCGGCGGCGACGACGGTGACCATCACCGGCATGGCCGCGAGCAGGACGACCGGTCGACCGGCCCGGCGCAGGCGGGTCGCCCCCACCGCGGCCGCCGGCACGAGGACCAGGAGGGTGGCCAGCCCGGCCCAGCTCACCGGGCGGGGACGGTTCTGGAGCTCGTCGAGGTCGACGCCCTGCGCTGTGCGGTAGACGCCCCACAGCCGCCCGACCCGGGCCGCCGCCACCTTCGGCAGCTCGGAGGTGTGGTCGGCGACGTAGGCCCGGGCGTCGGCCCGCAGCCGGGACGAGAAGACCGACTCCTCCAGCACCTGGTTGGAGTGGCGGGAGAAGCAGTCCGACGTCCAGCCGCCCAGGCCGGGGCCGGAGTAGGTGGCGTCGCAGTTGGCCCCGGCGAAGGCCGAGTCGGCCGAGCTCGACAGCAGCACCCGCTCCTCGAACCGGGAGGCGTTGTAGGCCAGCCACGGCGCCAGCACGACGGCGCAGGCGACCCCGGCGGCGACGACGACCCCGACCCGCTGCCGCCACCCGGCCAGCGCCGGCCCCCACAGCGCGAGGGGCGGGACGGTGAACCCGAGCAGCAGCAGCCCCTCCCCCCGGGCCAGCCCCGCCAGCCCGATCACCGCCCCCAGC
>JBQGCF010000044.1:0-2003 GCA_052038315.1 Iamia sp.
CGTGGCCCACGGCAGGGCGTCGACGGTGGTGACGGCCACGGCCGGACCGCTCGCCGCCGGCGCCGTCAGCCGGATGCCGGTGCCGTCGCGGCCCCACGTGCCGCTCTCGGCCGTCCACCCCTCGGGCAGGTCGGCCTCGCCGCCGCCCTCGGCGACCAGCGGGAGCACACCACCCCGCTCGGGGGCGGGGGCGGTGGGCAGCCCGGCCGCGGCCTGTTCGCCGGGCGTCGTGCTCGTCGACCCGCTCGGGCTGTCGTCGGCGGGCCGACCGGGCTCGCCGTCGCGCCGGCGCCCCAGCCCGACCCACGCCGTGGCCAGGAGGGCCAGCACGACCAGCCCGGCCAGGACCCGCCGGGCCGCGGGGCGGGCGAACGGCCCGCTCGGGGACACCGTCGTCGTCACCCGTCGATCCCCGGCAGGGTCACCAGGCAGTCCGGGCCGACGCAGGCCTCCAGCCGGTCGAGGGCGTCGAGCAGCTGGTCGCGGACGTCGGCCAGCTCGGGGTCGTCGGCCCGGCTCTCCAGCTCGAACGGGTCGGCGTCGTGGTCGTAGAGCTCGAGCTCCCCGGCGTCGTCCCGGGTCAGGGTCCAGCGCCGGGTGGCGACCTGCGAGAACGACGGCGTGCCGCCCCGGCTCTTCGGCCCCTCGACCAGCACGGCCCGGTCGGCCATCGGGTCCGACAGGGTGTGGCCGTCGATCGGGACCGTCGGCGTGGCCCCGGCCCGCTCCAGGAAGAAGGGCACCAGGTCGGCGTTGGACACGACCTCGTCGACCTCGGCGCCGGCCTCGAAGCCGGGGCCCCGCACGACGAGCGGCACCCGCACGGTCGGGAGGTAGGGCGAGATCTTGCGGTCGACCAGGCCGTGCTCGCCGTTCAGGTAGCCGTTGTCCGACGTGTAGACGACGATCGTGTCGTCCAGCTCGCCGGCCGCCTCCAGCGCGTCGAGCAGGGCGGCGACGCTCTCGTCGACCGCCAGCAGCGAGGCCAGCTGGTCCCGGTACTGGCCCACCGCCGCCCCCCGGCGGGCGTCGCTGCGGTCGTCGCCCGCGCCCTGGACCCACGCCGGCTTGTCCGACAGGTCCTCCTCGAAGTGGGCGGGCGTGTCGGGCAGGGGCTCGTCGGCGAAGGCGTCGAGGTGGCGGTCGGCCGGGATGGGCCGGTTCGACGGTCCGCCCGGCTCGACCCGCCCGGTGTGGGGGGCGGCCGGGGCCAGCTCCATGTAGAAGGGGGCGTCGCCGGCCAGCCGGTCGACCAGCTGCACGGCGAGGTCGCCGAGCACGTCGGTGAGGTAGGCGTCGGGCCCGTAGCGCAGCAGGCGGCCGTTCGAGGCCAGCACGAAGTCCTTGTAGAGGAACGAGAGGCTGGCGTCCTCGACCAGGCCGTACCACTCGTCCCAACCGTCGGGCACCAGGGGGGCGGCCTCGGCCGTGTACTGGTTGAGGGTGCGCCCGATGTGGCCGGTGCGGTAGCCGGCGGCCCGCAGCCACACCGGCAGGGTGTCGGCCTCGGGGAGGCGGAAGTAGCCGCCGTCGGGCAGCAGGTTGTCCCGGACGCCGTGGTTGTGGGGGTACTGGCCGGTGAGGAGCGTCGCCCGGGAGGGGCAGCACAGCGGCATGGCCACGTTGGCGGTGGCGAACGTGGTGCCCTCGGCGACCAGCTCCTCGTTGACCGTGTCCATCACCCGCAGCGACTCGACGGTCTGGTCGTCGGTCAGGATCACCACGATGTTGGGCCGATCGGCCTCGGCCTCGGCCTGGCGGGGCAGCGGGGGCGCGCCGACCGGCGCCGCCGGTGCCGCGAGCACCCCCACGGCCGCCACGATCACCCCGGCGACGGCTCCTCCCCAGACTCGTGCGGCAGCCGTGCGCATGACGGCGGCACCCTACCGCCCTCCGAACTTTGAGCGCCACACCCCGAATACCGGTGTGAGGCGCTCAAAGTTCGGTGGTGCGGGTACTGTCGCCCGCCTGTGGACGAACGGCCGGTGGATCCCGTTCCCGTC
>JBQGCF010000045.1:0-2480 GCA_052038315.1 Iamia sp.
GGCGGCCCCCCCCGGCGGGGTTGCGGGGGAGGGGGCGTGTGGGGCCCGGCACCCGCGGGCCCGGGCCCCTCTCAGGTGGTCATCCGATCGAGCGTCGGATCACGGAGCGGTCGGGACCTCGATCTCGCCGTCGATGATCTGCTGCTTCAGCTCCTCGAGCTGGTCGGAGACGTCGTCGAGCTGGCCACCGTCGGTGGCGTAGCCCACGCCCTCGTTGGCCAGGTCGAAGGTCAGCGCACCGGGCTCGAGCTCGTCGTCGAGGAGCTGGTCGATGGCGGTGTAGACGGCGACGTCGACCCGCTTCAGCATCGAGCTGAGGATGCACGGCTGCACGTCCTCCTCGACCTGCTGGTACTGGTCGGAGTCGACGCCGATGGCCAGGCGATCGGCCTCGGCAGCCGACTGGAACAGGCCCTCGCCCGAGCCGCCGGCGGCGTGGTACACGACGTCGATGTCGTTGTCGAACATGCCGTCGGCGACGGTGCGGGCCGACGCCGGGTCGGCGAAGCCGCTGAAGTCCGGCGGCTGGGTGAGGTAGTTGACCTCGACCTCGGCGTCCGGGTTGATCTGCTCGACACCGGCCTCGAAGCCGGCCTGGAACTTCTGGATCAGCTCGGTCTCGACACCACCGATGAAGCCGATCTGGCCGGTGCCGCTCTTGAGGGCGGCGGCCGCGCCGACCAGGAACGAGCCCTGCTCCTCGGCGAAGACCAGCGAGGTCACGTTCGGGGCGTCGATCGAGCTGTCGTCGATGATGGCGAAGCGGGTGTCCGGGAACTCGGCGGCGATGCCACCGGGGGCGTCCTCGGTGCCACCCATCGACTCGGCGAAGAGGAAGCCGACGCCGATCACGAGGTCGTAGTCGTCCTCGGCCAGCTGCCGGAGCAGGTCGCCACGGTTGGAGCCGTCCTCGTTGGGCTCGAGGTAGGTCACATCGACGCCGAAGTCCTCGGCCGCGGCCTGGAGGCCGGTGTTGGCGGCCTCGTTGAACGAGTCGTCGTCGACGCCACCGATGTCGAGGACCATGCCGATGCGGGCGGAGCCGCTGGCGTCGCCACCGGTGCCGCTGACGGACTCGGTGCTCGGCTCGGCGCCGGGCTCGCCCTGGCACGTGGCCGGCTCGCCGTCACCGGCGGGCTCCTCACCGGAGTCGCGGCCGGTGTCGCCGCTGGTGTCCTCGGTGTCGCTGCCGGTCGACTCCGGCTCGTCGTCCTCGGTGCTGCAGGCTGCGAAGAACAACCCGACGGCTGCGATCAGGGCGATGAGCCTGAACCATCGACGTGGGCGCACTGCTGTCTCCTCTTGTTGCTGTCTCCCCCCGGGCGGGAGGCGGCCGCACCCTACTCCCGAAGCGGGGAGGGGGCTTCCCCTGGGCGATAATGACGGTTATCATCGGCCCCGATGGCCATGCCCGCCGAACCCCTCCCGTCGGACGACGCGCCCGCCAGCGCGCCCGACGCCGTCGGGCAGAAGCTGCTCGCGGCGGAGGCCGAGGTCTGCGCCGAGCGGGGCTACGACCGGGCTGGCGTGGCCGAGATCGCCCGCCGCGCCGGCGTCACCACCGGCGCCATCTACAGCCGCTACGCCGGCAAGGCCGAGCTGCTCGCCGCCGCCATCGAGGCCCACACCACCGACGAGCTCGACGCCCTCTTCGCCGACCACCGCTTCCAGGGTCGGGCCGAGGACGTCCTCGCCATCGCCGGCAGCCACCTCGTCGACCGCTCGACCAGCGCCGAGGACGAGAACGCCTCGGCCCTGCTGTCCGAGGCCTTCATCGCCGCCCGCCGCGACCCGACCGTCGCCGCCCTGCTGCGCCACGACGTGATGGAGCGCCAGGACAAGCTGCGCTCGATCATCGAGGCGGCCAAGGAGTCCGGCGGCATCGCCCCCGAGCTCGACACCGAGGCCCTGGTGACGTTCTGCCACGCCCTCGGCTTCGGCTTCGTCCTGCTCGACGCGGTCGACCTGCCCATGCCCGAGACGGGCCCGTGGGAGCGGCTGATCGCCCACCTCCTGGCCGCCCTCGCGGCGCCGCCCGCACCGATCGATCCCTCCGCCTTCCCGACCACCTCCTAGGAGCCACAGCACCATGACCGACCTCGAGACCACCCGCGAGGACGCCGACCTCGCCCGCATGGCCGACCTGGAGGCGATCCTCTCGGTGTCCAACACCGACGTCGACGAGGCGATCCACACGGTGAAGGACAACGCCGACGCCATCTTCACGTGGGACTACGAGAAGGGCGCCCGGCCCTCGCTCGAGAAGCTCTACGAGAAGGCCAAGCACTCGCAGTGGAACGGCCAGACCGACCTCGACTGGTCGATCGACGTCGACCAGGAGGAGTTCGCCAAGGCCATCTCCGAGATGCGGCGCATGGAGATGGAGCGCCAGGGCGTCGACTTCAAGGGCACCCCCTTCGAGGTCTGGGGCGAGAAGGAGTGGATCCAGCTCTCGATGGAGACCCAGAACTGGTCGCTGT
>JBQGCF010000046.1:0-3482 GCA_052038315.1 Iamia sp.
CACCACATCCAGCACTGGATCGACCACGGCGAGACCAACGAGGACAACCTCGTCCTGCTCTGCCGCTGGCACCACGGCGTCGTCCACCGCCCCGGCTGGACCATCCAGCTCCTCACCGACGCCACCGTCGTCGTCACCAACCCCATGGGCCGACGACGAACATCCCACCCACCGAACCTCTATTCGCTCGTCGCCGCCTGAGATCCCCCGAACCCCCGGTGCCGGCCCGCCCTCCCGCGGGCCGCACCGGCGCGTCACGCCTTCGTTGGCCTCGTCACGTCGACCAACCCCGCCGCTTCGCTCACCACTGCCCAGAACGCCCCCGCATCGAAGGTCCCATCGTGCAGCTCGTTGACAGCGTCGAGCAGCTGCGAGGTCAGCAGGATCGGCACCCCCCACAGCCGAGCGAGGTCGGCGGCGTTGGCCGGCAGCACCACCCGCCGGGTGCCCGGGTCGTCGAGCCGATGGGTGTTCACCACCAGCAGCGGCCGCCCCTCCCACACGCCGACGTCCATCGCCTCGGTGGCATGGGCGTTGGCGTCCTTGACGTCGTCCTGCTTGACGCCCCGCTTGTTGCCCTTCACCTCGACGGTCCACGGCACCCCGTTGGGGTCGACAGCCCGCCCGTCCTCCTTCCCCCTCCCCTCGGGACGGGTGACCTCGCACCCCAACGCCTCGAGTGCCTCCAGGACGAGGCCCTCCAACACCTCCCCCGTCTCCCACAGCAACGCCGCCAGCCGCCGCGCTTCCGCCACCTCCCCGGTGAGCCGGGCGACATCGTCGGTGGCCTGGACCAAGCGCTCACGGGCACCGTCCAGCTCGCCCTCGGGCCCGACCGCCGCAGCGACGGAGACCGACCCCGCCCACGCCGGCGTCGCCTCCCCCGCCACCGAGAAGTTGGACCGCAACCACTGGTCGATCGCCGAGGCTTGGAGCGGTTCCGGCGCTGGCGGCAACCAGACGATCGGCGCGGTCTCGCTCGTGTGGAAACCGCGCCCGAAGACGGCCCGTGCCGAGAAGCCGACCCCGTCGCCGTGGCCGTTCGTGACGAGCGGCTCGTAGCGGAAGGCCTGGATCGAGTCGAGGTGAGCGACGCTCACGTGATGACGGATAGCCTCCTGGTCATCCTCGTCGTCCAACGCGGCAGGCGTGCCCCGGGGGACGAACCCCGGTGCTTCGCTCAGGTGGCGGAAGTACGGGAGGAGCGACCTCGGAGGGTCGACCGGCTCCGTCGGCTCGCTCACGGGCGCAGCCCTCACGATGCGGTCGACGAGAGTGGCCGCTGACCGGTCGAGCCCTTCGGGGTTCGGGAAGACGCAGATGATGTCCCTGAACTGCGTCACGTCCAGTTCGCGAGGCACCCCCTCCCACCTGAAGGATCTGACGCCCGGTGTGGTCACCAACGCTCCGATCACGACGGTCGGAGGCAGCGCTGGCGGCGGCGGTAGCCGCGGCACAGGTGGTAGGGCCGGCGTGCAGGGGCCTTCGGGGCCGGGGATCGGAGGAAGAGCACCGGGCGGAAACACGCCTGACAGGGTACGCCCGTTCGTCCCCCGAGCCGCCGCCAGATCGGGTCAGGTGTCGGCGGTGACCTTTTCGCTGACGACCTTCGACGAGCCGCCGGGCTGCATGGTGACGCCGTAGAGGAGGTCGGCGGCCTCCATGGTGCGCTTCTGGTGGCTGACGATGATCAGCTGGGCGTCGGCCCGGAACTCCTGCACCAGGCCGAGGAAGCGGTGGAGGTTGACGTCGTCGAGGGCGGCCTCGACCTCGTCCATCACGTAGAAGGGCGAGGGGCGGGCCCGGAAGACGGCGAAGAGGTAGGCCAGGGCGGTCAGCGAGCGCTCGCCGCCGGACAGCAGCGACAGCTTCTTGACGTTCTTGCCCGACGGCTTGGCCTCGATCTCGACACCGGTGGCGAGGAGGTCGTCGGGGGCGGTGAGGGTCAGCTTGCCCTGGCCGCCGGGGAACAGCGTCTCGAAGAGGTGGCGGAAGTTGCCCTCGACGTCCGCGTAGGCCGAGGCGAAGACCTGGACGATCTCGGCGTCGACGGCCCGGATGACCTTTCTGCGGTCCCGCCGGGCCGACTTCACGTCCTCCAGCTGCGACTCGACGTGCTCGTGGCGCTCCTGGAGGGCGGTGAACTCCTCCAGCGCCAGCGGGTTGATCGGGCCGAGCAGGCGCAGCTCGCGCTCCAGGTCCCGGATCCGGCCCGGGACCGTCTGGCCCTCGGGCACCTCGGGCTCGGGGGCGGCGAGGGCGGTGTCGGGATCGGCGTCGAGGTCGCGGCGCATGGCCTCGACCGCCGACTCGATGCGGACGGTCAGCTCGGAGATGTCGAGCTCGGCGCGCTGCAGCCGCTCGCGGGTCTCGGCCAGGCCCTTCTCGGCCTCGGCCCGCTGGGCCCGGGTGCCGGTCAGCTCGGCCGAGACGGCCCGGGCGGCGTCGGACTGCTGGCGGCGCCGCTCCCGGAGCCCGGCCAGGGTGACCTCGACCTGCTCGGACCGGGCGGCGACCACCGCGGCCAGCCGGCCGACGGCCAGCTCCTGGCGCTCCAGCCCGACCCGGCGGGTCTCGGCCTCGGCCCGCTCGGCGCTGTGGCGGGAGAGCCGCTCCTCGATGTCGGCCCGGCGGCCGGTGAGGAACGTGCTCCGCTCGTCGATGCTCTTGGCCCGGGCCTCGAGGTCCCGGCGCTGGGCGGTGACGGCGCCGGCCCGCTCGTCGATGCGGGCCCGGGCGTCGGCCAGGGCGCGGGCCCGGTCGGCGCGGGCGGCCTCGTCGGCCTCCAGCTCGGGCAGCTCGGCCTCGAGGGCGGCCCGGCGCTCGCCGTCGCGGGCGACCCGCTCGTCGAGCTCGGTGGCGTGGGCCTCGAGCGACGCCCGCTCGGTGGCCAGGTCGCGGCGGTCGGCGTCGGTGCGCTGCAGGGCGTCGCCGGCGGCGACCAGGCGGGAGTCGTTGCGGTCGAGGGCCCGACCGGCCTCGGCCTCGGCGTTGCGGGCCTCGGTGAGCGCCCGGCGCAGCTCGGCGACCTCGGCGGCGGCGGCCTCGGCCTCGGCGGACGCGGCGGCCGCCTTCTCCTGGGCCTCGGCCAGGGCGGCACCGGTGGCCCCGGCCCCGGCGGCACCGACCCGCCAGCCGTCGGGGGCGAAGCGGTCGCCGGTCCGGGTGACGACGACGGCGTCGGGGGCGGCGAGGACGGCGTCGACGGCCTCGGGCCAGGTGTCGACGACGACCACCGCGCCGACCAGGGCGTCGAGCAGCCCGTCGACCCCGGCGGCGACGGCCCGGACGTGGGGGCGCAGCGGCTGGCCCACCCCGGCCGGCGGGGCGGACGAGGAGGCGGCTGCACCGAGGGGGACGCCGGCACCGGCGAGGTCGCCGTCGGTCAGCGACGTGATGGCCCGGCGGGCGCCCTCGACCCCGTCGACCACGACCGCACCGAGGGCGGCGCCGGCCGCGGCCTCGAAGGCGGCCTCCCAGCC
>JBQGCF010000047.1:0-10449 GCA_052038315.1 Iamia sp.
CCCCACGCCGGGGGTGGTGCGCCCGGCCCGGGGGGGGGGCGGCGGCCCCCCAAACCGGACGGGCGCCCCGACGCCGGGGGGGGGGCCGCGACCCGGCGGACCGAAGCCGGGCGGCGGCCAGCGATCCGGCGCCCCGAAGCCCGGTGGCGGTCGCCCCCGCAAGCCCCGCAAGGCCGGCCCCAAGCTCGACCACTCGGGCCAGCCCAGGCGCTCCGGCGGCCAGGGCGGCCAGGGCCGCTCGGGCGGCGGTCGTCCCTCCGGGGGCGGCGGCAAGGGCCGGCCGGCCTGTGCCCGCTCCGGCGGCGGCGGTCGTCGCGGCGGAGGCCGCTAGCCCCCATCGATCTTCCACCCCATCGTCGCCCCGCGCCCGAGCGTGGGCCGCTGATCAGCCTCGCCCCGGCAACGCACGTGCGACCCGGATGCGACCAGCGCCCCCACCGGCGCGGCGGCGACCCGGGGTGGTGGCGGTGCGGTGTGGCACCCTGACGGCTTGCACCGCACCACGATCCGCCGGGGCCTGGTGGCCCTGCTCGCCACCGCCCTGCTCGCCACCGGTTGCACCGACGACGGTGAGGACGACGCCCGGCCGGGCGACGATCCCACCGCCGAGGACGACGGCGTCGAGGTCCGGGGCGACGAGGGCGCCCACACCGCGACCATCCGGCGCGACGCCGCCGGCGTCCCCCACATCACCGCCGACAGCCTCCCGGACGTCGCCTTCGGCCAGGGCTGGGCCAGCGGCGAGGACCGGACCTGCGACCTGGCCGACCAGGTCGTGAAGATCTCCGGCGAGCGGGCCCGCTGGTTCGGGGCCGGCGAGGAGGACGAGAACCTCCTCTCCGACGTCTCGTGGCGCACGATCGGCATCCGCGACCGGGCCGGCGACGAGTGGGAGGACGCCAGCGAGCAGGTCCGCGAGCTGGTCACCGCCTTCACCGACGGCTGGAACGCCCACCGCGACGACGTCGGCGCCGACGGCATCGCCGGCTGGTGCGCCGGCGAGGAGTGGGTCCGGCCGCTCGAGCCGGTCGAGATCTACGCCTACGCCCGGGCCATCACCCTCCAGGCGTCGAGCGGCGCCGTCGCCGACATGCTGGCCACGGCCGCACCCCCGAGCGCGCAGCGACCGCCCGGGTCCGAGGCGGGCGAGCAGCCCGACGAGGAGGCGGCCGCCGCCGAGCTGCCGGACGTCCTCGACCCCGAGGTCGCCTCGAACGGCTGGGCCATCGGGGCGGAGCGGGCCACCGCCGGCGGCGGGATGCTCGTCGGCAACCCCCACTTCCCGTGGGAGGGCGAGCTGCGGTTCTGGGAGGTCCACCTCACCGTCCCCGGCGAGCTCGACGTCTACGGCGTCCAGCTGTCGGGCCTGCCCGGCATCGGCATCGGCTTCACCGAGACGTTCGGCTGGACCCACACCGTCTCGGCCGGCAACCGCTTCACCGCCTACACCCTCGACCTGGTCCCGGGGGACCCGACGCAGTACGTCTACGGCGACGAGACCCGGCCGATCGAGCCGACCGAGCTCACCATCGAGGTGCTGGGCGACGACGGCGAGGTCACCGAGGAGACCCGCACCACCTGGCGCAGCCACTACGGGCCGATGCTCGACTTCCCCGGCGCCGGCTGGACCGCCGAGACGGCCATCACCCTCCGCGACGCCAACATCGACAACGACGAGTTCGTCGAGCAGTACCTGCTGACCATGCAGGCCGACGACCTCGACGAATTCGTCTCCGTCCACCGCGAGGTCGGTGGCGTCCCGCTGTTCAACACCATCGCCACCTCGGCCGACGGCCGGGCCTGGTACGGCGACACGTCGGCCACGCCGGCGCTGTCCGACGAGGCCCTCGCCGCCTACGAGACGTCGCTCGAGACCGATGCCTTCGCCCAGGTGGCGGCGGACAACGGCGCCATCCTCCTCGACGGCTCGGACCCGCTGTTCGAGTGGGAGGAGCGCGAGGGCGCCCGCGATCCGGGCCTGGTGCCCTTCGACGAGATGCCGATCGTCGAGCGGGACGACTACGTGTTCAACGCCAACGACTCCTTCTGGGTCAACCACGCCACCGAGCTGCTGGAGGGCGACTTCTCACCGCTCCACGGTCGCCAGCAGGTGCCGCTGTCGGTGCGGACCCGGGAGAACGCCGTCGTGCTCGACGACACGAGCGCCGAGGGGCCGGCCGGCGACGACGGCACCTTCGACCTCGACGAGCTGGCCGCGGCATCGGTCCAGAACCGGGGCTACACCTCGCGGGCGCTGCTCGACGCCGTGGTCGAGCGGTGCACCGGCGCGTCCCCGGTCGACGTCCCCGCCCTGGTCGACGACGAGGGCGCCGAGGTCCTGCCGGCCCGGACGATGGACGTGGCCCAGGCCTGCTCCGTGCTGGCCGACTGGGACGGCGTCTACGACGTCGACCGGGTGGGCCCGGTCGTGTGGCGGGAGATGCTGGCCGCGTTCTCCGGCGACGACCTGGCCGACGCCGGGCCGCTGTGGGCCGAGGCCTTCGACCCGGCCGACCCGGTGGCGACCCCGTCGGGCCTGGCCGCCGCCCCCGCCGACGGGCCCGACCCGGTGCTGGTGGCGCTGGGCCGGGCGGTCCAGACGATGGAGGAGGCCCGGGTGCCGGTCGACGTCGCGCTGGGCGACGTCCAGCGGGCCGACCGCAACGGCACCTTCGTCCCGATCCACGGCGGCAACGGCGACGACGGCACCACCAACGTCGTCGGCTTCGGCCGGGGCTGGTCGATCATGGACCCGGCGCTGGAGGACTTCGACGTCGAGTACGTCACCGACCCGTCGTACCTGGCCGACTACACCGCACCGGGCGGCGAGGAGCACACGGGCTACGTCATCAACAACGGCACGTCGTTCCTGTTCGCCCTGGCCTACGACGACGAGGGCCCGCACGCCAAGGCGTTCCTCACCTACGGCGACACCGAGGACCGGGACGACCCCCGCTACCTCTCCGCCACCGAGGCCTTCGGCGAGAAGGCCTGGCGCGACGTCGCCTTCACCGAGGAGGCGGTGGCCGAGGCGACCGAGACCGAGGTCCGCGTCCGGGGCTAGTAGCCGGGGGCGGGGCGGAAGAGGTCGAAGCGGAAGCCCTGGTCGTCGACGCACTCGGCGTTGCCGCCCGATGCGTACTCGTTGCGGGCCAGGACCTCGCCGCCCAGCTCGGTGACCCGGTCGGCGTAGCGCTCGATGTCGTCGACCCGGAAGTAGAGGGTCACCGGGCCGGACGGGGCGGCGTCCTCGGCGGTCATGAAGCCCATCGGGAAGCGGGTGTTGGCGATGTGGCCGCCGCCCTCCTGCGACCCGGCCTCGATCGTCCACGAGAACAGGGCGCCGTAGAAGGCCCGGGCCCGCTCGAGGTCACGGGTCTGCATGGTGATGTAGCCGGGCTCGACCGGGGGCCGGCCGGTCACCGCGTACTCCCGGACGTCGCCGAAGTCGCCCGGGTCCTCGTCGGCCGCGGTCTCGGCCCGCTCGGCGGAGATCGGCTGGCTGAGCATCCAGCGGTGGCCCCACGGGTCGCGGACGATGGCGTTGCGGTTGCCGTGGAACTGGTCGCTCGGGCCCCGCTCGCTCTCGCCGCCGTGCTCGACGGCCAGCCGGTGCGTGTGGTCGACGTCGACCACCTCCAGGTGGAGCGTCACCGGCGTGCCCCCGTAGTGGAGGGGGCCGTGGACGTCGACCTCGGGGTACTCGTCGGCCAGCATCAGGGTCGAGCCGCCGATCACGACCTCGGCGTGGCCGACCCGGCCGTCGTCGCCGACGAAGCGGTTGGTCTCCAGGGCGCCGAAGACCTCGGTGTACCAGTGGATGGCGGTGGCGGCGTCGGCCACCGAGAGGTAGGGCGACAGGGCGCTGGTCGCCCGTGGGGTGTCGGCGACGGGGGTGTCGGTCACGGCGTCCTCCTGGGGTCGGAGCGAGACGGGTGGGAGCAGGGCGGCCTCCAGGCGGGCCCGGAGCCGGTCCCGGAAGGCCGGGTCGGGGGCGACGGGCGTCGCCGGCAGGCGCAGGGCGTCGAGGGGATCAGGCATCGGTCCCTCCGGTGGCCGGGCCGTCGAGGCCGTCGGGCAGGGCACGGCGGAAGGCGGCCTTGGCCCGGATCAGCAGGGCCTCGGTGGCGTGGACGGTGCGGTCGAGGTGGCGGGCGACCTCGGGGACGCTGAGCCCGTCGAGGTAGCGCAGGGTCAGCGCCGCCCGGTGGTGGGCGCCCAGCCCGGCGAGGACGTCACGGGCGACGGTGGCGTCGACCTCCAGGTCCCACGGGTCGTCGACACCGGTGTCGGGCTCGGTCGCCAGCCGCACCGCCCGCCGCTCCTCCCGGGCCGTGCGCCGCCAGTGGTCGACCAGCTTGTGGCGGGCCACGCCGATCAGCCAGGCCACGCTGAGGTGGGGGACCGCGCCGCGCTGGACGGCGTCGACGGCGGCGAGGAAGGTCTCCGAGGTGACGTCCTCGGCGGTGGCCACGCTCCCGCAGCGGGGCAGCAGGTAGCCGTAGACCTCGGGCAGGGCCCGGTCGTAGAGCTCGAGCAGCGCCGCGCCCGCATCGGACGCCGACGCCGGTTCCGGTGTCACGACCTCCTCATCGTCCGGCGGGCCGCGACTCCGACGCCCTAGATCCGCGACTGCAGGAAGGCGCGGGTGCGGGCCGTCTCGTCGGGGTCGCGGCTGTACTCGACGGCGACGAAGTCGGTGATGCCGCTGGCGACCATGGCGTCGAGCTGCTCGCCGACCGATGCCTCGTCGCCGACCAGGGCCACGTCGGCCGGGCCGCCGGCGCCCTCGCGGTCGAGCATCGCCTTGTACGACGGCAGGGTGTCGTAGACGGCGAAGGCCTTGCCGGCCCGGACCCGGCCGTCGCCCTCGTCGTCGGTGACGAGGACGGGCAGGGCACCGACGATGCGGGGGGCGCCGCGGCCGGCGGCCTCCGCCGCCGCGGTGATCGACGGGACGATGTGGCTCGACAGGGTGGCCGGACCGGTCATCCACGTGACCGTGCCGTCGGCGACCGAGCCGGCCAGCTCGAGCATCTTCGGCCCGAGGGCGGCCAGTAGGACGGGGAAGCTGCGCCGTTGGGCCATCGAGAGGCCGACCCGGCCGGTGAGGGTCTCGCCCTCGACGTCGGCGGCCCCGTCGTGGATCAGCGGCATCAGGATCGACAGGTACTCGCGCATGTGCCGCAGCGGCTTGGCGAACGACATGCCGTACATCATCTCGATGACGATCTGGTGGCTCAGCCCGATGCCGAGCAGGAGCCGGCCGTCGGTCGCCTCGTTGGTGGTGACGGCCTGGGCGGCGAGGGCGGCGGGGTGGCGGGGGTAGGTCGGGACCACGGCGGTGCCCAGCTCGATGCCCGGCACCTCGCGCCCGATCAGGGCGAGGACGGTGAGGGCGTCGTAGCCGAAGATCTGGGGGAGCCAGAACCCGGTGAAGCCGTCGTCGGCGGCCCGGCGGGCGGCGGCGATGTGGTCGTCGATGGTGCCGGTGGCGGCGACGTCGCCGCCGAAGATCCCGATGCGCATGCGACAGGTCTACCCTCCGCCGCATGAAGGTGCCTCTGACCGTCCGTGACTTCCTCGATCGGGCCGAGGTCGTCTACCCGGACCGCGTCGCCGTGGTCGACGAGCCCGACCAGCCGGCCCCGTCGCTCGGGTCGCTGACCTACGCCGAGCTGGCCGCCCGGGCCCGGGCCCAGGCCGCCGGGCTCGACCGCCTCGGCGTCGGCAAGGGGGAGCGGGTCGCCGTCGTGTCGCAGAACGCGGCCCGCCTGCTGGCCGGGTTCTGGGGCGTGTCGGGGTGGGGCCGGACCTACGTCCCGATCAACTTCCGCCTGGCCCGCGAGGAGATCGCCTACATCGTCGAGCACTCGGGCGCCTCGGTGCTGCTGTACGACCCCGAGGTCGCCGCCGCCGTCGACGGCATCGACGTGGCCCACAGGGCCGAGA
Source organism: Iamia sp. (assembly GCA_052038315.1). GTDB lineage: Bacteria > Actinomycetota > Acidimicrobiia > Acidimicrobiales > Iamiaceae > Iamia. The sequence goes on from JBQGCF010000047.1 coordinate 5,953, forward strand.
TCGGCACCGAGGCCGACGACGCCCTCCTCGACTGGTCCTCGGAGCCGGCGCCCTGGGAGCCCGACGAGGACGTCACGGCCACGATCAACTACACGTCGGGCACCACCGCCCGGCCCAAGGGCGTGCAGCAGACGCACCGCAGCCTCTGGCTCAACGCCACCACCTTCGGCTGGCAGGCGGGCATCAACGACCGCGACACCTACCTCCACACGCTCCCGATGTTCCACTGCAACGGCTGGGGCATGCCCTACGCCACGACGGGCATGGGGGCCACCCAGGTCGTGCTGCGCAAGGTCGACGGGGCCGAGATCCTGCGCCGGGTCGAGCGCCACGGCGTCACCGTGATGTGCGGGGCCCCGGCGGTGGTCAACGCCGTGCTCGACGCCGCCCCGGACTTCTCCTCCGTGCCGGGTGCCGGCACCACCCGGATCGTCGTGGCCGGCGCCCCGCCGCCCACCCGCACCATCGAGCGGGTCGAGACCGAGCTGGGCTGGGAGTTCATCCAGATCTACGGCCTGACCGAGACGGCGCCGCTGCTGACCATGAACCGGGGCCGCTCCGAGTGGGACGACCTCGAGCCGGGGGAGCGGGCCAGGCTGCTGTCCCGGGCCGGGGCCCCGGCGCTGGGCGTCACCGTCGCCGTCACCGGCCAGGGCGAGGTGACGGCCCGGGCCAACATGGTGATGGAGGGCTACTGGGAGCAGCCCGACGCCACCGCCGAGGCGATCAAGGACGGCTTCTTCCACACCGGCGACGGCGGGTCGATCGACGACGCCGGCTACGTCACCATCTCGGACCGCAAGAAGGACGTGATCATCTCGGGCGGCGAGAACGTCTCGTCCATCGAGGTCGAGGACGCCCTGTTCAGCCACCCGGCGGTGGCCGAGGCGGCGGTGATCGGCGTGCCCGACGAGAAGTGGGGCGAGCTGGTGCTCGGCCTGGTCGTGCTGGCGCCGGGCGAGACGGTCACCGAGGACGAGCTGAGGGAGCACTGCCGGCCCAAGCTCGCCGGCTACAAGATCCCCAAGCGGATCGAGTTCCGCTCCGAGCTGGCCCGCACCGCCACCGGCAAGCTCCAGAAGTTCAAGCTCCGGGAGCCCTACTGGGAGGGCCGGGAGAAGCAGGTCAACTGAACGGTTGGCTCGTGTTCGGCATCGAGTACTCGATGCCGAGATGGTCTCGCCAGGTCTCCACGTAGGCCAGGTCGAGCGGGCGCCCGATGTTGGCCGCCGTCTCCAGAGCCGTGGGTACGTCGCCGAGCAGTAGTGACAGCACTATGGAATCCTCGGCCGAGAGGATTCGTGCCCCGGCGCCAGGCCGAAGCTCGCGCCACACAACGCGTTCTCGACACGAGTTGTGAAACTCATGGGAGTGAAAGAACACGTCGACCGAGGTGCCGTCCCAGTCGAGGCGAAGCTGGTCGGCCTCGTCGGCGTAGCGGAGTGGATCCTCGTACGGCATCGTCATCCCGAGTTCCGAAGCGAGGTCGATGACCTCGCCGGCTCGATCGCTGGCGATGAACAGGAGCAGGTCGATGTCGTGGTTGGGCGTCGTCGACCCGTGGAACGAGCGAGCGACGGACCCGCTGAAGGCGCTTTCGATGCCGCGGCCATCAAGCTCGGATGTGAGCCGAACCATTCGTTCGATGTGCTGCTCTGTGGCGCTCAGCTGAGTTGGGCGGAGGTCGAGGCCGGCCCCGTTCATCCGGCGCTCTGCGAGCACTCGTCGAAAGAGACCCGAGAGCTGGTGGATCACGAGCTCGATGGCAGCCGGTGCCTCTGCGAACGTCATCAAGACGTTGTTCCTCGGTCGGCGCTGCAGGAAGGAGAGAAAACCGAAGATGTGCTCCTCGGTTCCCGCCTTCTCGATCGATGGATAGATCGCTTCGGCAACACCGGCCTTGCTGTTCCTGATGTACGCGTTTCGGTCCTGCCAGACGTCTTCCCGCACGAGCGTGTAGATGGGGATCCTGGCATGGATCGCCTGGAGGACCTCCGCCTGTGTCACAGAGACCCGATGGATGTCGAGGAACGCTCTCAGGTCGTCGTCGCCCTTCGAGGCTGCGTCCATCGAAAGCTGTGCGTCCGGGACCAGCTCCCCGCCCCATCGGCCGCCGACGACGAGCACCAGCACGTCTGCCTCGGCGACGTCGCTGAGGCAGTTCGCATGCGTGTGGTCCGCCGGGTCGTAGAGCACGTCATGGTGCTCACTTCTGATGGCCTGATGCCCGGCCTGAGTCAACCGTGCCTCGATCACGCTGCGTGCATCTCGCAGGTCGTAGCACGTCGACGAAAGAAAGACGGTGAGCGGCTTCATCTCCGAGCCTCGTCATCTCGCAGTGGCAAGACCCTTCAGTCTTACACCGAGCGATGTCGAACCTTGCCGCCCGGTCCGAGTCGTCGCAGGCGCTCAACTGAACGTCTCGTGCAGCCCGGGGAGCCGGGCGGCGAGGTGGGACATCTCCTGGGCGCAGTGGACGAGGAGCTCGGTCGCGGCGCGGGCGTCGAGCGAGACCACGCGGTTGGCGACCGGCGGCACGACCCGGTCCAGCACCGGGTTGGACCGGCGGGGCGCGGTGTGGCGGCCGCCGAGCCAGAAGCGGCTCCGCATCTCGCTCCCACCCTCGACGGGTCGCACGTGGTGCACCAGCCAGCCCAGGTCGACCGGGTGCTGCGACGAGCCGGTGCGGGCGCAGATCGCCACCTGCCCGGCGAGGTCGGCCTCGGCGAAGCCCATCTCGCCCGGCGGCACGAACCGGATGGCGGCGTGGGCGAGGGTCGCCCCGAGGTACTCGACCACCAGCGAGGTGCGGCCGACGTAGCGCTCGTCGTCGCCCCCGTCCTGCCACCGGGCGCTGAGGTGGGCCTGCGGGTGCCACAGCTTGTAGCGGCGGTCGTCGCAGCCGTGCCAGCCGAACCACCAGTCCCACATCCCCGGCGTCACGCCCGGCATCGGCGTGCGGACGTTGACCGTGATCGAGCCGTCGGGGTGGACGCTCAGCCCGGTCTCGACCGGCTCGTCGCCCTCGACCATCGAGCCGACCTCCTCGACCGGCGTGAACAGGGCCGGGGCCACGGCGCCCGTGCTCACCGCATCGACGACGTGGGGGGCGAGCGGCGCCATCGCCTCGTCGTAGGAGCCGGCCCACGGGGTGTCGTGGTCGTCGCCCCGGTAGCCGAGGTACGGCTCGCGGCCGGGTGCGGTCATGCCCGCCCCATCCACGGGTGGAAGCGGCCGGCCGGGTCCCACTCCGCCCGCCCCGCGTCGAGGCGCTCCATGTTCGGGGCGGTGGCGAACGGCGCCGGCCGCTGGCCCAGGTTCTCGTCGGCCAGCTGGATGCCGGTGGCCAGGTGCTCCATGGCCGCCATGTTGCTGCGGGCCCAGTCGCCGTGGACCTCGTCGTCGGCCGGGTCCTCCCACACGCCGTAGAGGGCCAGGTAGACCTCGTCCTCCATCGAGTAGGCCATGTCCTGGCGCTCGGGCGACGGCCCCCACCCCAGCCAGAGGAAGTGGCTGGGCGCCGGGGGCAGGGTCTCGGCGATGCGGCGCAGCCCGGGCAGCAGGTCCTCGGCCGGGGCGTGGGTCCACATGTTGTCGGTGGCGTAGCGGAACCCGGCCGGGTAGGTGTGCATGACCGCCTCGTACCACTCGTCCATCCGGGCCGGGGCGTAGGGCACGGCGAACAGGGCCTGGTCGACCACCGGGCAGGTGGCGAGGAGGGCGACGGCGGCCTCGGCCTCCTCGTCGCTGTCGGCGAACACCGGCGAGGCCAGGACGATGGCCGGCTCGTGGATGCCCAGCCCCTCGAACTCGCGGGACATCAGGATCTGCAGCTCGACCCGTCGGTCGATGTCGGCGCTGATCGAGCGGGCCCAGGTGTAGACCTCGTCGAGCAGGGCGATCGGGTACGCGACGACGCTCGACCCGATCGCCCTCGGCAGCGGGTGGAGCTGTAGGTGGAAGGCGACGACCACGGCGAAGAAGCCGGGCCCGGCGCCCCGAGCGGCCCAGTAGAGGTCGGCGTTCTCGGTGGCGTCGGCGTGGACGAGCCGGCCGTCGGCGGTGACCACGTCGATGCCGATCACGCTCTCGCAGGCCGGGCCGAGCACGCGGCTGTTCCAGCCGTAGCCGCCCTGGAGGAGGTAGCCGCCGACGGCCACGCCCTTGCAGTGGCCGGCGGGGAAGAAGAGGCCGTGGTCGGCCAGCTGCAGGCACAGCTCGTGGCCCTTGGTGCCGGGACCGACGACGGCGGTGCCGGCGGCGGCGTCGACGGCGACGTCGGCCAGCCGGCTGACGTCGAGCAGCAGGCCGCCGTCGCGCACGTGGTTGGCGGCCCAGCTGTGGCCTCCGGAGCGCACGCCGACCCGGAGGTCGTGGGCGGCGGCGTGGCGCAGCGCGGCCTGCACGTCGGCGACGTCGTGGGCCTGCACGACGAGGTCGGGGAAGCGGTCGGGGAGGCGGGCGTTCCAGACCGTCGCGGCGCGAGCGGCCTCGTAG
>JBQGCF010000048.1:0-1587 GCA_052038315.1 Iamia sp.
GTCCGGGTCGGCCGGGGCCGGGCCCAGGTCGTCGACGGCCTGGCCCCCGACGTCCTCGTCGTCCTCCAGGGCGACGTCGAGCCGCTCCTCCGCCTGGCCACCGGCATCGTCCTGCGCGAGGCCACCGAGGTGACCGTCCCGTAGGGCGCTACGGCGCTCCGTCGCGGCGCGGGTCGCCGGCCGCCCCCACGCCGGGGACGACGAGGTGGGCGCCGCCGAAGTAGACGCTCGGCCCGGGCCAGGCGTTGACCGGTCCCCGGGCGGCGAGGGCGTCGAGGGCGGTGGCCGGGTGGCCGGGCTCGACCTCGGTGTGGTCGCCGTCCCAGTGGGCACGGGGCGCCTCGACCGCGGCGCGCGGGTCGAGCCCGTGGACCAGGACGTTGACGAGGACCTGGACGACGGTGGACCGGATCCGCTTGCTGCCGCCGCTGCCCACGACCACCTCGGTGCCGCCGTCGGGCCCGACGACCAGGGTCGGCGACATCATCGAGGCGACCCGCAGGCCGGGCGGGGTGGCGTGGAAGCCGTCGGGGTGGAGGTCCTCCTCGCCCAGGACGTTGTTGGCCAGGATCCCGGTGCCCGGGAGGACGTCGCCCGAGCACTCGCCGTTGGAGGTCGTCATCGACGCCGCCCCGCCGGCCCCGTCCCAGACGCTGATGTGCGTCGTGCCGCGCGCCGACGCCGGCCGGCCGCCGGACCCGCCGCCGAGGATCGCGGCCCGGCGGGCGTCGCCGTCGGCCGTCACCGCCACGAGGGCGTCGACCCAGCGGGGGTCGCCCGGCGGGAGGTCGACGTCGTCGAGCCGGGCCAGGGCGGCGGCGACCAGCGTCCCGCCGAACGACGGCGCCGGGTTGGTCAGCACCCGCCGGCCCCGCCAGCCCACCTCCAGCGGCGGCCGCTCGACGACGGCGTAGGCGGCCAGGTCCTCGGCGGTGACCAGCCCGTCGTCGGCGGTGACGGCGAGCAGGGCGTCGGCCACCGGCCCGGAGGCGAAGGAGACGTCCTCGCCGGCGCCGAGGGCGGCCAGCACCCCGGCCAGGTCGGGGTTGCGCAGCACGTCGCCGGCACCGAGCAGCCGGCCGGCCGGGGCGAAGAGGGCCCGGCCCGCCTCGGTCCGGAGCAGGATCGGCTCGAGCAGGGCGACGATGCCCGCCTGGCGGGGCGCCAGCGCGACGCCGGCGGCGGCCAGGCGGGCGGCCGGGGCGACCACGTCGGCCAGGGGCAGGCGTCCGAAGCGCTCGTGGAGGTGGCGGTAGCCGGGGAGGCAGCCGGGCACGGCGATCGACCCCGGGCCGCAGTGGAAGGTCTGGGTGGCGGCCTCGAAGCGGACGACGACCTCGTCGAAGTGGGGGACGGGTCGATCGGCCAGGCCCCGGCCGGGGGTGTCGACGAAGAAGTCGACCAGCACCTCCTCGCCCGGCGTGCGGACGAGGGCGAAGCCGCCGCCGGCTAGCGACGTCAGGCAGGGCTCGGCCACCGCCGCCGTCAGGCCGCCGGCCACGAGGGCGTCGACCCCCCACCCCCCGGCGGCCAGCACCGCGGGGGCGGCGGCGACCACCGCCGGGTGACCGGCCCCGCCCAGGGGGG
>JBQGCF010000049.1:0-8483 GCA_052038315.1 Iamia sp.
GACATCTGGAGCAGGTCCTCGACGGTGATGGCGGCCCGGTCGGTGCCGGCCCAGTCGGTGAGGTAGGTGGCCGCCGGCTCGTCGACCCCGGCGATCAGTCCCTCCTCGATGGCGATGCCGACCGCGGCGCTGGTGAAGCTCTTGGCCATCGACCAGCTGGCCGCCCACGAGTCGGCGTCGGACCCGCCGGCGTACCACTCGGCCACGATCTCGCCCTGGTGGACCACCACCACGCCTTGGGTCTCCTTGCCGTCGGCGAAGGCGTACTCCCGGGCCGCCTCCAGCCCGGCGGGGTCGATGCCGTGGTCGGCCGGGTCGGCGACGACCCACTCCTCGCCGGGCACGACCTCCCCAGGATCGACCTCGGTGGTCGTCGTGGCCGCCGCCTCCGTGGTCGTCGTCGGGTCCGGGTTCGCCACGTCGTCGTCACCCGACGAGCAGCCCGCCACCAGGGCGAGGACGACGGCGAGGGCGACCGGGGCACGACGCATCGCCCCGGCCTACCACCCCTAGCGGACGAGGACCGTGACGGTTCCGGCCCGGACGGCGTCCACGAGCCGCTCGCCCGGAGCGACCTCGGCATCGCCCCACACGACCGAGCGGACGATCTCGCAGCCCTCGCCCAGCCGGGCGGCCTCGTCGACCACGGGCTCGCCACCCGAGGACGCCAGGTTGGCGGCGAGGTAGTCGGCCACCGTGCCGCAGTCGACGAACGGCCCGTCGTGGGTGGCCAGGTCGAGCCGGCCGGCCTCGGCCTCGGCCCGCCACATCACCTCGTAGAGCCCCGAGGGCTCCTCGCCCAGCGGGGCGACCAGCGACCACGGCAGCAGGGCGGCGCCGCAGTAGCGCTGCGTCCCGAAGTCGCCCCGCTCGGCGTCCTCGACGCACAGCAGCCGCACCCGCTCGCCGTCCCACCCGTCGACGAAGGCGGTCAGGTCGGCGGGCAGCCAGGCGTCGGCGTTGGTGAGCAGCACGCCCCGCCCGTCGATCCACGGTCGCAGCAGGCCGAGGGCGCCGGCGGTGCCCCGGGCCTCCCCGGGCTCGACCGAGACGTGGGGGTGCACCGCGGCGCCGGCCCGGGTGAGGTGGGCCTCCATCAGCAGCCGGCCGTGGTGGACGTTGACCGCCACCTCGCCGACGTGCGGTGTGACGCGGGCCAGGGCGTGGTCGACCAGCGGCCGCCCGCCCACCGGGCACAGCGCCTTGGGCCGCAGCCGGCTCAGCGGCGCCAGCCGGCTGCCGGCGCCGGCGGCCAGCACCACGCCGACGAGGTCCTGACGGGTCGTCAGCTCGGATGGGTCGCCTCCGCTCACGTGGGCCATGATGCCCCCATGACGACGATCATCCAGGGCATCAGCGGCCTGAAGGAGCTGGTGGGCACCCACCTCGGCTACTCCGACTACCTCGAGATCACCCAGGAGCGGGTGAACACCTTCGCCGACGCCACCGGCGACCACCAGTGGATCCACGTCGATGTCGAGCGGGCCAACGCCGAGTCGCCCTTCGGCGGCCCGATCGCCCACGGCTACCTCACGCTGTCGCTGGGCCCGGTCCTCGCCCCCCAGATCATGCGGGTCGACGGGATCAAGATGGGCGTGAACTACGGCTGCGAGAAGGTCCGCTTCCCGTCGCCGGTGCCGGTCGGGGCCAAGCTCCGCCTCGGCGCCGAGCTGACCGCCGTCGACGACATCCCCGGCGGCGCCCAGGTCTCGATGACCTTCACCTACGAGGTCGAGGGCGCGCCCAAGCCGTCCTGCGTCGCCAACGTCGTCTTCCGCTACTACGAGTGACCCGTTCCGTGTGCGAAAACACGCCGCACAGGTAGGAACGCGCACACGGAACGGTCAGCGGAGGGCGGGGATGACCTCGGTGGCGAAGAGCTCCATCGTCTCGTGGTCCGGGTAGTCGGCGCACCAGGGGACGAAGCCCCGGCAGCCGGCGTCGACGTAGGCCTGCATCTTGGCCACGACCTGCTCGGGCGTGCCCACGAAGTTGGACGCCGACCACGTCTCGAACGGCTCCCCCCAGAACGACCGTGACCCGTTGCCGATCTCGGCCTCGGTCGCCCGCAGGAAGATCTCACCCGAGATCGTGCGGGTGATCGAGGCCGGGTCGCGCCCGACGGCCGCGCAGTGCTCGTCGAGGATCGCCGACTTGCGGGCCCACTCCTCCGGCGAGCCGCCCCAGTTGGAGTGGGTGGCGTGCTTGGCCACGACCCGCAGGGTCCGCTTCTCGCCGCCCCCACCGATCCACACCTGCGGCGAGCCGAGCGGCTTCGGGTCGCACTGGGCGCCGTGGACGGACAGGTGCGTGCCGTCGTAGGTCGTCTCCCCCTCCCGCCACATGCGGGTGACGATCTCGACGCAGTCCTCCATCGTCTCGATGCGGACCCGGGCCGAGGGGAACTCGTAGCCGTAGGCCCGGTACTCCTGCTCGTACCAGCCGGCGCCGATGCCCCACACGAGCCGCCCGCCCGACACCACGTCGAGGGTCGAGGTGATCTTGGCCAGCAGCGACGGGTTCCGGTAGCTGGTGCAGCCGACCATCTGGCCGAGGCCGATGCGGCTGGTCCGCTGGGACAGGGCGGCCAGCGTCGTCCAGCACTCGAACACCGCCTCCTGGGCCGGGACCGGGACGTTGTGGACGTGGTCGTAGACCCAGATGTGGTCGAAGCCGAGCTCCTCGGCCCGCACGCCCACGTCGACCAGCGCCTGCCACTGGGCCTCGGCCCCGTCGACCGACGCCAGCTCCGTCTTCCAGCCCTGGGGCACGAACACGCCGAAGGTGATCCCATCGCTCATGAGGTCGGAACCTACGCCTCCTGATCGCCGGGCGCGACCGACTGATTGCTCAGCGCCACGGTGGTCTCACTACCGTCGCGCCATGGCCAGGAGCTGGAACCTGGCCGACCTGTTCGAAGGGGTGGTCGACCGGGTCGGTGATCGCGAGGCGGTGGTGGCCGGTGCGGCGCGCCTCAGCTTCGCCCAGCTCGACCAGCGGGCCGATCGGCTGGCCGCGGTCCTCGCCGACCACGGCGTGGGGCCCGGCGACCGGGTCGGGATCGCCCTGCGCAACGGGCACGAGCACATCGAGGCCCTGCTCGCCGCCTACAAGCTGCGGGCGGTCCCCTTCAACGTCAACTACCGCTACACGGCGGCCGAGATGACGTACCTCCTCGCCGACGCCCGACCCCGTGTCGTCCTCCACGGCCCCGACCTGGGCGACGCCGTCGACCCCGCCGTCGCCGCCCTGGCCGCCGACGGCCACGAGGTCGTGGCCCTGGTCGGCCGGGGCCCCGGGCACGAGGACCGGCTGGCCGCCGCAGCCGGGGCCGGCGGCGGGCGGCCCGACGCCACCGGGCGGGGCGGCGCCGCCCGCTACCTGCGCTACACCGGCGGTACGACCGGCATGCCCAAGGGCGTCGAGTGGCGCCACGAGGACATCCTCTTCGCCGCCCTCGGCGCCGGCCGGGGCGCGGCCGTGCTCGACGGCGAGCCGCCCGACGTCCCCCACACCCCGACCGAGCTGGCCGAGCGGGCCGTCGGCGGCCGCTCCCGGGCCGTGACCGCCTCGCCCCTGATCCACGGCACGGCCCAGTGGGTCGCCCTCGGCACCCTGCTCGCCGGGGGCACCGTGGTGACCCTGCCGTCGTCGACGTTCGTGGCCGAGGACCTCTGGGACCTGGCCGTGGCCGAGCAGGCGAGCCTGATCGTCATCGTCGGCGACGCCTTCGCCCGCCCCCTCGCCGACGCCCTGACGGCCAGCCCCGAGCGCTGGGCCCTGGAGAGCCTGGTCGCCATCGTCTCCGGCGGTGCCGTGCTCTCCCCCGCCGTCCGGGCCGAGCTGGTCGGCCACCTGCCGTGGGTCGCCGTGGTCGACGGCTACGGCACCTCCGAGACCGGCGGGCAGGGCAACGCCGTGGCCTGGCCCGGCCAGGTCGCCGCTCCCGCCGCCCGCTTCCCGCTGGGCGAGCACACCGCCGTGCTCGACGAGGAGCTCGAGCCGCTGATCCCCGGCATCGACACCGGCCGCATCGGGCTGATCGCCCGCAGGGGCCACATCCCCCTCGGCTACCGCAACGACCCCGACCGCACGGCGGCCACCTTCCCGGTGATCCACGGCGAGCGCTGGGCCGTCCCCGGCGACCTGGGCCGGGTCGAGGCCGACGGCACCGTCACCCTCCTCGGCCGGGGGGCCAGCTCGATCAACACCGGCGGCGAGAAGGTCTTCCCCGACGAGGTGGAGGCCGTGCTGAAGGCCCACCCGGCGGTGTTCGACGCCGCCGTGGTCGGCGTGCCCGACGAGCGCTGGGGCGAGCGGGTCGTCGCCGTGGTGGCGGCCCGCCCGGGCCGGCTGGTCGACGCCGACGACCTCGACGCCCACTGCCGCGAGCACCTGGCCTCGTTCAAGGTGCCGCGAGGCGTCGTGACCGTGGCCGAGGTCCGTCGCCTCCCCTCCGGCAAGGTCGACCACGCCTGGGTCCGGGGGACGGCGCGAGCCAGCCTGACGGGGCGTCAGGTCGTCTCCTAGGGTCGGGCGTCACACCGCACCCCCGGAGGACAAGCCCCCGTGCCCCAGGAGTTCACCCTCGCCGGCGTCGTCGGCGCCGTCGCCGCCGCCCACCCCGACCGGGAGGCGATCGTCTTCCGGGACAGGCGGCTCACCTACGCCGACGTCCTCGACCGCAGCACCCGGTTGGCCCACGTCCTGGCCGACGCCGGGCTGGGCGCCCGCTCCGAGCGCGACGGGCTGGGCGGCCACGAGAGCCACCTCGACCACATCGGGCTCTACCTCCACAACGGCAACGAGTACGTCGAGGGGATGATCGGGGCCAGCGCGGCCCGGGTCGGCGCCTTCAACGTCAACTACCGCTACGTCGCCGAGGAGCTGCTGTACCTGCTGAAGGACTCGGGCGCCGTCGGCCTCGTCTACCACGCCCGCTTCGCCCCGCTGCTCGCCGAGATCCGGGCCGACCTACCCGACCTCCGGCTGCTGGTCCAGGTGGCCGACGAGACCGGCAACGACCTGCTCGACGGGGCCGTCGACTACGAGACCGCCCTCGCCGCCGCCCCGTCGTCGCCCCTGGACGACCGCACCCCCGTCGGCGACGACCTCTACATCCTCTACACCGGTGGCACCACCGGCATGCCCAAGGGCGTGCTCTGGCGCCAGCACGACATCTACGTCGGGGCCATGGGCGGGCGCCCCTTCGGCTCGGCCGACGTCCACCAGTCCTACGAGTCGATCGTCGGCGCCATCGGCCCGGCCGGTCCCCGCGCCGCCCTCACGCCACCGCTGATGCACGGCGCCGCCCAGTGGCTGACCTTCAACACCTTCACGAGCGGCGGGGCGATCGTCATCCCCGACAACCCGGCCGGCCTCGACGCCGCCGCGGTCTGGGACCAGGCCGAGGCCGAGGGCGTCAACACCCTCCAGCTGGTCGGCGACGCCTTCGCCCGACCGCTGATCGAGGAGCTGCGGGCCCGACCCCGTGACCTGTCGGCGCTGTTCGCGGTGGTCAACGGGGGTGCGCCGCTCACCGCCGCCCTCAAGGAGCAGCTGCTCGAGCTGCTGCCGAACATCATCGTCCTCGATGCCGTCGGCTCGTCGGAGACCGGCGCCCAGATGGGGCAGACGTCGGTCAAGGGGGCGGCCAGCACCGGCACCTTCACCCCCGGGCCCGACACCGTCGTCGTCGACGAGTCGATCGGCCGGCTGCTCACCCCCGGCGAGGACGAGATCGGCTGGCTGGCCCAGCGCGGCTACGTCCCGCTCGGGTACCTGGGCGACGCCGACAAGACGGCCCGCACCTTCCCGGTGATCGACGGGGTCCGCTACGCCGTCCCCGGCGACCGGGCCCGGTGGCGCGAGGACGGCATCATCGAGCTGCTCGGCCGGGACTCGGTCACGATCAACTCCGGCGGCGAGAAGATCTTCGCCGAGGAGGTCGAGATGGCCCTGGCGCCGCACCCGTCGGTGGCCGACGTCGTGGTCACCGGTCGGCCGTCCGACCGCTGGGGCTCCGAGGTCGTCGCCGTCGTCCAGCTCGTCGAGGGGGCGGCGCCCGACGAGGAGGGGCTGCTCGCCGAGGCCGAGAAGCACGTCGCCCGGTACAAGCTGCCCAAGGCCTTCGTCTTCGTCGACCAGCTGGTCCGCTCCCCCGCCGGCAAGGCCGACTACCGCTGGGCCAAGGCCCAGGCCGAGGCGGCCGGCTAGGGCGTCTCCCGCATCACCACGCTGGTGTGGCGGCCGTCGGTGACGGTCGCGGTGGCGTCGTAGCGGTAGCCGCTGGGGTGGTCGAAGGCCGCCAGCCCGTGGTGGTCGGTGAGCCCGGTCGCGGCCAGGTGGCGGACGAGGCTGCCCTTCAGGAGCTTGTTCCAGTGGGAGACCGTCGAGCCGTCGGCGGTGACGAAGCGGACGGTGATGCGCCGGGCCAGCGGGACCTGGCCGGGGTTCCAGGCGGCGGCGTGCTCGTTGGGCAGCAGGTCCCAGACGACCCGGCCGGCCAGCCGCTCGGCCAGCGCCGCGGTCAGGTGGGGGCGCCAGAAGGTCGACATCTTCCCCAACCCGGGGAGGCCGGCGCCCATCTTGAGCCGGTAGTCCGGGATCGGGTCGTTGGGCCCGACCAGGCCCCAGAGGCCGGACGCGATCAGCGTCGTGCTGCTCAGCCGGCGACGGGCGGCGCCGTCGAGCGAGGCGGCGTCGAGCTCCCGGTAGAGCACGCCGGTGTAGCGGTCGATCGCCCTCCGGGTCGGCGCTCCGGCCACGCCCCCGCCCAGGGCGGCCAGCACGGTCGCCCGATGCTCGTCGAGCTCCGGCAGGACGCCCCGGCCCGGCCGCCACGGCGCGCCACGCCCCCCGGACGCCTTGCCCTCCGACGGCGGCAGCAGGATGGCGAACGCTCGACCCACGGCCGGCGATCCTTCCAGAAGGTGAGCGGTCGCCCACAACGCCCGTAAGGTCGCCGGGGTGAGCCCCGCCCCGACGACCGGTCGCCCCCTGGCGAAGGGGGCCCTGCCCGACGCCGACCACCTCCCCGAGGGCGAGGAGAAGGTCGAGGCGGTGCGGGCCCTGTTCGACACCATCGCCCCCCGCTACGACCTGGTGAACCGGGTCATGACGTTCCGGATGGACGTCGGCTGGCGGAAGAAGACGGTGCGGGCCCTGGCCCTCGACCCCGGCGCCCGGGTCCTCGACCTGGCCTGCGGCACCGGCGACCTGTGCACCGAGCTGATCCGCAGCGGCCACCTCCCGATCGGCGTGGACCTGTCCTTCGGCATGCTCGTCGCCGCCCGCACCAACGCGCCGCTGATCCACGCCGACGTGCTCCGCCTCCCGGTCCCGGACACCTCGGTCGACGGCATCACCTGCGGCTTCGCCCTCCGCAACCTGGAGGAGCTGCCCCGCTTCTTCGCCGAGCTGGCCCGGGTCGTCCGCCCCGGCGGCCGCATCGCCCTGCTCGAGGTGGCCGAGCCGCCCAACCCGCTCCTGCGCTTCGGCCACGGCATCTACTTCGGCAAGGTCGTGCCCAGGATCGGCGGGCTGCTGTCGGACCCGGCCGCCTACCGCTACCTGCCCAAGTCGGTGTCGTACCTGCCCTCGGCCGAGCGGATGCTGGGGATGCTCGACCAGGTCGGCTTCACCGACGCCCGCCACGACCTCCTCAGCGTCGGCATCGCCCGGCTGATCACCGCGACCCGGGCGTGAGGCTCCGCGCCGTCACCCGGCCGCTGCCGGAGCCGGTCGACCCCGGTGCGGTGGCCGGCGACGACGGCGTGCTGTTCGCCCGGGCCGACGGCACGACGATCGGGGGCCGGGAAGTCGCCCTCCGCGGCCCGATCGACGTCGTCACCGCCGCGCTGGCCGACGCCGAGGTCGACGATCCGGTCGACCGGCCCGGCTCCGGTCCCGTCGCCGTCGGCGCCCTCCCCTTCCGGCCCGGCGCCCCGGCCGAGCTGGTCGTGCCGGCCACCACCGTCGTCGTCGGACCGGACGGGACGGGGTGGATCACCACCGTCGGCACCGAGGACGAGCCGCCGGACCCGGCCACCGTCGACCTCGACGCCCTGGCCGCGCCCCCGGCCCCCCGCCCCGGGCCCGGTCGCTTCGCCGTGGCCAGCGCCCGGCCCCCGGCCGAGTGGTGCGACGCCGTGGCCACCGCCACCGAGCAGATCCGATCCGGTCGCCTGGAGAAGGTGGTCCTGGCCCGGGAGATCACCGTCGAGGCCGACGCCCCGATCGACGTGGCCGCCGTCGTCCGCCGCCTCCGCCTCGGCTTCCCCGGCTGCTTCACCTTCCTGGTCGACGGCTTCGTCGGCGCCAGCCCCGAGCTGCTGGTCGCCCGGCACGGCGCCGAGGTCCGCTCGCAGCCGATGGCCGGCACCGCCCCTCGCCGGGGCGACCCGGCCGCCGACGCCGACGCCGTGGCCCGGCTCCAGGCCTCCCCGTCGTACCGCCACGAGCACCAGGTCACCATCGACGCC
>JBQGCF010000050.1:0-16585 GCA_052038315.1 Iamia sp.
GTCCCCGAGGACCACCTGCTCGGAGAGCGCGGTCGGGGATTTGCCGGCTTCCTGTCGATCCTCGACGAGGGCCGCATCGCCATCGCCGCCCTGGCCGTCGGCGTGATCCAGGGCTGCCTCGACGAGTCGGTCGCCTACGCCAAGGAGCGCAACGCCTTCGGCCGCCCGATCGGCGCCTACCAGGCCACCGCCTTCCGCTGCGCCGACCTGGCCGTCATGGCCGAGACCGCCCGCCTGCTCACCTACCAGGCCGCCTGGCTGCACGACACCGGCAAGCCCTACGCCCAGGCCGCGGCCATGGCCAAGCTCCACGCCACCGAGGCCGCCGTCACCGCCACCCGCCACGCCACCCAGGTCTTCGGCGGCTACGGCTTCATGGACGAGACCCCGGTCAGCCGGCACTACCGCGACTCCAAGATCCTGGAGATCGGCGAGGGCACCAGCGAGGTGCAGCGCCTGGTGATCAGCCGCGGCCTGGGGCTTCCGGTCGAGCGGTAGGTTTCGGGGGGTGGTGAGAGGACGGCGGGGAGCCAGGCAGCGGCGGACGTGGCCGCAGCGGCTGCTGATCACGATCAACGCCATGGCCGTCGTGGCCGCCGCCGTCACCGCCGGCGCGCTGGCCTACTCCAACGACACGGTGTCGCACCTCAAGCGCAACGTCTTCACCGAGGGCGTGCTCAAGTCCGACGAGCTGGAGGCGGGCGACGCCCAGAACTTCCTGATCGTCGGGGTCGACGACGGCACCGGCGCCCAGGGGTCGGCCAGCGAGGACCGGGAGAACGGCAGCAAGCGGACCGACTCGATCATGGTCCTGCGGCTCGACCCGGCGGCGGTGACGGCGCAGGTCCTGTCCTTCCCCCGCGACCTGCTGGTCGACATCCCCGGCCACACCACCCGGGCCCGCATCAACTCGGCCTTCGAGACCGGTGGCGCCGAGCGGCTCGTGGAGACGATCTTCGCCAACTTCGCCATCCCCATCCACCACTACATGGAGATGAACTTCGCCGACTTCCAGGAGCTGGTGGAGATCGTCGACGGCGTGCCGGTGTGGTTCCCGCACCCGACCCGCAGCCGGGGCGGTGGCGACACCGGCGACCCGACCGTCGAGCTCGACATCCCGGCCGCCGGCTGCTGGATCCTCGGCCCCCGCCAGGCCCTCGGCTTCGCCCGGGTGCGGAAGGACTACCAGGTCCAGGACGCCGACGGTGACTGGCACACCGACCTGGGCGGCGACTACTCGCGGGTCGAGCGCCAGCAGCTGTTCATCCAGCTGGCCATGCAGCAGGCGATCTCGAAGGGCGCCCGCAACATCAACACGCTGCGGCGGTTGGTCGGGCTGGGCGCCAGCAGCGTCACCGTCGACGACCAGCTCGAGCTCGAGTCGCTCGTCCAGCTGAGCCGCCGGTTCCGCACCTTCGCCCCGACCGACCTGGTCAAGCACACCCTGCCGACCGACGAGGCCCCGCCCGGCGGCCCCGCCTACCTCTACCTCCGCGAGGCCGAGGCCGAGCCGACCCTCGCCCTGTTCCGGGGTGGCGACCCGGGCATCGCCCCGCCGGTGCCGGTCGGCGACGTGACCGTCCAGGTCCGCAACGCCACCGGCACGCCCAACCAGGCCCGCGACGTCACCGCCGAGCTGGCCGGCAAGGGCTTCACCACGCTCGTCCCCGGCATCGACGGGGCCCAGGGCTTCCCGACGGTCGTCCAGTACGCGCCGGGCTCGGAGATCCACGCCCGCGTGGTGGCGTCGTGGCTCGCCGGCGACTTCGTCTTCGCCCCCGAGGACCTGCCCGAGGGCGTCGACGTGGTCGTGATCACCGGCCAGGGCTGGGCCGGGCTGCGACCGGCGGCCGAGTCGCTGGAGGACGTCCCCGAGGTCACCCCGCCGACCGGCGAGAGCACCACCACGACGGCCCCCGACGACGGGTCCGGGACGACGACCACCACGGTGCCGGGCTCGTCGACCACCTCGCCCGAGGGCGATGCCGGGGACGTCGAGGACCCCGACGACGACGCCTTCTACCAGGCGACCGCACCGCCGGCCGGCGCCAGCTGCCAGCGCACGCCCTGACCCGCTGACGCGGTCCGCGGGGTCGCTCACCGTAGGATCGGCTCCCGTGCCGAGACGAGACCCGACCCGGGGCCGCCGCAGCTGGGGCCAGCGCCTGCTGATCGCCGCCAACGCCTGCGCCCTCGTCGCCGCGGTGGCCACGGCCGGCTCGCTGGCCTACTCGAACAGCCGGCTGGAGGGCGTCGACCGGGTCGTGCTGGGCGACGTCCTCGAGAAGGAGGACGTCGAGCCCGGCGACCCGATGAACATCCTGCTGGTCGGGATCGACGACGCCTCGGGGCTGGCCGACGGCGACTCGGTCAAGGACTTCCGCGACAGCCCCGACGTGGCCGGCCAGCACACCGACACGATCATGATCCTGCGGCTCGACCCGCGGGCCGCCACCGCCCAGATGGTGTCGCTGCCCCGTGACCTGTGGGTGCCCATCGCCGAGACCGACGCCTCGCAGCGCATCAACACCGCCCTCCAGACCGGCGGCCCGGCCCGGCTGATCAAGACGATCGACGAGAACTTCGGCATCCCGATCCACCACTTCGTGCAGGTCGACTTCGCCGGCTTCCGGGAGCTGGTCGACATCGTCGACGGCGTGCCCATCTCCTTCCCCCGCCCCACCCGCGACCGGGACTCGGGCCTGAACATCGAGACGCCCGGCTGCTACACGCTCGGCCCGGTCCAGGCCCTCGGCTTCGCTCGCGCCCGGCACTACCAGGTGCAGGACGCCGACGGGGACTGGCACGAGGATCCCCGCTCCGACCTCTCCCGGGGCGCCCGCCAGCAGCTCTTCATCGAGCTGGCCCTCAGCCGGGCGATCAGCAGGGGGGCGAGGAACCCCAACACGCTGCGGCGGCTCGTCGACCTCGGCTCCACCGCGGTGGCCTTCGACGACTCCTTCGAGGTGGGCCAGCTGGTCGACCTGGGGGTCCAGTACCGCAGCTTCCAGCCCGACCAGCTCCAGACCTACGACCTGGTCGTGGTCGACGACGTCCAGGGCGGGGCCCAGGTCCTGAGCCTGGTCGAGGAGGCGTCGGAGCCCACCCTGGCGATCTTCCGGGGCGTGCCCCCGTCGGCCATGGTCGAGCTGGAGCCGAGCGAGGTCAGCGTCCAGGTCCTCAACGGCAC
Source organism: Iamia sp. (assembly GCA_052038315.1). Lineage (GTDB taxonomy): Bacteria > Actinomycetota > Acidimicrobiia > Acidimicrobiales > Iamiaceae > Iamia. The sequence continues at coordinate 3,191 of JBQGCF010000050.1, forward strand.
CGGCACGCAGGGCCAGGGCGGCGAGGCGGCCGAGGGGCTGGCCGGGCTGGGCTTCACCAGCAGGGGCGCCGGCGACGCCGACACGACCGGCGGCCCGACGACGGTGCGCTTCGTGCCCGGGGGCGAGGCGGCCGCCCAGCTGGTCGCCCGCAGCGTCGCCGGTCCGGTCGTCTACGAGCGGGCCGACGGGCTGGGCGGGGCCGACGCCGTCCTGATCACCGGCACCGACTGGCAGGGCGTGGCCACCCAGGTCCGGCCGGCCGAGGAGGTCCCGGGCCCGGCGGCCGGCTCGACCACCACGACCGGCTCGTCGACGACCACGACGACGGCGCCGGTCGACGGGTCGACCACCGTGCCCGACGGGGCCTCGACCACCGAGCCCGGCGGTGCCGCCCCCAGCGAGCGGGCGACCGACTCCGATGACCCCTCCGACCCCGGCTTCTACCTCGCCCGCGAACCCGGTCCCGACGAGGCCTGTCCCAGCACCGACTGAGCAGGGGCGGCCGGCGACGGACTCGCTAGGTTGGCCTGATGGGCCAGAAGATCGCCGTGATCGGAACCGGGTACGTCGGTCTCACCACGGGCGCCTGCCTCAGCCACCTGGGCCACGAGGTCGTGTGCGCCGACGTCGTCCCCGAGAAGGTCGACGCCCTCAACCGGGGTGAGATCCCGATCCTCGAGGCCGGCCTCGACGAGCTGGTCCACACCGGTGTGGCCGAGGGCCGGCTGTCGTTCGTGCTGGGCGCCGAGAACGCCGTCGGCGACGCCGAGTTCGTCTTCCTCTGCCTCCCGACCCCGCAGGGCGCCGACGGGGCCGCCGACCTCAGCTTCATCAAGCAGGCCGCCCGCGACCTCGGTCCGCTGCTCCGGCCGGGCACCGTCGTCATCAACAAGTCCACCGTGCCGGTGGGCTCGGCCGGCGAGGTGGCCAAGCGGCTGGCCCGGGACGATGTCTTCGTCGTCTCCAACCCCGAGTTCCTGCGCGAGGGCACCGCGGTCAACGACTTCCTCAACCCCGACCGGGTCGTCATCGGCAGCGACGACGAGGCCGCCGCCCGGCGCGTCGCCGACCTCTACGTCGACCTGCCCGGCGAGGTGCTGATCACCGATCCGGCCTCGGCCGAGACGATCAAGTACGCCTCCAACGCCTTCCTCGCCACCAAGATCAGCTTCGTCAACGCCATGGCGGCGGTGTGCGAGGAGGTCGGTGCCGACGTCGTCGACGTCACCCGGGGCATGGGCCTCGATCAGCGCATCGGCGACAAGTTCCTCATCCCCGGCCCGGGCTGGGGTGGCAGCTGCTTCCCCAAGGACAGCCACGCCCTCGTCCGCATCGCCGAGAACTCCGGCTACCAGTTCGGCCTGCTGCGCCAGGTGATCGCCGTCAACGAGGAGCAGTTCGGCCGGGTGGCCAACAAGATCACGCGCTTCGCCGGCGGCCGGCTCGAGGGCAAGACCATCGCCGTGTGGGGCCTCACCTTCAAGGCCCGCACCGACGACCTGCGGGACTCGCCGTCGCTCAACATCATCAACCGGCTCCTCGAGGTCGGAGCGACCGTGCGGGCCTACGACCCGGCCGTGCCCGACGGCGGCACCGACGAGCGGCTCGCCGGCATCGAGGTCGTCACCGACCCCTACGAGGCGGTGGCCGGCGCCGACGTCCTGGCCGTCCTGACCGAGTGGCCCGAGTTCGCCGAGCTCGACCTGGCCAAGGTGGCCGAGGTCATCGGGCAGAAGAAGGTGGTCGACGGGCGCAACCTGCTCGACGGCCCGGCGCTCAAGGCCCTCGGCTTCGCCTACGACGGCATCGGCCGTTCCTGAGGTGGCCCGCGTCGTCGTCACCGGGGGAGCGGGGTTCCTCGGCTCGCACCTGTGCGACGCCCTGCTGGCGCGGGGCGACGAGGTCGTCTGCCTCGACAACCTGGCCACCGGCTCGACCGAGAACATCGAGCACCTCTTCGGGCGCAAGGAGTTCACCTTCGTCGAGCACGACGTCAGCACCTACGTCTGGGTGCCCGGTCCGGTCGACGCGGTGATGCACCTGGCCTCGCCGGCCAGCCCGATCGACTTCGAGCGCATCCCGATCCAGATCCTGAAGGTCGGCGGCCTGGGCACCCACAACACGCTGGGGCTGGCCAAGGCCAAGGGCGCCCGCTACTTCCTGGCCTCGACCAGCGAGGTGTACGGCGACCCGCTGGTGCACCCGCAGCCCGAGACCTACTGGGGCAACGTCAACCCGATCGGCCCCCGGGGCGTGTACGACGAGGCCAAGCGCTTCGCCGAGGCCATGACGATGGCGTACCACCGCCACCACGGCCTCGACGTCCGCATCGTGCGCATCTTCAACACCTACGGGCCCCGGATGCGGCCCGAGGACGGCCGGGCGATGAGCAACTTCATCGTCGCCGCCCTGCAGGGCCAGCCCATCACGGTCCACGGCGACGGCAGCCAGACCCGCAGCTTCACCTACGTCGACGACGAGATCCGGGGCTTCCTCGCCCTCCTCGACTCGGACGTGACCACGCCGACCAACATCGGCAACCCCGACGAGTACACGATCCGCCAGCTGGCCGAGATGGTGCTCGAGATCACCGGCTCGTCCTCGGAGCTGACCTACCACGACCTCCCGGTCGACGACCCGATGCAGCGCAAGCCCGACATCACCAAGGCGAGCGAGCTCCTCGGCTGGCAGCCGGAGGTCCACGTCAAGGACGGCATCGAGCGCACCGCCCGGTACTTCCAGCAGCTGTTGGCCCAGCGCCCCTGACCCTCAGCCGCCGCCGGCGACCGCCCAGATGATGGCGGTGATGGCGAGGATGAGCCCGATGAACTGCCAGAACTGGCGGTCGACCCGGGTGACGAGCTGCTGGTAGCGCTGGTCGGACCGGTCCATCCGCTCGCCCAGCTTGGTGACCTGGTGGGCGACGCCTCCGATCAGGATCTCAAGCTTCTCGAGCCGCTCGTTCATCGCAGCGAAGCGCTGCCCGTCGATGGCGAGGTTGTTGTCGATCTTGTCCTCGAGCATCTGGGAGCGATGGTCGATCTTGGTGTCGAGCCGGTCGGCGACGGCGTCGATCTTGGTGTCGGCGGCGGCGAGGTCCTTGCGGACGAGGGCGAGGTCTTCGGTGCGCAGGGAGCCGACCTTCGCTTCGAGGCGCTCCTCGAGGGCGGTGAGGTCCTGGCGGACGAGGACGATGTCCTGCTTGGTGGCGATGTCGGACCAGCCGGTGGGTGGGAGGTGCTCCATCAGGGTGGTCGCCTCCTCGGGTCCGATGGCGGTGTCGAGGGCTTGGTGGAGCCGGTGACGGCTCTCCTCGGTGACGGGCATGGCTGAGATCTCCACAGGGGAACGCGTCCACGGGACGCACGAGGTCTTCCTGGGGAGCCGCCATGTGGCTCCGAGCCGCCGGGGGCCGGCGTCTGGCGGGGACGATAGCGACAGGCTGTGCCTGGGTCAAGCACCCGATGTCCGGGTGTCGTGACCCGGTTTCAGCTCTCGGTGCGGGACTTGATGCCGCGGAGGACGTAGGGGAGGACGCCGCCGTGGCGGTAGTAGGCCTGCTCGGTCGGGGTGTCGATGCGGACCGTCGCGGTGAAGGTCACGTCGCCGGCCCGGACCTCGAGGGTCGGGGGCACGGCGTCGTCGTCGCCCAGCGAGGACAGCCCGGCGATGGTGATCTCCTCCTCGCCGGTGAGCCCGAGGGACGCCACCGACTCGCCGTCGGTGAACTGCAGGGGCAGGACGCCCATGCCGATCAGGTTCGACCGGTGGATGCGCTCGTAGCTCTCGGCGATGACGGCCCGGACGCCCAGCAGCCGGGTGCCCTTGGCCGCCCAGTCCCGGGACGAGCCCGAGCCGTACTCCTTGCCGGCCAGCACCACCAGCGGCGTGCCGTCTGCGGCGTAGCGCTCGGCGGCGTCGAAGATGTCGAGCTGGTCGCCGCTCGGGATGTGCTTGGTCACGCCGCCCTCGGAGCCCGGCAGCAGCTGGTTGCGCAGCCGGATGTTGGCGAACGTGCCCCGGATCATCACCTCGTGGTTGCCGCGGCGGGAGCCGTAGGAGTTGAAGTCGGCCTTCTCGACGCCGTGGTCGTGGAGGTAGCGACCGGCCGGGCTCTCGGCCTTGATGTTGCCGGCGGGGGAGATGTGGTCGGTGGTGACCGAGTCGCCCAGCAGGGCGAGGACCCGGGCCGACGAGATGTCGGTGCGGCCGGCGGGCTCGGGGGACAGCCCCTCGAAGTAGGGGGGCTGGCGGACGTAGGTCGACTCGCCGTCCCAGTCCATGCGGTCGCCGGTGGGGGCGTCGATGGCCCGCCAGCGGTCGTCGCCGTCGAACAGGGTGTCGTAGATCGAGCTGAAGGAGTCGGCGCCGGTCGCCCGGGCCCACGCCGAGGCCACCTCGCCGGCGTCGGGCCAGATGTCCTCCAGGAAGACCGGCTCGCCGTCGTCGCCCACGCCGAGCGGCTCGCTGGCCGGGTCCCAGCTCATGGTGCCGGCCAGGGCGTAGGCCACGACGAGCGGGGGCGAGGCGAGGTAGTTGAGCCGCACGTCGGGGTTGATGCGGCCCTCGAAGTTGCGGTTGCCGGACAGGACGGCGGCGACGGTGAGGTCGTTGTCGTTGACCGCCTGGCTGATCTCGGCGGGCAGCGGCCCCGAGTTGCCGATGCAGGTGGTGCAGCCGTAGCCGACCAGGTCGAAGCCGATGGCGGCGAGGTCGTCGGTCAGCTCGAGCCGGTCGTAGTAGTCCATGACGACCTTGCTGCCGGGGGCCAGCGAGGTCTTGACCCAGGGGCGCCGGGTCAGGCCCTTGGCCCGGGCGTTCCGGGCGAGCATGCCGGCGGCGATCATCACCTCGGGGTTGGAGGTGTTGGTGCACGACGTGATGGCGGCGATGACGACCCGACCGTGGTCGAGCGACGTCTCGGTGCCGTCGGCCAGGGTGACGTCGACCTTGTTCGAGCGGACCGGTGCCACCTCGCAGGCGACCTCGTGGACGTGGGCCGGGGGCGATACCTCCTCATCGGCGCCGGAGGCGACCGGGTCGCTGGCCGGGAAGGTGTCGGCGATGGCCTTGTCCTCGGGGGTGAGGACGGTGGCCTCGGACTCGTTGAGCACCTCGGACAGGGCGGCCTTGGCGTGGTCGAGCGGGATGCGGTCCTGGGGCCGCTTGGGGCCGGCCAGCGACGGCACGACGGTGGTCATGTCGAGCTCGACCACCGAGTCGTACGACGGGTCGCGGTCGGGGTCGTGCCACAGGCCCTGCTCCTTGGCATATGCCTCGACCAGCGGGACGAGCTCCTCGCGGCCGGTCTCGCGCAGGTAGCGGAGCGTCTCGTCGTCGACCGGCGAGATGGTGATCGTCGAGCCGTACTCGGGCGACATGTTGCCGATCGTCGCCCGGTGCTCGACCCGCAGCTCCGACAGGGCGGGGCCGTGGAGCTCGACGAACTTGCCGACCACGCCGTGCTGGCGGAGCAGCTCGGTGATGGTGAGGACGAGGTCGGTGGCGGTGGTGCCGGCCGGCAGCTCGCCGGTGAGGCGGAGGCCGACGACCTTGGGGACGAGCAGCGGGACGGGCTGGCCGAGCATGGCCGCCTCGGCCTCGATGCCGCCCACCCCCCAGCCGACGACGCCGAGGCCGTTGACCATCGGGGTGTGGGAGTCGGTGCCGACGAGGGTGTCGGGGAAGGCGACGCCGTCGCGCAGCTGGACGACCCGCGACAGGTTCTCGAGGTTGATCTGGTGGCAGATGCCCATGTTCGGGGGGACGACCCGCAGCGACTCGAAGGCCTGCTGGCCCCACTTGAGGAACTCGTAGCGCTCCTTGTTGCGCTGGAGCTCGAGGCTGGCGTTGAGGTCGAAGGCGTTCTGGGCGGCGAAGTGGTCGACCTGGATCGAGTGGTCGATGACGAGGTCGACGGGGACGAGCGGCTCGATCGCGGACGGGTCGCCGCCGAGGTCGGCCATGGCGTCGCGCATGGCGGCCAGGTCGACGACCGCAGGGACGCCGGTGAAGTCCTGCATCAGGACCCGGGCGGGGGAGAAGGAGATCTCCGAGTCGTAGGTCTGCCCGGGCTGCCAGCCGGCGAGGCCGGAGACGTCGTCGGCGGTGACCTTGACGCCGTCCTCGGTGCGGATCAGGTTCTCGAGCAGGACCTTGAGCCCGTAGGGCAGCCGCCCGACGTCGTCGGTGACGGCGTCGAGGGCGAAGATGTCCACGCTCTGGTCCCCCACGGAGAGGGTCCGTCGCGCTCCGAAGCTGTCGCTGGCCATGGGGTGGATCCCTTCGCTGGTGCTCGTCGTCGTCCGGGTGCCGAACCTACTCGCCGACCGGCGGGGCCCGACCCGGGCTCGACCATACAAGTCATAGACAAGTAGCGCCAACCCGGGTGGCGGGGGCTACCGTGCCGGCCGGACGGCGGAGCACGAGAGGGGCACGGCGGTGGCACGAGCGGGAGCGCGGACGGGACGACGACGGGGAGCGCGGCTGGCGACGGCGCTCGCCCTGGTGGCCACGATGGCAGGGCTGGGCCCGGTGCCGGGCGATGGTGCCCCGGCGGGCGCCCTCTCGCCCCCGGAGCCCGACGCCGCCTGGGTGACGGCGACCTACGTCGACGTCTTCGAGCGGGTGCCGACGTCGGGGCAGAACGCCCACCGGGTCGGCCAGCTCCGCTCGGGCCGGTCGCTGCGGTCGGTGGCCGACGAGCTGATCGACACCGACGAGCACCGCTCGGTCACGATGCGCCGGCTCTACGCCCGGATCCTCGACCGCTTCCCCGACGAGCCCAGCCGCACCTACTGGATGGGCCAGCTCGAGGCCGGCGTCCGCGTGTCGACCGTGGCCTCGTTCCTCTACGGCAGCCCCGAGCTCTACGCCGACGCCGGCGGGACGGCCGCGGACTACGTCACCTTCCTGTACCGGGACATCCTCGGCCGCGAGCCCGACGCCCCCGGCGCCGCCTACTGGACCGCCCGCATCGAGGCCGGCGGCAACCGCACCCGCCTGGCCCGGGACTGGCTGCTCACCCCGGAGGCCACCGGGCTGCAGGCCACGCTGATGTTCCTCGGCGTGCTCCACCGCCCGCCGAGCCCGGCCGAGCGGGCCACGTGGTCGGGTCACCTCCGCCGGGTCGACGAGCGCCGCGTCCTGGCCGCCCTCGTCTCGTCGCCGGAGGCGTACCGCAACGCCGGCGCGACCGATCGCTCGATCCGCCTCACCGGTGGCGACGCCACCAGCCGCGAGCCGTCGTTCCACCCCGGCGGGCGGATCATCGCCTTCACCTCGGCGGCGAGCGACCTGACCGGGACGCCCTCGCCGCCCGGTGACGACGTCTTCGTGTTCGACCGCCGCACGGGTCGGCTGCGGGCCATCACGGCCGGCAACGGCCCGTCGAGCGATCCCTTCGTCTCGCCCGACGGGGGGACGGTCGTGTTCCAGTCGGCGGCCTCGAACCTGGTGCCGGGCGACGACAACGGCGTGATCGACGTGTTCAGCGCCCCGACCGGCGGCGGCCCCGTCACCCGGATCACCGACGGCGAGGTCGACAGCACCGACCCGGTGACCTCCACCGGCGGCCAGGTGATCGCCTTCACCGCGGGCGGCCAGGTCCACGTGCACACCGTCGGCGGGGGCACCGAGCAGGTCCCGGGGATGGCGAGCGCGTCGACGCCGGACCTCTCCGCCGACGGCAGCACCCTCGTGTTCACCGGCCAGCAGGCGGACCCGGCCCCGGCGCCGTCGCTCATCCACCTGGCCCGGCTGCCCCTGACCGACTCCTCCGACCTGGTGCCCCTGTCCGAGCGGCTCGTGCTGGGCCGGCCCACCGTGTCGGCCGACGGGACCAAGGCGCTGTTCGTCGAGGCCGAGTTCGTCGGCCCGAGCTACCTGTCGACCGTCGTCCTGGCCACCGTCGGGCCCGAGGGCGTGACCGAGCGCCAGATGCCCACCGACCTGTACAAGCCGCAGGCCGCCCGGCTCGGCGACGCCGGGGGCGACCTCCTGGCCTCCGGCTTCCGGTTCGACGTCGGTGCGGTCACCGACAGCTTCCACGTCGACGCCAACGCCGGCCTCCCCGGCCCGTTCCCCGACGACGCCGACCTGACCTCCCGGGGCACCTACGTGGTCGCCTCGCGCAGCGGCCAGATCCGCCTCTACGGCGACGACTGAGCGACACCTGGACACCTGTCTGGCAGGATGAGGGCGTGACGACGATCGAGGATCCCGCGACGCACGACGAGGGGGCGGCGGTGGCCGAGGCCCTCGGCTACCGGCCCTTCGACGCCGACAACCACTACTACGAGGCCCTCGACGCCTTCAGCCGGCACCTCGACCCGGCGCTCGGCACCCGGGTGTTCCAGTGGGCCCGGATCGACGGCCGCACCTACCCGGTGCTGGGCGGGAAGGTCTTCCGGGGCGTGCGCAACGCCACCTTCGACCCGGTGGCCCTGCCGGGCGTGCTGGCCGACTACTTCCGGGGCAACCCCAACGGCGACGACCCGCTGACCCTGCTCCGCCAGCACGAGCCGATCCGCCCGACCTACCGGGACCGGGACGCCCGCCTGGCCCAGCTCGACGCCCACGGCCTCGACGCGGCGTGGCTGTTCCCGACCCTCGGGATGATCTACGAGGAGCCGCTCAAGCACGACGTCGACGCCGTCTGCGCCCTCTTCACCGCCTTCAACCGCTGGGTCGAGGAGGACTGGGGCTTCGCCTACCAGGACCGCCTCTTCGCCGCCCCCTACATCACCCTCGTCGACGTCGACTGGGCCGTGCAGGAGCTCGAGCACGCCCTCGACCACGGCGCCCGCACCGTCGTGATGCGGCCGGCCGCCCCGATCACCCGGCTGGGCCCGGTCTCCCCGGCCGACCGGCGCAACGACCCGTTCTGGGCCCGGGTGGACGAGGCCGGCATCACCGTCGTCGTCCACGCCGGCGACTCGGGCTACACCGCCCACGGCTACGCCGGCGACGGCTTCAGCACCGACTTCGGCCAGATGGCCACGCCGATCCGCATGCTCCAGCTGGAGCGGCCCATCGAGGACTTCCTCGCCTCGCTGATCTGCGAGAACCTCTTCCACCGCTTCCCGAACCTGCGGATCGCCTCGGTCGAGAACGGCTCCGGCTTCCTGCCCGGCCTGTTCGCCCGGCTCGCCATCACCGGGAAGAAGATCGCCGGGTGGTGGCCGGAGGACCCGGTCGAGACCTTCCGCCGCCACGTCTGGATCAACCCGTTCTGGGAGGACCAGGTCGACGACGTCATCGAGCTGATGGGGGCCGACCGGGTCCTCTTCGGGAGCGACTGGCCCCACATCGAGGCCCTGCCCCGCCCCCTCGACTACGCCCGGGACGTGGCCCACCTCGACGACGAGGCCCGGAGGAAGATCCTCCGGGCCAACGTCGTCGAGCTCAACGAGCTCCGTCCGGGCTGACCGGCGAGCCGATCAGCCGCTGATCACTGGGCCGAGGGGCGGACCAGCAGCAGCTCACGCACCGAGCCGACGGTGAACGAGCCCTTGGCGGCGATCGACCCGCCGTAGATGTTCGTGCCGACGGAGGTGTAGGCCAGGTTGTTCCCGGTCACCTTCCAGGCCGTGTCGGCGGCGTTCCCCGGACCGAACCAGACGATGTCCTCGAGGGCCGAGCCGCTCTGGAGGCAGTAGCAGGCCACGGGGACGTAGGTGCCGTTGATGCTCAGCGCCTTGGTCGTGTAGCCGACGCCGTCGAAGTTCCAGAGGCTGTCGGCGGCGCCACCGGGGGCGTACCAGACGACGTCGTCACGGTTGTCGGTGCTGAAGCGGCCGACGACGGGGGTGAAGGTGCCGTTGATCGACAGCTTCCACTCCGTCTTGGCGCCGCCGCCCGTGAAGTCCCAGAGCGAGTCCGGGTTGGGCCCGGCGGCGTACCAGAGGATGTCGTCGTAGGCGTCGGTGCCGAACGTGCCGACGAGCGGCTTGTAGGTGCCGTTGACGTTGAAGGGGCGGCTCATCAGGCCGGCCGGCTGCAGGTCCCACCAGCTGTCCGAGGCGCTGCCCGGCCGGTACCGGACCACGTCGAGGACGCCGTCGAGGGCGAAGTCGCCGATCAGGATCTGGCCCTCGCCGGTGATCTGCGCCCACGACGACTTGATGATCTGGCCGTCGGCGTTGAAGTCCCAGATCTGGCTGGGGCCGGTCTTGGAGTACCAGAGGATGTCGTCGATCCCGTCCGACTGGGTGAAGGTGCCGACGTAGGGCGTGTAGGTGCCGTTCACCGACTGCGGCATCGACGTGAACTGGCCGGTGCCGTCGTTGGTGTTGAGGGCGTCGCCGCCCGCACCGGCCGTGTACCAGAAGATGTCCTCGGCGGTGTTGCCGGCGAACTGGCCGACGATCGGGATGGCGCCGGGAGCGGCGAAGCTCTCGGTGTTGTACGGCGTGTCGCCGGTGAAGCCGGTGTACATGAAGGTCTTGTTGGCGTCCTTCACGGGGGTCGGGATCTCCTCGGCGCCGGCGGGGGCGGCGGCGATCAGCCCGAACGTGGTGGCGGCCAGCAGGGTGGCCGCGGTGAGGCGGGAGCGGAAGCTCATGTCGGTGTCTCCTGTCGTGTGAGTGGTGGTCGGCCCCGGCCCGGGCGGACCGGACCGGGGCGGCGGTCTTGGTGTCAGCCGTAGGCCAGGGCGACGTCCTGGAAGCCGTCGTCGGCGGCGGCCCAGATGGCGAGCTTCGAGCCCGTGATGCTGGAGCCGGGGTAGCTGTACGAGGTGGGGGCGAAGGTGTCGCCGTTGTTCGACCAGATGGCGTCGGGGGCGCCGCCCACGCCGTGCCAGAGGATGTCGTTGCGGTCACCGAGGCCGCTCTTGACGCACTCGCAGGTGTAGGGCGTGTAGGTGCCGTTGATGGTGAGGGCCTTCTTGGTCGTGGCGTGGGCGAGGTCGAAGCTCCACAGGGAGTCGGCCGCGGCGCCGGGGGCGTACCAGAGGATCTGGTCCGAGAAGCCCTTCATCCAGGTGCCCACCAGGGGCTTGAAGGTGCCGTTGATGCTCATCGGGTTGGCCGTGATCGAGCCGTCGGCGTTGAAGTCCCACATCGAGTCGGCCGCCGCACCGGGGGCGTACCAGAGGATGTCGATGCCCCGGTCGTACTGGCCCGGGTCCTGGAAGAAGTTGCCGACCACGGGCGTGTAGGTGCCGTTGACGTCGAGGGGCCGCGTGGTGATGGCGTAGGGGGCGGCGCCGGGGGCGTCGAAGTCCCACCACTGCTCGGCGCCGGCGCCCGGGCGGTAGCGGATGACGTCCATCACCGAGTCGCTGGTGAAGTCGCCGATCAGGACCTGGCCGCTGCCACCGACGCCGGGGAGCGAGGTCTTGACCAGCTCGTAGCCCTCGTCGCCGTCGAAGTCCCACAGCTGGCTGGCGCCGGTGGCCGAGTACCAGAGGACGTCGTCGCCCTTGTCGTCGCCGGCGAAGTCACCGACGTACGGCGTGTAGGTGCCGTTGATCGACATCGGCTCCGCCGTCCAGGTGCCGTCGCCGTGACCGCTCCAGAAGGCGTCGCCGCCGGCGCCCGGCGTGTACCAGATGATGTCCTCGCCGTTCGTCTCGTCGAAGTCGCCGACGACGGGGGTGGCCCCGGCCGGGGTGAAGGACTCCGACGTGTTGAGCTGCCCGGTCGGCCCGAAGGAGTGGAGCGTGGCCGGCTTCGGCGCCGCGGTGGCGGGGGAGGGGAGGAGGCTGAGGGCGGCGGTGGCGGCGGCCACGGCCGAGGCGATCAGGCGGGTGCGTCGTTGCATGGGGACGACCGTACGGACGACCCGCTGAGCGGTGATGAGTGGCGCTTACGCAATCGTGCTGGTCGGGGGGTCCCCGCCCCGAGTGGTGCTCAGCGGGTGAGGATCTCGTCCCACGCCGGCAGGGTGGCCTCGTCGCAGTAGGCCTCCTCGAAGGCCCGGCGGGCGTTGGCGGACAGCTCGGCCCGCCAGGTGTGGTCGTCGCGCAGGCGGCGGACGGCGGCCGCCAGCCCCTCGGCGTCGCCGGTGCGGACGCTGACGCCGCAGCCGAAGCGGGCGATCGCCTCGTCGACGTTCGAGCCCTCGGGCCCGACGTAGAGGATCGGCAGCCCGGCGGCCAGGTTGGCGTGGAGCTTCGACGGGCTCATCAGGCCGAGGGCCTCGTCGGTGAGGAGGATCAGGGCGGCCCCGGCCCCGGCCATCACCTCACGGGTGCGCTCCTTGGGGACGTAGTCACGCTGGACGATGCGGTCGGCGGCGCCCTCGGTGGCGGCCATGCCCTCCAGCTCCTCCCAGCGGGCCCCGCCCCCGACGAAGAGCCAGCGGACGTCCTCGTCGGCCGGGATCGACCCGGCGGCGGCGACCGGCGTCCCGACCTTGTGGCCGTAGCCCAGGTTGCCGAGGTACACGATGACGAAGCGGCCGGCCAGCTCCCCGTCCGGGTCGTCGGGGTCGTCGGCCGGCCAGCGCCCGTCGGCGGCCCGGGCCGGCGGGGTGGGGAACTCGGCGGCTCGCTCCCAGTTGGGGATCACCGTGGCGGGCGGCCGACCCGGCCCGGCGCCGTAGCCCTCGACCAGCAGGTCGCGCATGGGCTCGTCGAGGGCGACGACGTGGTCGAGCCGGCGGAACACCCACCGGTTGACGCCCCGCAGCACCCGGGACACCGGACCGCCCTTGCGCAGGCTGGCCACCGGGCGCAGCGTGCGCCGGACGGCGGCGGCGGCCCGGGCCCGCGGCGTCGGCCGGTCGACGTGGACCACCGGCCCGCCGCCGGTGCGGGACCCCAGCCGCTCGATCACGTCCGGGTAGCAGTCCATCGACCACAGCACGACGCGGGTGCGGCGGTGCAGCAGCTTGTGGGCCATGGCGCTGACGACGACGAAGGGCGGCGTGGTCAGCGACACGACCACGTCCTGGCGCCGCAGCACGGTGAGCCGGACGGTGGCGCCGAGGAGGAAGGAGGCGTAGTCCGACAGCCGCTTGGCCACCGAGCCCTTGCCCAGCGCCGGCGTCCAGAGGTGGACCACCCGCACGCCGTCGGCCTCCGTCGTCGTACGCTGCGAACGGGTGCCGACGTAGCCCTCGCCGCCGGTGATGACGGTGACCTTGTGGCCCTGGGCGGCCAGGTGCCCGGCCAGCGAGGCGGTGAGGTGCGCCGTCGGGCTGAGGTCCGGCGGGAAGAACTGGTTGACGAGCGTGATGCGGAGGGGGCGCGGTGCTGCCTGGCTCGCTCGCTGGCGCTCGCCGCTCACCGTTCGGCCGCGCTGACCGCTCCGACCATCTCGTCGACGATGGCGTCGAGCGTCCACTCCTGGCGCCAGCCCGGGTAGTGAGCCCGGAACTTGCCCATGTCCGTGTAGTAGCAGATGTGGTCGCCGACCCGGTTCTGCTCGTCGTAGGTGAGGGCCGGG
>JBQGCF010000051.1:0-8254 GCA_052038315.1 Iamia sp.
CCTCGGGGGATGAGAGCTGCCGTTTCGCGCGTCATGGACGGATCGTGGGTGACCCACCGGTCGCGGCCCCGGGACTTGGCCTCGTAGAGCGCCAGGTCGGCCGACTCCAGCAGGCCCGCCGGTCCGCTCTCGCCGACGGCCAGGCCGACGCTGACGGTCAGCGGCAGGGGCGCCCACTGGTGGACGCTGAAGGGCTCGGCGAAGGCGCCGCAGATCCGGGCGGCCAGGGCCTCGGCGGCGGCGACCCCGCCCACCGTCCCGGCCACGACGAACTCGTCGCCGCCGAGGCGGGCCACGGTGTCGTCGTCCCGGGCGACCCGGCGCAGCCGCTCGGCCACCTCGACCAGGACCAGGTCACCGGTGCGGTGGCCGAAGGTGTCGTTGACGTCCTTGAAGTGGTCGACGTCGACGTACAGCACGGCCAGCCGCTCGCCGTGGCGGGCGGCCACGCCCTCGGCCTGGGCCAGCCGGTCCTCGAGCAGGGCCCGGTTGGGCAGCCCGGTCAGGGCGTCGTGGGCGGCCTGGTGCGAGGCCAGCTCCAGGGCCAGCACCCGCTCGGTCACGTCGCGGGTGTTGATCACGAAGCCGGCGACGGCGGGGTCGTCGAGCCGGTTGGTCATGGTCGCCTCGACCCACCGCCACGTGCCGTCGGCGTGGGCGAAGCGGAACTGGGCGGTCACGCTGCCACCCGGCATCTCGGTCAGCTGGACACCCAGCTCCATGACCCCGTCACGGTCGTCGGGGTGGACGTCGTCGTGGAGGGGCCGGCCGGTCAGCACCGCCGGGTCGTAGCCCAGGACCGTGCGGTAGGCAGGCGAGGCGTAGACCAGCTCGCCACCGCCGTCGATGATGGCGATCAGGTCGGAGCCGTGCTCGACCATCGCCGTGAAGCGGGCCTCGGACGCGGCCAGCTCGGCCTCGGCCGCCCGCTCGTCGCTGACGTCGAGCATCTGCACGAGGAAGCGGGTGGGCCGGCCGTTGCCGTCCCGCATCAGCACCACGTCGAGCCGGGCCCAGACCTCGTGGCCGTCGCGGTGCCGGTACCGGCGGTCGATCTCGTAGCCGTCGATCTCCCCGGCGATGCACCGCAGGGCCTGGCCGTCGTCGCTGACCCGGTCGTCCTCGTGGCGGACCGTCTCGAACGTGCGCCCGACCAGCTCCTCCTCGGTGTGGCCCAGGCTGCGGCTCATCGCCTCGTTGACCCGGGCGAAGCGCCCGTCCAGGGTGAGCAGGGCCATGCCGATCGGGGCCCGGTCGAAGATCTGGCGGACCTGGTCCTCGCCCGCCTCCATCTGGTGGACGAGGGCGGCGCGGTCGCGGCGCGACCACCACACCGACAGCCCCAGCGCCCCCACGGCGCCGAGCAGGAACCCGGCTCGTCCGTCCACCTCCCCCTTTCGGCCCCGATGCCGGGGAACTGAGGGTGCCCGCTAGCGGAGCTCGAGCTCGGCGACCACCTCGTCCCCGGCCAGCAGGGCCTCGAGGGCCTCGGCGGTCCGGGGCCGGCCCAGCAGGAACCCCTGGGCCCGGGTGCAGCCCAGGGCGAGGAGACGATCGGCCTGCACCCGGTGCTCGACGCCCTCGGCGGTGACCTCCAGGTCGAGCCGGTTGGCCATGTCGACGATGGCGGCCACCACCGCCTGGTGGTCGCCGTCGTCCGGCCCCACCAGCGGGTCGATGAACGACTTGTCGACCTTGAGCCCGTCGACCGGGAAGGCGGCCAGGTAGCTGAGCGACGAGAAGCCGGTGCCGAAGTCGTCGAGGGCCAGGCCGACGCCCAGCTCCTTCAGGGCGCCGAGGGTCGCCGCCGCCCGCCGCGGGTCCTCGACCAGCACCGACTCGGTGATCTCCAGGGTGAGCCGCTCGGCCGGCAACCCGGTCACGTGGAGCACCTCGGCCACCGTCCCGACCAGGCCGGGCTCGTGGACCTGGCGGGCCGACAGGTTCACGTGGATGACGAGGCCGCGCCCGGCCGGCCAGGCCACCGCGGCCCGGCACGCCCGCTCCAGCACGCCACGGCCCAGGGGCACGATCAGGTCGCTGCGCTCCTCGGCGAGGGGGACGAAGGCACCCGGCTGGAGCAGGCCCCGGCTCGGGTGCTGCCAGCGCACCAGGGCCTCGGCACCGATGACGTCACCGGTGGCCAGGTCGAAGATCGGCTGGTAGGCGTTGACCAGCTCGTCGCCGGCCAGTGCCCGGTGCAGGTCCTCGCGCAGGGCCAGCCGGTCGATGGCGGCGCTGAGCATGCCGTCCCGGAACAGCGCGCAGCGGCCCTTGCCGGCCCGCTTGGCCTCGTACATGGCCAGGTCGGCGTTCCGCATCACCTGCGACGGCGAGTCGTCGCCCTCGGTGACGACGATGCCCACGCTGCCGTTGACCGTCACCTCCTCCTGCTCGACCCGGACGGGCCGGCGCAGGCCCTGGAGCACGGCGTGGCCGACCGACAGGGCGTCCTCGACCCCGGTGGGGCCGGGCAGCAGCACCGCGAACTCGTCGCCGCCGAGCCGGGCGCAGGTGTCGCCGGGCCGGGCCGCCCGGGCCAGCCGCTCGCCCACCTCCCGCAGGAGGTCGTCGCCGGCCATGTGGCCCAGGGCGTCGTTCACCATCTTGAAGTCGTCGATGTCGACGAACAGCACGCCGACCCCGCCGCCCCCGGTGTCGGCGGCGAGGGTCTGCTGCAGGCGGTCGAGGAAGAGGGTGCGGTTGGCCAGCCCGGTCAGCGGGTCGTGGGTCGCCTGGCGAGCCAGCTCGTCGGCCAGGGCCCGGCGCTCGGTGATGTCGCGGTAGTTGACGACCACACCGCCGACGTCCGGGTCGTCGACCAGGTTGGAGGCCCGCACGTCGAACCAGCGCCAGCCGGTGCCGGCGTGCCAGATGCGCAGCTCGGCCTGCTCCGTGGCCCCGGGAGCGTCGAGCAGGCGGGCCAGCATCCGCTGGGCGTCGTCCTGGTCGTGGGGGTGGATGTAGTCGAACACCGACGTCCCGTCCCTGATCTCGGGAGGGGCGCCGATGACCCCTTCGGCCGAGGCGCTCTCGTAGAGGATCCGGCCGTCGGCCCCGACCACCGCCACCGCGTCGAGCGAGTGCTCGATCATGGCCCGGTAGCGACGCTCGCTCGCCTCCAGCGAGCCCACCGAGCGGTCGTGCTCGTCCTCGGCCATGCGCCAGAAGGCGATCTGGGCCGCGCTGGCGGCGAGGATGAAGGCGGCGTGGATCAGGGCCCAGAGGACGGGCGACGAGTACGCCTCCTCGTGGTCGTAGACCAGCGTCGGGGCCAAGACGCCGACGACGCCGTGGTGGATGGCGACGTAGCCGATCGCCACCAGGAACGGCGCCCAGTGCTGGTAGAGGGCGATGACCGTCACCATCACGAAGAAGTGGAAGTGGGCCTCGATGCGCCCACCCCACAGGTGGACGAGCAGGGCCGAGCAGGTCATCAGCCCGACCGACGAGATCGTGGCCCGCGCCGCGGCGCTGAGGATCGTCGACTGGGCCGAGGCCACGATCAGGCAGACCAGGACGGCCATCTCGGCCGCCAGGTGGAGCGGCGGTGCTCCCTCGACCAGGCCGATGGCGGTCAGGGCGACGACGTGGCCCCACAGGATCCACGTGACGATGCGCTGGCGGGCGGCGATCGTCTCGGCGCTGGCCAGGTCGCCCCGGGGCAGCAGCGCCCGGGCGCGCCGACGGAGGTCGGGTTCGTGCCCTCCTTCAGCTCGGGAGGCTTCGATGCCCACACCGCTCCGATCGGTCCTTCACGCCGGCACCTCCGCAGTCGGTGCCGTCCTGACCAGTCGGTCGGGAACGTCCGACCTTGAGCCACCCCCTCTCGACGGGGGTCAGATCACGAACTGCTCGCCGGTGGCCCGGATGGTGACGTCGCCGATCGTGACGCCCCACGGCTGGTCGATGGCGTGGACCACCTCGGCGGCGATCACCTCAGGGGCGATGGCCCAGTAGCCCGGGTCGTCGACGTCGGCCTTCGGGCCGTCCATCTGGCCGCCGAGGAAGGCCATCACGTTCTCGATGTAGGCCGCCTCGTTGGCGCCGACGATCCCGACCGCCGCGCCCGGGTTGACCACGCCGGCGGCCAGCCCGGTGCCGAGCACGCCGGTCGGGCGGACCACCGTGACCTTGATCGTCCCCTGCGACTCGACCCGCAGCGAGTCCGACAGGGCGACCACCGCCGCCTTGGTCGCGCTGTACACGCCCGACCCGGCGGTGCCGGCGTTGGCGTAGATCGAGGCGATGTTGACCACGTGGCCCCGGCCCTGGGCGACCATCCGGTCGTGGACCGCGGCGATCCCGTGGAGGACGCCCTTCAGGTTGATGTCGACGCAGCGGTCCCAGGCCTCGGCGGCCTGGGCATGGTCCCGGAAGAAGGCCAGCGGCATGACCCCGGCGTTGTTCACCATCACGTCGACCGCTCCGAACCGCTCGACCGCGGCGTCGACCAGCGCCTCCACCTGCCCCCGGTCCCGTACGTCGACGGCGACCCCGATCGCCTCGCCGCCCTGCTGGCTGCCCTGCTCGGCGCTCTGGCGGGTGATCGCTGCGGCGGCGGCCTCGGGGGCGTGGGGGTCGACGTCGCCGAGCACGACCTTCGCCCCCCGGGCGGCGCACATCTCCCCGATGAGCCGCCCGAACCCGCCCCCGCCCCCGGTGACCACCACGACCCGCCCGCCCATGTGCCCGTTGCCGTCCATCGCTGCTCCTCGATCGTGAACTTGACCGACCGGTCTAGTTCACGACGGGGCGGGTGCGCCGGGTACGGTCGCCGCTGCCCCTCGGAACGGAGAGACCGTTGAAGAAGCTGCTGGCGCTGCCCGCCCTCGTCACCACCGCCGTCCTCCTGGCGGCCGTCCCGGCGATGGCCGAGTCGTCGGCCGACACCGGCACCTACGGCCCCGCCGAGGAGCCGACCTGGGTCGTCCCCTTCGTCATCGCCTTCGTCGTCATCTGCGCCCTCGCCGCGGTGATCATGGCCCGCCGCCCCAAGGCCGACCGCTAGCGCGGATCCGCCCGAGCGGGGCGCGGCGTCTCGGTGAGGGCGTCGACCAGGGCATCGACCGACTCCCGCAGGACGTCCTCCAGCGCATCGGTCCGGCCGTCGCGCTGGGCCAGGGCCGAGCCCAGGTCGACGAGCGCCTCGGCCGGTGCCACCAGGGCGGCGTAGATCAGGGCGGCACGAGTGGTGCGGATCTCGTGGGCGAGGTGGGCGCGGGCGACGTTCCATGCCTCGGCCACGACGTCGGCGCCGAACGCCTCGACCAGAGCGGCCTCCGCGTCGTCCCAGGACCCCTCGGCCCGGGCCCGGATGACCTCGATCCCGCGGTCCCAGGCGGTGGCCGGATCGCCCGCCAGGGCGGTGGCCGCACCGACCTCGGCGTGGGAGCTCACGACCTGCACGGCCGACTCCCACTCGTGGGCCCGGCTCGGCACCAGCCGGCTGGCCACCTGGACGGTGTCGCAGAACACGCCGGTCGCCTGCACCCGAGCACCGGCCATGTAGACCCGGCGGGCCGTGTCGGCCCCGATCGGGCCGTCCATCCGGGCCCTCGCCAGCTCGTTGCACGCCGTGCTGTGCGCCGGTCCCCAGAGGTGCATGGGCGGGCGCTGGGCACAGGCGGCTTGACCCGCGGCGGAGCCGAACGACCTCACCATCATCCCGACCTGCTGCGCCCGATCGTCGCCGGTGTACCCGAGCTGCCACTGCTCCTCGACGATGCCACCGCTGGCCGCGAGCACCCCGAGGGCGACGTCGACCACCGCCAGGGCCGGCGTACCCGGCTCGAGCACGCCCACGCGCCGCAGCGTCCCCGCGCCCGGCAGGCCGGCGACCTCGACGACCCCGGGCGCGAGGGTCCCGAGGACCCACCCGACCATGGTGCGGCGATGGCGGTCGTCCCACCTCGGCGCCGTGGCCGGGCTGTCGGCCAGCCGGAGCAGCGGCTCCCGGAGCCACTCGAGCGTCTCGGGGTCGCCGTAGACCTCGAGGTGCTTCAGCCAGCGGAGGATCGTGATCGACACCTCGGGCTCGGGGTCCATCCCGAGCGGGAGGCCGCGTCGCAGGCCGACGAGCTCCTCCGGCCGCACGCCGAGGCTCGGGTGGCGGCGACGGTCCTGGACCAGCGGGGTGGTGGCCACGTCGACCGGCGGCGGCTCGCCCTCCTGCGCCCGCTCCCAGGCCTCGCCCCGCGAGGCGAGGAGCGGGCCGAGCGCGCGGCGCATCCGACCCGCCATCCGATCGTGGGCCCTCCAGGGCCGGTCCCGCAGCCAGCCGGCGACCGCCCCGAGCCGCAGCTCCCCGCTGACGGCGTCGAAGGACGCCTCGTCGTCCAGCTCCTCCGGGAGGTGGGCAGCCTGGGCCGGGGTGAGCCGCTGCCACGGGTGGGCCTCGAGCACCCGATCGACGAGGAGCGGGCTGGCCTCGCCGGGATCGGGACGGTAGGCCCAGAACGGGTTGCCCGCCCCGACACCGGCCTGGGGACCGGGGCGACACTCGACGTACGTCCAGTCGGCCCCCTCGCCGAGAAGGCGGGCGCGCTGGACCATGACCTCGAAGGCACCGAGCAGATCGATCGCCGGCGTCCCGCCCTGGAGGGTCACCGCCACGTGGGTCGCGTTGCGGGCGCCGTCGCCGGCGTGGATGCGCACCAGCCGGCTGTCGTCCCCGTGGCGGGCGTCGACGAGCAGAGGATCGCGCCGCTCGACGGCCTGGTCGGCGAGCTGGCGGGCGGCGCCGGCGGGGACCACCAGGTGGGCCCGGCGCACCCTGAGCGAGACATCGCCGTCGGCTCCGTCGATGGCCCAGCCCAGCGCGTCGGCCACGGCGTCGGCATCGAGGCGGGCGAGGCCGAGTCCGTCGGCGTGGTGCGCGACCACGGCGACCGCGGCGATCGACGGCCCGGGCGGCTCCGGCGGCATCGCGCCGTCCATCGCCCCCAACCGGCCGTCGACGCCGTGTTCGTCGAGGACGGCCACCACCTCGTCGACGAGCGTCGCGCAGACCTCCGGAGGAGCGTCCCACAGGTGCACGACGAGCCCGAAGCCGTCGGGGAGGGGGAGGGGCGCATCGACGTGGGCGAAGTCGGCGTCCGGCACGTCGAGCGCGGGCAGACGGCGGTTGAGCTCGGCGACGACGTCGGCCACGACCTCGTCGCTGGCGTCCGTCCGCAGCCGCATGTCGAGCGGCGCCTCGACCCACCGCCCCCTGGCACCCCGCATCACCCCCACCGCCATGCTCACACCTGGGAGATCCGAGCTCCCGACCCCCTGCTCCCCGACCGACGACGGACCATCGGCGGCGAGGCTACCGACCGACGAGCACCGCCCGGCCGCTGGGCGACCGGGCGGTGACGAGGATCTGGAACCGCGGGCCGCAGCCCCGAAGGCGCTACTCGATGCGGAGGCCGGAGATGGCTCGGCCGATGACCAGCTGCTGGATCTGCTCGGTCCCTTCGAAGATGTCCATGATCTTGGCGTCGCGGTGCCAGCGCTCCACGGGGTACTCACGGGTGTAGCCGTAGCCACCGAGGATCTGGATGGCCCGCTCGGTGACCCACACGGCGGTGCGGCCGGCCTTGAGCTTGGACTGGCTGCCCTCGGCGTTGACGTAGCTGCCGTTGCGGGAGAGCCAGGCGGCCCGGTGGACGAGCAGCCGGGCGGCGTCGATCTCGGTGATCATGTCGGCGAGCATGAAGGCGATCGCCTGGTTCTGGATGATCGGCTTGCCGAAGGCCTTGCGCTCGAGGGCGTAGTCACGGGAGTACTCCCACGCGGCCCGGGCGATGCCGATGGCCTGGGCGCCGACGGCCGGGCGGGTGGCCTCGAAGGTGGCCATGGCCGGCTGCTTGCCCGAGCTCTCGGTCTTCGGCTTGGTCAGCGCCTCGCGGGCCCGGGCCAGCTTCTCGTCGAGCTTCTCCTTGCCGCCGAGGAGGCAGGAGCCGGGGATGCGGACGTCGTCGAGCACGACCTCGGAGGTGTGCGACGCCCGGATGCCGTGCTTCTTGTACTTCTGGCCCATCGAGAGGCCGGGGGTGTTCGGCGGGACGATGAAGCTGGCCTGGCCCCGGCCCTTGAGCTCGGGGTCGACGGCGGCCACGACCACGTGGATGTCGGCGATGCCACCGTTGGTGATCCACGCCTTGGTGCCGTTGAGGACCCACTCGTCCTTGGCCTCGTCGTAGACGGCCCGGGTGCGGAGCGAGGAGACGTCGGAGCCGGCGTCGGGCTCGGACACGCAGAAGGCGCC
>JBQGCF010000052.1:0-8475 GCA_052038315.1 Iamia sp.
GGGCCAGTCGGGGACCCGGAGCTGGGCGACCGCCTGGAGGATGCCGTCGTTCTTGTCCCACGAGGGCGGGATGGGCAGGGTCCGGCCGCCCCGCAGCTCGAACACCGGCTGCAGGAACATGCCCTCGAAGGCGTTGCCCGGCCCGGCCAGCACGAGGTGGACGAGGATCGGGGCCACGCCGACCACCGCCCCGGCCAGCAGGGGCACGAGCAGCTCGCGGCCCCAGCGCTTCCACAGCAGGGCGATCCCGGCCAGGCCGATCCCCACCACCAGGTCCGGCCGCCACAGCAGGGCCGCGCCCATCACGATGCCGCCGAGGGCCAGTCGCCGCCGGGCGCTGCGGCTGCCGGGGTCGGCCTCGGCCCGCTCGGCGCCGCTCAGGGCGATCGACAGCCCGGCGATGCCGAGGGCCACGCCGCCGTTCCAGGCCAGGGCGGCCAGCCCGATCGGGGTGATGACGAGGAGCACGCCGAGGAACCCGCACACCGTCGCCACCCGTCGGCCCCACGGCAGGGCCAGCCGGAACAGCCCGAAGATGATGGCCAGGTGCTGGACCAGGCCGTAGAAGCGCTCGGCGGCCAGCGTCGTCCCGGCCAGCTCGAACCAGGCGGCCAGGCTCCATAGGCTGCCCGGGCCGTAGAGGTGCAGGAAGTCCTTGTTGGGGATGTCGCCGTTCAGGACCCGCTCGGGGAAGACGAGCATGAAGCCCTCCTCCATCGGCGGGCCCTGGTACTGGAAGAGGGTCGGGAGCGGGAGGGCGACGGCCAGGGCGACCAGCCCGACGGCCAGCACCGTGCCCCGGTGCCCGGCGACCAGCAGGTCGCGCCCCCGGCGCAGCGCCGCCCACAGGGCGCGGGGGGTGTCGGCCCCGGGCTCGGGCGCGTCGTCCCGGCGCCGTCGCAGCGGGTGCTCGACGGCGGTCACGACGTCGCCTCCTCGGGCGCAAGCTCCGGGTCCGTTGCGCTCCCGCGAGACGGCTCGGTCGGCCCGGCGGCAGCCCCATCCCTCGGTCGATGCGGTCCCGGAAGGACGTGCGTGAGGGCGATGGCGGCGGCGATCAGCAGGGCCAGCTCCAGGGGCGTGCGGAAGCGCGTGGTGCCGTAGGCGTAGACCGTCGTGACCAGCACCATCAGCCCCAGCGAGGCCAGCGGCCACACGAGGACGCCGCGCCGGCGGAGCAGCACCAGCCCGGCCACGCCGATCGGGGCGATGGCCCACCACGCCCACTGGCCGACGCGCGTCGCCCACTCGGGCCGGCCCTCGACCTGTTGGATGCGCACGTTCTGGCCCGGCCGGAACAGGTCGACGCCGCGCAGGACCCGGGCCGCGACCACCTTGGGGATCTGGCCCTTGTGCTCCCGGGCGTAGGCCTCGCCCTTGTCCCGCCAGTAGCGGGCCTTCTCGGCCTCGTTGCCCTCCGGCTCACCGGTCAGCTCCCGCTCCCGCACCTGGCAGTTGAACGACCAGTAGCCGATGAACTCGCCGCCGTAGCTGTCCGGGCAGTTGGCGTAGTAGAGGACCTCGTCGCCGTTGGTCGACAGGATCACGAAGGTCCCGAAGGCCCGCTGGTTGCGGATCGTCCACGGGGCGAACAGCACCAGACCGACCAGCCCGACGACGGCGACCGCCTTGATGCGCGGCCCCCACCCGATGCCCCGGCGCATCACCGCCAGCGGCGCCACGAGCAGGGGGTACAGGAACAGCGCCTCACCCCGGGTGAGGGCGGCGAGGGCGATGGCCAGGCCGAGTAGCGCCGCCCCCCGCAGGTCCGGCCGCTCCCACCAGCGGTAGGCGGCCAGCACGGCCAGGCCGACGAACACCGTGTAGATGCCCTCGGGCCAGAGGACACCGTCGATCACCCACAGGTTCGGGTAGGCGGCGACGAGGACGGCGGCGACCAGCCCGGCCCGGTCACCGGCCAGCCTCCGGGCGATCAGGGCGGCGACCACGACGACGGCGACGCCGAGGAGCGCCGCCATCGTCTTGTGGGCCAGGTAGGTGCGGGCCCCGCCACCCGAGGCGAGGGCGAGCCACGTCGACATCAGCGGCGGGTGGATGGCCGACGGGACCTCGATCCCCCCGTACTTCACGTAGCGGAACGGCTCGGAGTAGCCGACCCGGTCGGCCAGCATGTTGGCCTGGTGGTGGTAGAAGAACGGGTCGCCGCCGGTCGGGTTGGTCCGGTTGATCGACACCAGGGTGAGCAGCCGCCAGGCCAGCGCTCCCCCGGTGACGGCGGCCAGGGCGGCGCCGAAGGACGGGAGCCGGCGGTCGAGCCCGGCGCCGAAGAGGGCCCGCAGCACCCACGCCGCGCCCAGCCCCACGGCGATGGTGCCCAGCACGGTGACGATCACGAGCGGACCGAGCCGCTGCGTCCCCGCCGCGCCCCCGGCCCGCAGCCCCCACAGCTGGGCGACCAGCGGGATCGCCGCCACCCCCGGCACGATCCCCCACCGAACCCCCACCCATCTCCGAACTCGGGGGAGAAGGTGACCGGTTTCGGTCGCCTTCTCCCCCGAGGTCGAGGTGGAGGTGGAGAGGACGAGGGCGGCGCCGAGGAGGGCGAGGAGGGCGCGTGCGACGAGGGTCCGGCCGGCGCCGCCGGGGTCGAGGAGGCTGCCGACGTCGGGGCTGGCCACGCCGAGCAGCCCGGCCAGGGCCGCCAGGGCGGCGACGATGCCGGCGACCCGGCGATCGACCAGCACCCGGCCCCGGGCGACCAGGGCGCCGACGACGATGCCGGCGCCGATCAGGTCGAGCTGGGCCGGCGGGGCGAGCCGGAGCACGCCGCCCCAGCCCCAGGCGTCGGGCTCGGTCGTGGCCACGCCGATCCGGACGACCAGCCCGAGGGCGCCGACGACGACACCGGCCCGCACGGCCAGGGCGACGGGGTCGCCGCCGACCCGGCGCAGGGCCCGCTCCCACAGCGGGAGCACGATCGCCCCGGCGAGGAGGGTGGCGACGAGCCAGCCCAGGCCGAGCCGGGCGGGCGAGCGGGCCAGGCTGCCGGCCAGCAGCCACTCCCGGACGACGACGGGCCAGGTCGGGGTGGCGACGTCGCTCGGGACGAGGAGGCCGGCGGCGGTCGGGAACAGGAACAGCGCGGCGGTGACGACGACCCACCAGGGGACGAGCAGGCCCCGCAGGACCCGGCCGGCCCAGGCCCGGACGTCGACGGGCGGCCGGTCGCGGAGGGCACGGCCGGTGATGCCGAGCTGGGCGGCGGCGGCGGCCACGACCAGCAGCACGCCGGCGCCGCCGTCGAACCGGCCCACGGCCCGGCCGAGGGTCGATCCCGACGCCCCCGAGCGGGCGGCGGCCCAGCCCGCAGCCAGGGCGACCACGGCCCCGGCGGCGACGAGGACCAGCCCGTCGGCCGGCGATCGCCGCTCCCCCGTCGCCGCCACGGCCTCCGGCGCCGGGGCGCGGGAGGGGGACGAGGTCGGCGCGGGCACGGCCCGTCATCCTACGGAAAGCCCGGTCGCCGTCCCGGCATCAACCCCCGGCGTGCGAGGCTCCCCCCATGCACTACCGCCGCATGCCCATCGAGGTCGAGGCGCCCGAGGAGCTGGGCTACGACGTCATCGCCAACAACCTCTCCGAGTCGTCGGTCTCCGATCGGCGCCTCTCGGACCTGGGCCTCGACCTGGACCTCGACGCCCTCCTCCTCGCCTACGGCGACCACCGCGGCGACCCCCTCCTCCGCGAGGCGGTCGCGGCCCAGGGCGAGGGCCTGGCCCCGGACGACGTCCTCGTCACCGCCGGCGCCGCCCCCTCGCTCTTCGCCCTGTCCACGGCCCTGCTCGAGCCGGGCAGCCACGCCGTCGTCGCCCGCACCAACTACGCCACCAACCTGGAGACGCCCCGGGCCATCGGGGCCGACCTCGACGTGGTCGATCTGGCCTGGGCCGACGGCTGGGCCCTCGACGTCGACGAGGTCGAGCGCCGGGTCCGGCCCGGCGAGACACGGCTGATCAGCGTCACCTCGCCCCACAACCCGACCGGGACGACGCTGGAGGAGTCCGACGTCCACCGCCTCGTCGAGCTGGCCGAGCGCAGCGGCGCCGTCCTCCTCGTCGACGAGACCTACCGCGACCTCACCCACGCCCACGACCCGCTCCCCCTGGTCGCCACCCTGTCGCCCCGCGCCGTCAGCATCAGCTCGATGTCGAAGGCCTACGGGCTGCCCGGGCTGCGGGTCGGCTGGTCGATCTGCCGGGACCCGGAGCTGGCCGAGACCCTGCTGGCGGCCAAGGAGCAGATCTCGATCTGCGGCGCCACCATCGACGAGCACGTCGCCGGCCGGGTGCTGGCCGAGCGGGACCGGGTGCTGCCGCCGATCGTCGACGACGTGCGGGCCCGGCTGGCGGTGGTCGACGGGTGGCTGGCCGGCCAGGACACCTTCGAGTGGGCCCGGCCCCGGGGCGGCAGCGTCGGGCTGGTCCGCTTCCGGGACGAGGTCGCCGTCGACGCCGAGCGCTTCCACCACGTGCGGCTGGCCGACCACCAGACCTACGTCGGCCCCGGCCACTGGTTCGAGGTCGACGACCGCCACTTCCGCCTCGGCTTCGGCTGGCCCACGCCGGCGGAGCTGGAGGCCGGTCTGGCCGCCCTCCTGGCGGCGGCAGAGGACTCCCTCGTCTGACGCCGAACCCCCGATCCGATGCCCGTTCCCCCGCTGCCCGACATGGTCGACGTCCTCGACCGCTCGACCGCCATCGACGCGCGCCCCGGCCTCCGCGACCACGCCCGGCTCTGGGTCCTGCGCGGCCCCGCGGCCCGGGCCCGGGTGGCCGACGAGGCCTTCGTCCTGGCCCAGGCCTCGTTGCGCCCCCGGACCCTCCACGCCGTCGGCCGGACCGGTGTCGACCTGGCCCGCGGCGTCGCCCCCGGCCTCAAGGAGGACGCCCGGCGCCGCATCAAGGAGGGCCCGCTGGAGGACGGCGCCGCCATCAAGCACGTCCAGGAGCTGGTCAAGGCGGGCGGGTCGACCTACATCAAGCTGGGCCAGTTCGTCGCCACCGCCCAGGGCCTGCTGCCCGACGAGTGGGTCGACGCCTTCGGCTGGTGCCGGGACACGGCCACGCCGCTGCCCGAGGGCCTGGCCGAGGAGCGCTTCGAGCGCCGCTTCGACGTGCCCGTCGACCGGGTCTTCGCCGAGTTCGACCCCGAGCCGCTCGGCGCCGCGTCGATCGGCCAGGTCCACGCCGCCACGCTCCACGACGGCACCCCGGTGGTGGTCAAGGTCCGCCGCCCGGGGCTGCGGGGCCAGTTCGACCGGGACCTGCGGGCCATGGCCCTCGCCGCGGCAGCCGCCGAGCGGGCCAGCAAGGCGGCCCGGGTGGCCAACCTCACCGGCTTCGTCCAGCTGTTCGCCCAGATGGTGCTGGAGGAGATCGACTTCCGCTTCGAGGCCACCAACCAGATCGAGATCGCCCTGGCCTCCGAGGCCGCCGGTCACGACTTCACCCGGATCCCGCACCCGATCCCCCACCTGACCGCCGAGGACGTCTTCGTGATGACCCGGGTCGACGGCGTCCCCTACACCGACGCCCTGGATGCGTACCCGGAGGCGGTCGACGGGGCCCGGCTGCTGAACCTGGCCATCACCGCCACCCTCGAGCACATGATCGCCTACGGCATCTTCCACGGGGACCTGCACGCCGGGAACGTCCTCATCAACCCCGCCGGCGACTTCTCGCTGATCGACTTCGGGATCGCCGGGCGGATCGACGCCGAGCAGCGCGCCGCCGTCGTCCGCTTCCTCTTCGGCTTCGCCCGCAACGACACGCTCGTCCAGCTCGAGGGGCTCCAGGCCTTCGGCGCCATCCCGGCCGGCTGGGACCTGCCCCAGCTCCGGGACCAGATCGAGGGCCAGCTCGACGCCATCGACCCGGCGATCCTGCGGCGCGAGGTGCAGATGACGGTCGACACCCTCGGCCAGATGCTCGGCACGATCATCCGGGTGCTGGCCCAGAACGGCTTCACCCTGCCCAAGGAGCTGGTCCTCTTCTTCAAGAACCTGCTCTACCTGAACGGCTTCGCCGCCACCCTCACCCCCGACGCCGACCTCTTCACCCAGATCGAACCGGCCTTCACCTACTTCTTCTCGAAGTACCCGGACGTGTTGGGGCAGATCGTGTCCGACGTGATGTGAGCCGAGCGCTCCCGACTACCCTGGAGCGTCCTCCACGAACAGCCGTTCGGACAGCAAGCCCCGACGCTGGTCCCCCGCCCCCCTGCAGTGAGGCCGATGCCTGCCAGACCCGACCTCCGGTCGACCGTCCCCGCCCCCGCGGGGCTCGACCTGGCCTCGACGCTCGCCCCGCTGCGCGTCGGCGTGTCGGACCCGTGCTGGCGGGTCGAGGGCACCCGCTCCTGGTGGTGGGCCACCCGGACCCCGGCCGGGCCGGTGACGACGCACCTGGTGGCCGCCTCCGACGGTCCCGAGGACGGCGCCGAGGTCGTCGTCGAGGCGTGGGGCCCGGGCGCCGAGTGGGTCGAGCCCCGGCTCCGGCTGGTGATCGGGGCCACCGACCGCCACGACCTCGACGGCGCGTCGGACCTGGTCGTCACGCTGGCCGAGCGCTTCCCCGGGTTCCGGGTGGCCGGCCACCTGCGGGTCGCCGACGCCGCCGTCGAGGCGATCTGCCGGCGAGGCGTGTCCTCCTTCGAGGCGGCCCGCTCGTGGTCCCTGATGGTCGACGCCATGGGTGACGACGCCCCCGGCCCCGGCGGCCTGCGTCTCCCGCCCGCCCCCCGGCGCCTCGCCTCCTGCGACCCCTACGACCTCCACGTCATGGGGCTGGAGCAGGGCCGGGCCGACGAGGTGCGCCGGGTCGGATCCCACGCCTCGCGCCTCGAGGTCGAGCTGCGGGACGGAGGCGCCTCGGCGATCAGCCACCTGGCCGGGATCGCCGGGATCGGCGCCGACGTGGTCGAGCACGTCCGGGCCGTCGCCCTGGGCGATGCCGATGCCGCCCCGGTGATCGACGCCCACCACACCGCGGCGGTCGTCCGCACCCTCTGGGCCGGCGGCCCGGGTTCGGGCGCCGGGGCGTCCGTCGGCGACGACGGCGTCGACCTGCCCGGCCTGATGGCGGCGCACGCCCCGCACCGGGGCCGTCTCGTCCGCCTGATCGCCCTGGCCGAGGCGGCCGACGCCGCCGGTGACGTCGGCCTCCCCTCCTGACCGCCGTCGATCGCGCGAGGCTGGGACCGATGAGCGACGTGGTGCCGGAGTTCCCCAAGGAGCCGTGGAAGGCGACCGCGCTCCCGCCGGAGGCGCCCGAGGGCGACCTGGAGTTCACCTGCCCCCGCTGCCGGCGGGAGGTCCACGAGGCCGGGTACGGGCCCTGCACGTCCTGCCGGGCCGAGCTGCGGGGCATCGGCGGTGAGCAGCGGGACATCGTCGAGGAGGACTACGTCCCCAAGATGAACGTCACCCCGAACGCCGTCGCCCTCAAGGAGTAGGGGTTTTCCACAGGGAG
Source organism: Iamia sp. (assembly GCA_052038315.1). GTDB lineage: Bacteria > Actinomycetota > Acidimicrobiia > Acidimicrobiales > Iamiaceae > Iamia. The sequence continues at coordinate 7,491 of JBQGCF010000052.1, forward strand.
ATCCCCGGAAGATCCTCATTGAACGCCCCTTCCGGGTCACAGGGAGCCAGTCGTACCGTGGCCTCATGGCCAGCTACGAGGTGACGCTCCGGGACCGGACCACCGAGCAGGTGGGCGATGCCGACGCCTACCAGCAGGAGGGTCCCATGACCACGTTCTTCCGCACGGGCGACGGCGGCCGGGTCGACTCCTGGAGCACCCGGGTGGCGTCCGTCCGCACCGCCGACGTCCTCCTGATCCGCCGAGCGGACGCCACCGCCACCGTCTCCACCCTCCGCACCGCCTAGCGCTCACGGCGGAGGCGGCGGCTACGGGGTCGGAGCCGGGTAGCGGAAGGCGTTGCTGGGTTCGTAGGCGGCTTCGTCGGCGAGGACGACGGGGGTGCCGTCGGGGCGGGCCCGCTGGAGCTCGTTGGCCAGGGCCTCGCAGGTGCCCTCGTGGGTCGTGTAGGTGCCGGACCAGACCAGCCAGACGTCCCGGTCCCCCGCCCGCTCCAGCGCCTCGGCGGCGAAGGTCGCCGGGTTCGCCGAGGCCAGGCGGTCGGAGTAGTCGACCCAGTCGACCAGCTCGGGGCGCTCGAAGCGGGGGTAGGTGGCGATGTCCGCGTCGTCGGGCAGCTCGCGGCTGAGCGCCGGACCGAGCTGGTCGGGGCAGACGAGGACGAGGGTGGCGTCGGCCGCCGCACCCCGCTCCGCCCCCTCGATGGCCTCGGCGACCTGACGGGCCTGGGTGCGGGGCTTGCTGACGGCGGCCCGGGTCCCCGACACCAGGCCGAGCAGGAGCACGGCGGCGATCACGATCCGGAACGCCACCGCCCCGCCGATGCGGGACACGCCCACACCGGCCAGCACCAGCACGAGCGCGGCCACGACCGAGAAGTAGCGGGTGGCGTAGGCGGCGTCGGCCACGAACGAGGTGGCCCCGGCGACGACGAGCGTCCCCACGATGACCAGCCCCAGCCGCCGGACCTCGGGCCGGGTCCGCA
>JBQGCF010000053.1:0-10395 GCA_052038315.1 Iamia sp.
CGGGGGGCGTCGGAGCGGCGGTCGGAGCCGTCGGCGGTGCGCCGGTCGGCGGCGCCGGGGCGACGGCTGTCGGGAGCCCCGGAGCGACGGTCCCCGTCACCGGAGCGACGGTCCATGGCCCCGGCGCGGCGGTCGACGGCCGGGGCCGCGGTGCGGGCCCGGACGGCGTCACCGGCCCGGCGGCGGGCATCGCCGGCCCGGCGCGACCCGGGTCCGGGCGACGACGAGGACGACGAGCGACGGGTGTCGTTCGGGGCCGGGGTGCGGCCGCGGGTGTCGCCGGCAGGGCGGCGGGTGCGGGTGGGCGGGGCGCTGGCGGTGCGGGCCCGCTCCCGGCGGTAGGCCTCGTAGGCGCCCGTGACGTCGGTGCGCCCGCTCATCCTCCGCTTCCGCCCGGGCCGCCGTCGGCGAGCTCGTCGCCGGTGTCGTCCGTGTCCTGCGTGTCGTCCGTGCCGGTGGTGCCGTCGTCGGCCCGGACGTCGCCACCGGTGGGCGTGGCCATGGCGTCCGAGCCGCCGTCGGGCCGGGGCGTCAGCCAGGTGATCGTGTCGGGCTCGACCATGCCGAGCCGCTCGGCCTCGGCCCGGATGTGCTCGGGCGACTCCATCTCGGCGACCTGCAGGCGGAGCGCCTGGTTGCGCTGCTCGCCCTGGCGAATCTCCGACTCGATCCGGTCGAGGTCGCGCTGGCCCGACACCAGCATGGTGTTGAGGGCGGCGGTGGCGAGCAGGACGCCGAAGACCAGGACGAGCGACACGGCGACGATGGCGCCGGTCGGCCGGTGGGGCGGGACGACCCGGAGGTCGGGCCGGGTCGACGGCTCGGCGTCGACGACCCGCAGGCTGCGCGTGCGGGGGGCGGTGGCGAGGGCGGAGCGGGTGGCGGCCATGTCAGCGCTCGGGGGGGTCGAAGGGCAGGACGGGGAGGGCCTCGACGGCCCGCAGGCGGGCGCTCGTCGAGCGGGGGTTGGCGGCGGCCTCCTCGGGGGTTGCCACCCAGGCCTTGCGCTGGAGCAGGCGGACCGTCGGGGTCGCGCCGCACACGCAGGGCAGGCCCGGCGGGCAGGTGCAGGCGCCGTCGGCGGCGGCCCGGAACCGGGTCTTCACCATGCGGTCCTCCACGCTGTGGAAGGCGATGACGGCGAACCGGCCGCCGGGCTTCAGGACGTCGAGGGCCTGGTCGAGGGTGCGGTCGAGGACGCCGATCTCGTCGTTGACGAGGATGCGGAGGGCCTGGAAGACCCGCTTGGCCGGGTCGCCGCTGCGGCGCCGGGCGGCCGGCACCGAGGCCCGGACCGACTCGGCCAGCTCGGCCGTGGTGCGGGGCTCGTCGTCGACGAGGCGGCGGGCGATGCGGCGGGCGAAGGGCTCGTCGCCCAGCTCCCGGAGGGCCCGGGCCAGCGAGTCCTCGTCGATGTCGGCCAGCAGCTCGGCGGCGGTGCGGCCCCGGCTCTGGTCCATGCGCATGTCGAGCGGCCCGTCGAGCTCGGCCCGGTAGCTGAAGCCCCGGCGGGCCTGGTCGATCTGGGGCGACGACACGCCCAGGTCGGCGAGGATGGCGGTGACGTCGTCGATCCCCTCCCGGGCGACGACGTCGGCCAGCTGGTCGGAGCGGGCGTGGTGGAGCCGGACCCGGTCGCCGAAGCGGGCGAGCCGCTCGCCGGCGGTGGCCAGGGCCTCCTGGTCGCGGTCGATGCCCACCAGCCGGAGGCCGGGGTGGGCGTCGAGCAGCATCTCGGCGTGGCCGCCGAGGCCGAGGGTCAGGTCGACGTAGGTGCCGGCCGGGGCGGTGCCCAGGACAGCGAGGACCTCGTCGGCCAGGACGGGGACGTGCGGCCGGGAGGCGCGTCCGGCAGGACCGGTCGGCTCGTCGGGGGCGGGCGGTGGGGGGACCATGGCGAGGGCCATCTCCTCAGCTCCCCATCCGGGGGACGTCGTAGGAGCTCTGGAGGAGCGAGATCGTGGCGCGGTGGTCGTCCCGCTCGGCCTCCTGCTCGGCGGTGACGTCGGCCGGCCACAGCTCGACCCGGCGGCCGAAGCCGACGAACCGGATCTCGCTGCCCAGGCCGACGGCCTCCCGCAGCGGCTCGGCCAGCGACAGGCGCCCCTGGATGTCGAGGCGGAAGTCGAGGGTGGTGCGCCAGAGCTCGCGGAGGACGGCGTCGGGCTCGACCTCGTGGCTCATGGCCAGGGCGCCCTCGAGGTGGGTGACGTAGTGGTCGAACTCGGCCATCGGCATGGCGGCCAGGCACCGGCCCTGCCAGACGGTGAGGTAGCCGCCGTCGGCGAAGGCCGAGCGGTACGGCGCCGGCATCACGACCCGCGACTTGGCGTCGACGCCGTTGCGGTACTCCCAGGTGAACCGGGGGCGGGCGACGACGGGCGCGGCGGCGGTGTCGGTGACACCCACCTCTGCAGCCTCGGTCGTCGGTACCTGCCCCATAGCGGCGAACGTACTCCCCACCCAGAGTGTCGGTCAACCCACTTCGCTGCACTTTTCTTCCACTACCCCCCACTGGCCTCCACACCATAGGGGAACATGTGTTCACGAGCAACCCCCGCGATCGGGTGAGACCTCCCTGCCAGCGGGTCGGATCAGCCCGGTAGGACGGCGAGCAGCGCCCTGACCAGGGCCTCCTCGCCGACGCGGCCGGGCACCGGGGCGGCCCGGTCGGCCAGGTCGGCGACCGCCGCCGCCCGCTCCCCCGGGTCCAGGGCGAGCAGCCCCACCAGCCCCACCGGCTCCCACCGCAGCAGGGCGGCCGTCTGGAAGCGGGCACCGTGGCGGGTCCGGCGCTGGGCCACGCCCACCACCTTGCGCCCGGCGACGGTGACCTCTCCCGGACCCATGCCGGCAAAGCACACCTGCCGTGACCAGGGCGTCGTCACCAGGCCGCCGGTGTGGACGACGGCATCGGCGACCCCGACCCGGCCCAGCGCAGCGGCCCACGCCTCCCCCACCCAGTGCGCCGCCCGGCCCACGTCGTCGTCCCACAGCGGATCACCCGGCGGGACCACCACATCGACCCACACCGTCCCACCCGGCTCCACCAGCACCGCCCCGCCCCCGCTCCGGCGGCGCACCACCTCCACCCCGGCCCGCTCGGCGGCGGCCCGGTCGACGAGGTCCTCGGGCTGGGTGCTGCCCAGCACCAGGGCCGGCCGCTCGACCTGCTGGACCCACACCTGGCGCCCGGCCCCCGGCTGCACGTCCCGTCCGTGGAACGCCGCCGCCGTCCCCCGCGCCCACTCCACCTCCCAACCGGTCATGGCCGGGACTCCCAGCGGTCGACGGTGAGGGCGGCGAGGCGGTCGGGGTCGGGGGCCGGGGCCAGGCCGGGGCCGGCGGGGACGGGGACGAGGCCGGCGGCATCGGCCGCGACCGGGTCGACCACGTCGGCGGCGAACAGCAGCCCCGTCGGCCCGACCATCCCCGGCCACCGCACCCCGGGGCGGGCGGCGAGCCGGCGGGTGGCGGCCCGGCCGAGACCGCTCTCCAGCATCCCGCCCACGTGGACGTCCCAGCCCGCCCGGCCGGCCAGGTCCGCCACCGCCGCCGCCTCGGCCCAGCCGCCCAGCCGGGCCGGCTTCACCGTGACCACGCTCCCCGCCTCGACCGACACCGCGGCGGCCAGGTCCCGCCGGGTCACGATCCCCTCGTCGAGGGCCACCGGCGCGGCGAGGGCGGCGGCGACCTGGGCCGAGCCCTCGAGGTCGCCGGCCGGGAGGGGCTGCTCGACGAAGGCCGGTGCCCACACGTCGAGGCGACGGAGCTCGTCGAGGCCGTCGAGGCCGAAGCTGCCGTTGGCGTCGACGGCGACGGCGAGGTCCGGGTGGGCCCGCCGCACCGCGGCCAGCGGCGTGGCCGCCCACCCGGGCTGGACCTTGAGCACGACCAGCCCGGCCCCGGCCGCCACCGCCTCGTCGACGGCGGCCACGGTCTCGCCCGGATCGGTGGCCAGGCCGACGGCCACGCCGAAGGGCACGGCGGTGGCCGAGCCCGGGACGGCCGGCGGCCCCTCGTCACGGCGGCGCAGGTCGAGGTCGAGCAGGGCGTCGCGCACCGCCCCGGCGGCCATCGGCGGGGCGGCGGCGGCCGGCTCCTCCCCCGCCAGCAGGCGGGGCAGGAGGTCGGTCCGCAGGTGCGCCCAGGCCCCGTCGGTCCACTCGGGGCTGTAGCCGGGGCGGGCCAGCGTGGGGCACTCGCCCCACCCCACCGCGCCGTCCCCGTCCTCCACCCGCACGAGCAGGACCTGGCGATCGGCCTCGGTCCCGTGGGCGGCCACGTGGGCGCGGTGGAGGGGCAGGGCGATGCGGTGGAGGGCGACCGCCGCCAGGGGGCTCACGCGGCGGTGAGGTACGGCTCCCAGAGGGCCGGGACGGCGTCGACCGCGGTGGTGACCCACAGCGTCCGCCGGGGCGGCCCCGGGGTGATCCGCAGCTGGAGCCCGCAGTCGCGCAGCGACCGGTCGGCCTTGCGGAGGTTGCAGGGCCGGCAGGCGGCCACCACGTTCTCCCAGCTGTGGCCGCCACCCCGCGACCGGGGGACGACGTGGTCGATCGTCTCGGCCTTCGAGCCGCAGTACTGGCAGCGGTGGGCGTCACGGGCGAGGACCGCCCGCCGGCTGACGCTGAGGTGGCGCTGGTACGGCACCTTCACGAGCGTCCGCAGCCGCACCACCGACGGGACCGGCAGCGCGAGGCGCTCGGAGTGCAGGACGTCGGACCCGGCGTGGACCACCTCGGCCCGCTCGGTGAGGACGAGCACCGCGGCCCGCCGCCCGGCGACGACGCTGAGCGGCTCGTACGTCACGTTCAACACCAGAGCCCGGACCATGGCGGCGAACGCTACCCCTGCGATCCGCCCCTTTGGTGGCGATTCCCTTGCGCTGCCGTGGTCAGACGGAGGGCGGTGCGGCGGCCCGGCTGCGGCGGGCGCGCAGGGCCAGGGCGGCGACCGCGGCCACGACGAGGCCGGTCACGAGGAGGGGCACGACGGGTGCGCCGCCCCCACCCCCGCCGCCGTCGGAGCCGGCCGGGTCACCCGGGAGGCCGTTGGCGGTCTCCTCGTCCTCGGTGCTCGGCCGCTCGGACGGGCGCTCGGCGCCGTCGCCCTCGACCTCGGCCGCGTCGGTGGTGGACGTGCCGTCGTCGGGGCCGGGGGTGGTCGACCCGCCGGGCACCGTGGTCGACGAGCCGCCGGGCCCGCCGGCGGAGGGGTCGGTCGGGTCGGAGCCGCCGGAGCGGTCGGAGCCGTCGGGGCCGGGGTCCGAGCCGCCGGGGCCGGGGCCGGACCCGCCCGGCGTCGTCGGCCCGGTGCCCCCACCGCCACCGCCACCGCCTCCTCCTCCGCCACCGCCGCCGGGCGGGCGGGTCGTGGGCGGGGGCGCTGCGGTGGTGGGCGTCGGCTCGGGGTCGGCGCCGCCGCAGATGTCGGCGTTGGTGGGCTTGGCCCCGCCCCACCGGGTGGCGTGGCCCCAGCTCCAGGCCTCGACCCGGCCGGCGCCGGGCTGGGTGCTGCCCGCCCCGACCTGCGAGTAGCGGTAGCCCGGGTAGTAGCCCCACGCGTCCGGGGTCAGGCAGGTCAGGCAGGACGCCCCGGACTCGCAGCCCTGGAGCGTCTGGGTGTCCGGGTCGAGCAGGGCGCAGACGGCCGAGTCGCCGTCGACCGTGCCGTAGCTGGCGGTCACCGGGGCGAACCCCGCCCGCCGCAGGACGTCGATCCCCGAGCCGCCCGGCTCGGTGCACCGGGTCCGGACCCGCCCGCCGCCGAAGTCGACGACCACGGCGAGGGTGGCCGCGCCGGCCCGGGCCTGGCAGGCCACGGGTGGGGCGACGGCGGCCGATGCGGCCGGCGCCGGGGTGGCGAACACCCCGGCGAAGACCACGAGGGCACCGAGCAGGGCCAGGAGCCCGAGGGCCCCGGCCCGGCGGCGAGCGGTCCGGTCCACGGCTAGGGGTTGGTGTTGGTCCGGTACTCGGCCGAGCCGGCGATCAGGGTCACGAGCCGCTCGGGGCTGACGCCCCGGCCCAGCTCGCCGCCCCAGTAGGCCCGGTCGGCGGTCGAGGGGTCACGGCGCAGCAGCTGGCGGTAGATCCCCTTCACCATGTGGCCCCGGCCCTCGGTCGAGCGGAGCAGTCCGTTGGCGATGGCGGTGAGGGTGCGCTCGGCCTCGACCTGGGCCTCGACGTAGGCGATGTCACCGGCGCTGGCGGGCCGGCCGACGATCAGCGGGTAGGCGGCCGCCGCCCACGTGGCCGGGGTCGGATCGTCCTCGAAGGTCGTGCCGTCGTAGAACTCGTCGCTGCCGAGGATGCTGGCGGTCACGGCGATGCGCCGCCCGGCGGTGATCCAGGGCGACCAGCCCTGGCGCTCCGCCGGCGTGGCCGAGCGGCCGAGCAGCTCCTGGTAGAGGCGCTCGACGACCCGGCCGCCGTACTCGGGCGTGCCGGTGAAGCGCTTGGCCAGCTGGGCCGGCGCCACTCCCGCCTCGAACTGGTCGGTCCAGAAGTCGGCACCGGCCGGGTCGGCCAGCCGGACGAGCAGGTCGACGTAGAGGGCGTTGACGACGCGGCGGGGGCCGAGGGGCTCGCCGGCGGTGCAGCCGGTCGACTCGTAGGGCCACGGGCCCTCGGTCGCGACCAGGCCCTGGACGGCCTGGCTGGTGGCGAAGGTGTTGACGCCCCACGAGTCCGACGGGCTGCTGAAGCGGCCGTCGGGCTCCTGGCGATCGAGGAGGGCCTCGACCGGCGACGGGTAGGGCAGTCCGGCGACGCGGACGTCGCCGTAGCTCCGCCAGGCCCCGCCCACGTCGTCGCCGCACAGGGCCGACACCATGGTCAGCACGACGGCGGTGGAGTTGGGGTTGCCGTCGTCGAACTCGCCGGCCCACTCGCCGTTCCAGCGCTGCTGGATGGCCAGGCCGGACAGGGCCTTGCGCAGCGTGGCGTCGGTGGCCGGCGTCTTGCCGGCCACGGCCAGGGCGGTGGCCACGGTGGCGGTGATGTCGGGGTCGAAGCTGGTCCACGCCGGGTCGCCGACGTAGTTGAACCCGCCGTTGGCCTGCTGGGCCGAGGCGAGGGCCGTGAACAGCCCGGCCGGGACCTCCTCGCCCAGGGCGGCGAGGGCCCAGACGACGTAGGCCTTGCCGGTCACGGTCACGCCCATGAAGGACCCGTCGCCCTCGGCGGCCTCGATGGTGGCCACCAGGTCGACGGCGGCCTCGGTGTCGCCCGAGGGGTCGAAGTCGGTCTCGTCGAGACCGAGGGGCTCGGTGACCAGGGCGATGACCTTGGCCGCCTGCTGGGCCTTGGTCCCGGCGGTGGCGGTGCCGTCGGCCTGGACGGTGTCCACCCAGTCGTCGACGGCGTCGAGGGCGTCCTTGCCCCCGGTGGTGATCGACTCCACGGCGGCGAGGGCGTCCTCCTCGTTCCACGTCTCCCCCGCCTGGCCGGCGGCGGCGATGGCCAGGATGGCGTCGGGCGTCTCGAAGCCACCGGAGTCGGCGACCTCGAAGCCGCCGTCGGCCTCCTGCTGGGTCGTCAGCCAGGCGATGGCCTCGTCGACCGGGGTGGTGACGTCGTCCGGTGCGGCCCCGGCGGGTGCGCCCGGCACCAGGGGCAGGACGAGCGAGCCGGCGACGGCAGCGCTCGTGAGCAGACGGGTGCGCAAGCGCATGGGGCCTCCTGTGCTCCCGAGTCCTCGAGGAGCGGTGGGTCGTGGGCGGGCCACGACGGGGTCAGGTCAGCCGGGCGGGCCGGCGGCACAGGTGGGTCATCTGGCTCACGGCCCGAGGGCCGCTCACAGCTGCGGGTCAGCGCCGGTCTCGCACCGGCTTCCCCCGTCGCACCGGGTTGTCGGGTCCCGGTCCACGACCGCCGCACCATCCGGGGTTGCGGCGCTCCTCTGCTGGGGCCGTAGGTTACGGACGGCCTCCCCACCGGTCAAAGACACGCGATTGACGACCTCCCTCCACTCCGTGACCTGGCTGGTCTGGGCCATCGCCGTGACCGTCTCGCTCCAGCTGGCCCGCAACCCGCTGCTGGTGGCGATCACCCTCGCCCTGGTGTGGCTGGTGGTCGAGACCCACCGCCGCCCGGGGTCGCTGGCCCGGGCCTTCCCCGTCGTGCTGGCCATGGCGGTCATCTTCGGGCTGCTGCGCGTCGTGCTGATCGGGCTGACGACGCCGCTCGACCCCAGCTCGACGTCGTCGGCCCTGGTCACGCTGCCGCAGGCCACGCTGCCGACGGCGCTGGGCGGGTTCTCGATCGGCGGGGCGGTGTCGCAGTCGGTCGTGCTCCAGACCGCCATCGACAGCCTCGTCGTCGTCGGGATCATCGCCACCTTCGGCGCCTTCAACACCGTCGCCTCGCACCACGAGCTGCTCGGCGCCGCGCCCCGCGCCTTCCACGAGCCCGGTCTCGTCCTCACCGTCGCCATGGCCTTCGTGCCCTCGACCCTCGACGCCGCCACCGCCGCCCGGGAGGCCGATCGGGCCCGCACCGGCGGCGTGAAGGTGCGGCGGGGCCGGACCCTCCGGCTGGCCCTGCCGGTGCTGGAGACGGGGCTGGAGCGGGCGGTGCGGCTGGCCGAGTCGATGGATTCGCGCGGCTACGGGCGGGCCCGGCCCCAGCCGCTCGACCGGCTGGCCGCCGTGCTCTCCGGCGCCGGCCTGCTGGGCCTGGCCGGCTCGGTGATTGCCCTCGTCGGCCGGTCCGGCGGGGTGGCCGGCGTGCTGGCCGGGCTGTCGGTCGTCGCCCTCGTGGCCGCCGTCGTGCTCAGCGGCCGCTCGGCCCCCACCCGCTACCGGGCCCGGCGCCTCGCCCGGCGCGACGCCCTGGTCATGGCGGGCGTGCTGCTCGTGCCGGTGCTGCTGGCCGCCTGCGCGGTGGGCGACGTGCCCGACCTGTCGTGGGACCCCGCCGTGCTGCCCTTCCGCTGGCCCGGACTGCCGCTGCTGCCGGCGGTGGCGCTGATCGGCCTGGCCCTGCCCGCCGCCATCCGGTCCGACGTCGGCCCCGGGGCGGCCTCGTGAACGGGTCGATCGAGTGGGAGGACGTCGGCTTCGCCTACCCCGACGTCGCCCCCGTCCTGGCCGGCGTCGACCTGGCGGTGGACGACGGCGAGGTCGCCCTCCTCGTCGGTGACAGCGGCTCGGGCAAGAGCACGCTGCTGCGGACGGTCAACGCCCTCGTCCCCCGGTCGACCGGTGGCCGCTTCCGGGGCCGGGTCGTGGTCGGCGGCACGTCGGTCGAGGGGCGCCGGCCCCGCGACATGGCCGACGTCGTGGGCTTCGTCCACCAGGACCCCGAGGCCCAGGTCGTGGTGGACGAGGTCGAGCACGACGTCGCCTTCGCCCTGGAGAACCTGGGCGTGCCCGGGCCCGAGATGCGGCGCCGGGTGGAGGAGGTCCTCGACGCCGTCGGCATCGCCCACCTGCGCCACCGCTCCCCCGCCACCCTGTCGGGCGGCGAGCGCCAGCGCTCGGCGGTGGCCGGCGCCCTCGCCGCCGGGCCGGCCGTGCTGGTGCTCGACGAGCCCACGTCGATGCTCGACCCCCAGGGCGCCGACGACGTCCTCGCCGCCGTCGCCCGGCTCAACGACGACCTCGGCACCACCGTCCTCATGGCCGAGCACCGGCTGGAGCGGGCCGGGCCGATGGCCGATCGGGCCGTGGGGCTGGCCGGCGGCCGGGTCGGGCGGGTCGGCCCCCCGGGCGCCGTCCTCGGCGACCTCCCCGGCGCGCCCCCCGTCGCCCACCTCGGCCACCTCCTCGGCTGGGACCCCGTCCCCCTGACCGTCCGCGACGCCCGCCGCCTCGCCCGCCTCCACCCCCCGCCCCTCCCTCCCGACCTCCTCCGAACTTTGAGCGATTCATCCACACATGTGGGGACGAATCGCTCAAAGCTCGGGGTGGGGGACGTGCTCGTGGCCGCTCGGGGGGTGGATGTGGGGCATCCGGGGGCGGCTGCGGTCGTGCGGGGGGTCGACCTGGAGGTGCGGGCCGGGGAGGTCGTCGCCCTGCTGGGGCGGAACGGGTCGGGCAAGACGACGCTGCTGCGGGCCCTGGCCGACCTGGCGCCACCGCTGGCCGGGACGATCGACCGGCGGGAGCGGGTCGCGCTGCTCCCGCAGGACCCGTCGAGCCTGCTGTTCTCCCCCACCGTGCGGGCCGAGGTGGCCGAGACGTGCCGGCTGCTGGGCCGGGACCAGGGCGACGTCGACCGCTGGCTCGAGCGGCTCGCCCTCACCCCGCTGGCCGACCGCCACCCCCGGAGCCTGTCGACCGGCGAGCGCCAGCGGGTCGCGGGGGGGGGCGGGGGGGGGGGGGGGGGGGGGCCCCCGCGGGTGCGCGCGCCCCCCCCCGGCGGGCACGCCGCCCCCCCCGCCCCCCCC
>JBQGCF010000054.1:0-6982 GCA_052038315.1 Iamia sp.
CCGCCCCGAGCACCAGTGCCGGTTCCGCTGGACCCCCGGCGCCGTCGCCTTCTGGGACAACCGGGCCACCCAGCACTACGCCTCCAGCGACTACTGGCCGCAGCGCCGGGTCATGGACCGCATCTCGATCGCCGGCGACCGCCCGGTGGGCCCCAGCTAGGTCCTACGATCCGGCGGTGCGCGCGCTGGGGGACCTGGTCGACCTCGACGCCTACCCCGTCGACGATCCCGACGGGCGGGGCGCGGCCGTGCTCGACGGGCACGCCTCCGCCTTCGCCGCCCGCGGCGTGGCGATCCTGCCCGGCTTCCTGCGACCGGCAGCGGTGCGGGCCATGGCCGCCGAGGCCATCGACCTGGCGCCGGGCTGCCACCACCAGGACGTGATGGGCACGCCCTACCTGCGCCGGGCCGAGCCGGGCCCGCCCGACGGCCACCCGGCCCGCCACCTCGGCCGCTCGGCCCTGACCGCGGTGCCCTACGACGCCTTCGCCGCCACCTCCCCGCTGCGCGCCCTCTACGAGGACGACCGGGTGCTGGCCGCCATCCGCCGGCTGCTCGGCGTGGGGGCGCTGCACCGCTACGCCGACCCGCTGGGCGCCCTCAACGTCGCCGTCATGGACGAGGGCGACGAGCTGGCCTGGCACTTCGACCAGACGGACTTCGTCGTCTCGATCGCCCTGCAGTCGAGCACCGCCGGCGGCGACTTCCTGTGCGCCGAGAACCTGCGCTCGGCCACCGACGAGAACCTCCCCGGGGTGGCGGGGGTGCTGGCCGGCGGCTCCGAGCGGGTGGCCACCATCCCCATGGAGCCGGGCACGCTGATGCTCTTCGCCGGGCGCTGGTCGCTCCACGCCGTGTCGCCGGTGATCGGCGCCGTCCCCCGCCTCGTCGCCCTGCTGGCCTTCGACACGAAGCCGGACACGAACAGCTCCGACGACCTCAAGCGGGTCCGCTACGGGCGGGTCGCCTGATGCAGGTCGGCGAGGGCTTCGTCGGCTCCGGCCCCGAGCTGGCCCACGTCAACACCCTGGTCGGGCGGCGGGACGGGCCCGTCGGCACCGCCTTCGCCACCGCTCTGGCCACCCCCAGCACCGGCCACGCCCCCTTCCTCGCCGTGCTCGAGCCCGGCCTCCCGGTGCAGCCGCCGACCCTGTTCGTCAACAAGGCGGCCATCGCCGACGACGACCACGGCGCCCTCACCTGGGGGGCGGCCCAGGCCGGGGTGGCCGCCGGGGTCGCCGACGCGGTGGCCGACGGCGTGATCTCGGCCGACGCCGTCACCGACCTGGTGGTGATCGCCGCCGTGTGGGTGAACCCGGCGGCCACCGACGCCCTCCGGGTCGAGGCCAACAACCGCTCGGCCACCCGCCAGGCCCTGGCCGCCGGGGCGGCCGGCGACCCACCCGTCGAGAAGGTGGTCGCCAGCCGCCACGAGGCGTGGAACCCGTACGTGCGGCCCCGCTGAGGGAGCCGGCCCTCAGTCGTAGGCGTTGATGGCCCGCACGTTGAGGGCCACGGCCAGGATCATCCCGACCACCAGCACGATGGCGGCCTTGCCCAGCACCGCCCCGTCGAAGCCCTCCAGGATCAGGGCCCGGGCCGCCTCCATGATGTAGGTGACCGGGTTGAACGAGGCGGCGATCTCCATCGGCCGGGTCAGCTGGTCCCGCGGCACGAAGTTCGGCGTGAGGAACAGCAGCGGGAAGAAGATGAAGCTGGCCGAGTTGGTGGCCGCCGCACTGCGGGACTTCATGGCCACCAGCTGCATGAACCCGGCGAACACCGTGGCCCAGATGCTCATGATCACGAGCAGCAGCAGGAAGCCGCCGACCCCGCTCTCGATGCGGACGCCGAAGAGCAGGCCGACGATCACGATCACCGTGGTGATGAACAGGTTCTTGAGCGTCTCCGACAGCAGCCGGCCCAGCACGATGGCGTGGCGCGGGATGGGCGTGGCCCGCAGCTTGTCGAAGTAGCCGCCCTCGATCTCCTCGACGAGGAACAGGGCGGCGGAGCCGAAGCTGGCCGCGGTGAGCAGGGCGGCGGGCAGCGAGAAGGCGGCGTAGCCCTGGCCCTCCAGGAACGGCGTGCCCTCCTTGGGGAAGATCTTGCCGGCCTGGCCGATGTTCACCACGAAGAAGAACAGCGGGATGAACAGCATCGGCATCAGGGACTCGAGCGACCGCAGCCCCTCGACGACGGCCCGCTTGGTGAGGACGAGGGTGGGACTGCTGCGCCTGCCGGGTCGCTCGCTCATGCCTTGACCTCCTGCACGTCGCCGGCCTGCTTCTCTCGGGTGCGCCCGGTGGCGTCGAGGAAGACGTCGTCGAGCGTGGGGTCGTGGTCGAGCCCGGCCCGGGCCCGCAGCGCCGCCTTGAGCTCGGCCGGGGAGCCCTCCTGGACGATGCGGCCGCCGTCGATGATGGCCAGCCGGCCGCACAGCTGGTCGGCCTCCTCCAGGTACTGGGTGGTGAGGAAGACGGTGGTGCCGCGGGCGTTGATGCTGCGGACCTCGTCCCAGATGACCAGCCGGCTGGCCGGGTCGAGGCCGGTGGTCGGCTCGTCGAGGAAGAGCACCTCGGGCCGGTTGACCAGGGCCGAGGCCAGGTCGAGCCGGCGCTTCATGCCGCCGGAGTAGCCCTTGAGCGGGCGGTCGGCGGCGTCGTTCAGCTCGACCAGGTCGAGCAGCCCCTGGGCCCGGGCCGCGGCCGCCTCCTTGTCGAGCCCGAACAGCCGGCCCTGGAGGACGAGCAGCTCGCGCCCGCTCTGGCGCTCGTCGAGCCCGGCCTCCTGCAGGGCCACGCCGATCTTGGTGCGGACCCCCGACGGGTCGGACGCCACGTCGACGCCGGCGACGGTGGCGGAGCCCGAGGTGATCGACAGCAGCGTGGTCAGCATGCGGACGGTGGTGGACTTGCCGGCGCCGTTGGGGCCGAGGAAGCCGAAGATCTCGCCCGGCTCGACCCGGAGGTCGACGCCCTGGACGGCGTCGACCGGGCCGTCCTTGCTCTTGTAGCTCTTGGCGAGGGAGTGGGCCTCGATGGCGGGAGGTGACATGAGGGGAAGGTAACCCGGCAACCCGGTCAGAACATGGCCACTTTGTTCGAGGATCTGCGACCGATCTCCGATCCAGCAGGGGTGACCTCCGTCATGCCGAACCCTGCACCGTGACCACCGTCGAACCCGAGCGACCCGCGCCCCTGTCCCGGCGCCGGGTGCTGGCCTACCTCGTCGCCGCCCCCACCCTGACCCTCGTCGCCAAGGCCGACCTCCTCGGCGAGGAGCCGGCCGGCGCCACGCCGGGCCTGCCCGACGTCTTCGACCTGAGCGACGCCCTCACCGCAGTCGCCCTGCCCACCGCCTACCTGCTGCGCCTGGAGGTGACCGCCGCCGGGCGGGTCGTGCTGGGGCTGCCCCGGGCCGAGGTGGGCCAGGGCATCACCACCGCCTTCGCCCAGATCGTGGCCGACGAGCTCGACGCCCGGCTCGACGACATCGACGTCGAGCTCGACCCCGCCCGCCCCGAGCTGCTGTGGAACCAGCTGACGGGCGGGTCCAACTCGATCCACTCGCTCTACACCCCGGTCCGCACCGTCGCCGCCGCGGCGCGGGCCCGGCTGGTCACCGCGGCCAGCCAGCGGTGGGGCATCGCCGCCGACCGGCTGCGGACGGCGGGCACCACGGTGGTCGCCCCCGACGGCCGCACCCTCGGCTTCGGGGCCCTCACCGGGGCGGCCGCCGCCGTGGTCGACCTCCTCGTCCCGGGCACGCCCAAGCCCGACGCCGCCCTGCGGATCAACGGGCAGCCGACGGGGCGGATCGACGCCCGCGACATCGTCACCGGCCGGGCCGAGTACGCCCTCGACGTCGAGGTGCCCGGCGCCCTGCCGACGGTCGTGGCCCGGCCCCCGACCCTCAAGGGCACCGTGCGCTCGGTCGACGCCGCCGCGGCCCGGGCCATGCCGGGCGTGGTGGCGGTGACGCCGATCCCGACCGGTGTGGCCGTCACCGCCGAGACCTTCCACCAGGCCGTCGCCGCCACCCAGGCCCTCCAGGTGCGGTGGGGGCCGGGGACGATCGACGGGCTCAGCGACGCCGACATCTTCGCCCGCCTGCGCCGGGCCACCGCCCCCTTCGTCACCCTCCCGCTGGGCCGGCTGGCCATCGACCGCACCTTCGAGTTCGCCTTCGCCCCCCACGCCCCGATGGAGACGCTGACCGCCACCGCCGACGTGCGCGACGGCCGGGCCGAGGTGTGGACGGCGGCCAAGAGCCCGATCGCCGCGGCCCAGGCCGTGGCCGCCGCCGTCGGGCTCCCGCAGGGCGCGGTGACCCTCCACGTGGTGCGGGGCGGCGGCTCGTTCGGCCACCGCCTGTTCTTCGAGCCGGCCGTCGAGGCAGCCCAGGTGTCACGGGCGATCGGCCGGCCGGTGCGGCTGATGTGGACCCGCAACGACGACATGCGCCACGGCCGCCTCCGCCCGGCCAGCCACCACAAGGTGCGGGCCACCCACCTGCTCGGCCGCGTCGTCGCCTACGAGCACCGCCACGCCACCCTGCCCGTCGACTTCTCCCACGGCTTCGGCGAGGCCCTGAGCGGCGCCGGCTTCGACGTCCTCAGCGTGGGAGCGACCCAGACCGTGTTCCAGCTGACCCAGAAGGTGGCCTACGACTTCGGGGTCGAGACCCAGCTGCTCACCGACGTGCAGCTCGACATGCCGACCGGGTCGTGGCGCAGCATCTACTCGGGCCAGACGGCGACGGTGAACGAGATCATGGTCGACGAGATCGCCCGCACCTTCCGGCGCGACCCCCTCGGCTTCCGGCGGAACGAGCTCAGCTCGCCGCGGACCCGGGCGGTGCTGGACGAGGTCGGCGAGATGGGTCGGTGGGGGAAGGCCATGCCGGCCGGGACGGCCCAGGGCGTCGCCGTCCACGAGGAGTACAAGAGCGCCATCGCCTACCTGGTCGAGATCGACTGCCGGGGTCCGGCACCCCGGGTGACCCGGGCCTGCGCGGCGGTCGACGTGGGCCGGGCCGTCAACCCGCGGGGCCTGGAGGCGCAGGTCCACGGCGCCCTGGTGGACGGGATCTCGACGATCCTCACCGCCGGCGTCCACATCGACCGGGGCGCGGTGCGGGAGGGCAGCTTCGCCGACTACCGCTACGCCCGGCAGGCCCAGGCCCCGCCGGTGGTCGACGTCCACGTCATGGCCCCGACCGGCGAGCCCGGTGGCGCCGGCGAGCTGGGCGTCCCCGCCGCCGCGGCCGCGGTGGCCAACGCCTACGCCCGGGCCACCGGCACCCTCCCGACCCGCTTCCCCATCGCCTTCTCGTCCTGAGGTCCGTCGTGCCCACCATCACCTTCACCCTCAACGGCTCGCCGGTCACCGTCGACGCTCCCGCCGACCTCCCCCTCCTCTGGGTGCTGCGGGACCACCTCGGCGTCACCGGGCCCAAGTACGGCTGCGGGGTCGGCGTGTGCCGGTCGTGCACCAGCCACCTCGACGGCGCCGCGGTGACCCCGTGCACCACACCGGTGGCCGACTGCGCCGGCGGGACCGTCGTGACGATCGAGGGCCTGGCCGACGGCGACTCCCTCCACCCGGTGCAGCAGGCGTGGATCGACGAGGACGTGGCCCAGTGCGGCTTCTGCCAGCCGGGCCAGATCATGGCCGCGGTGGCCTTGCTGGCGGCCAACCCCGACCCCACCGACGCCGACATCGACGCCATCGAGAACGTCTGCCGCTGCGGCACCTACGTCCGGATCAGGTCCGCCATCAAACGAGCGGCCGCCACCCTCTGAGGACGTTCAGGCGCGGCGGCCGGTGTAGAGGGAGAGGTGGCGGCAGGAGGGGCAGCGGAGGGCGGTGACGCGCCAGATCTGGCGGTGGCGGTCGACCTTGGCCCGGCCGACCCGGCCGAGGACGAGGGGGCCGGCGATCCAGCGCAGGAACCCCAGCGAGGAGTCGCCCTGGTCCTCGAGGTAGCCGACCTCCAGGTCGCCGGCGCCGCAGGCCGGGCAGGTGCGACGGGCGAGCGGGACGGCGTCGTCGTCCTCGTCGTCGCTCACGGCGTGGCCTCGATCAGGTGGGCCGGGGCCCACCAGTAGTCGCTGACCTTGCGGTGGCGGACCGACGTGAACCCGGCGGCCCGCAGCTCCTCGCCCCAGGCGGTGACCGGCTGCTCCCAGGTGTGGCGCTCGGCGTCGGGGGCGAGCTGGCCGACGAGGACGGGGAGGAGGAAGCCGGAGGCGACGAGCGGGTCGCCGGCGTACTCGGCCAGGCCGACCCGGTAGCGGTCGACGAGGTGGAGGACGTGGTCCTCGCTGCGGTCGGTCAGGGCGGGGACGTCGAACTCGACGACCAGCAGGGCGCCGACCCGGGTGGCGAGGTCGGCCAGCACGGCGGCCCGGGCGGCGGGGTCGAGGGTGTGGATGGCGAAGGTGGTCTGGGCCAGGTCCCAGCGCCGGTCGGGCTCGACCGTGGCCAGCTCCTGGGCCGGGATGCCGTGGCCGACCAGCTCGAAGCCGTCGTCGAGCCGGCGCAGGGCCCGCTCCAGCAGCTCGGTCGACGGCTCGACCAGGTCGAGGCGCTCCAGCCCCTCGCGCAGGCTGGTGGCGGTCAGGCGGCCCTCGCCGCACCCGATGTCGAGCACCGTCGCCGGCCGGCGCTCGGCGTGGACGGTGGCCAGGGCCCGGCCGGCCCGCTCGTAGAGGGCGACGTTGCCGCCGCCGTCGATGAAGCGCTCGAAGGCCTCGGGGTCGGTGTAGACGTCGTCGGTGCCCCGGGCCAGGTGCTCGACCAGGGCGGCGGCGAGCAGGTCACCGGGGTCGGCGCGCCGGGCCCGCTCGGCGCCGGCCACGGCCCCGTCCCGGTCACCCCGGGTGATCGCCGTCAGGGCGTCGACCAGCGCCGACCGTGCCTCGTCCACGGCGACAGGTTCGCACGCCGTCGGGTCAGCGGGTGGCGATGACCTCGGC
>JBQGCF010000055.1:0-23463 GCA_052038315.1 Iamia sp.
GGGCCTGGTCTCCTCCTTCCCCGTCACCACCTCCGGCGGCGACTGGGAGATCGTCCAGGGCCTCGAGATCGACGACTTCTCCCGCGGCCGCATCGACGCATCCAACGCCTAGCTCTCCGAGTTGCGCGAGCCCGTCAAGGACCTGGTCCTGATGTTGGCCTTCTTGTGACAGTGAGCGGTCGCAGCGCCCGATCTGGTTCGCAAGAACGGACCTACTTGAGGAACTTGCTGGTCGTGTTGTCGGCGAGGACCTTGCCGCCGGTCTGGCAGGACGGGCAGTAGGCGACCTCGTAGGCGCGGTACTCGACGGTGCGGATGGTGTCGCCGCAGTCGGGGCACTCCTCGCCCTTGCGGTGGTGGACCGAGCCGGGGCGGTCCTTGGACGCCGACATGTCGTCGCGGCCCCGCTCGAAGGCCAGGCCCTCGGCCACGCAGGCACCGATCGCCTCGACGAGCTGCTGGGCCTCGGCCCGGTCGATCTTGCCGCTCATGGCGAAGGGCGACAGCCGGGCGCGGTGGCACACCTCGTTGGCCAGGCGGCGGCCGATGCCGGCGATCAGGCGCTGGTCCCGCAGGACGCCGTGGATGCGGCTGTTGGTCGAGTGGAGGATCTCGAGCAGGGCGTCGGCGGCCAGGGTGTCGGCCTCGGGGCCGAGGTGGTCGAGCGGCGCCTGGGTCTCGGGGTCGCCCTCGACGACCCACACCCCGGCCTTGCGCTCGGTCCCCGCCTCGGTGAGCAGGAGGGCCCGCCCGTCGGCGAAGGTCCAGCGGGCGACGCCGCCACGGGGCTTGGCCGACTGCTTCTCGTCGGGGCGCAGCCGGCCGCCCTGCATCAGGTGGACGACGAAGGTGGCCACGCCGAAGTCGAGCAGCAGGTGCTTGCCCCGCTGGCCGACGTAGGCGAGGGGGGCGTCGACGGCGACCTCGGGGGCGGGGGAGAAGGTCTTGAGGGCGGTGAAGGTGATCGGGCGGAAGCCGGCCAAGGCGGTGCCGGCGAAGTCGGCGTCGAGCCGCTCGGCGTGGGCCCGGACCTCGGGCAGCTCGGGCATCAGGCCCCGTCCCCGGACGACGGAGCGCCGGTCGAGCGGGCCAGGGCGAAGACGTCGCCCAGTCCACCGAGGGCGGGCGCCACCTCCATCAGCCGGGAGACGTCGCCGCCCAGCCGGACCTGGCCGAGGACGAACGCCGTGCGGGCGGCCACCTCGCCCCGGGCGATCCGCTCGGCGGTGGCGGCGTCCTGGCTGAAGGTCACATCGGGGTCGTCGGGCCAGCCGGCTCGCACCGCCACCTCTCCATCGTCGAGGACCAGGTGCCAACGACTTCGCCGCTCCCCGTCGACCACCTCCTGCCCGATGGTCAGGTGGCGCCCGATCGAGGCGGCCCGCAGCTCGTCGGACGTGCGCGCCGCAGCATCGGCGGCGGCGATCCACGCATCGGTGCCAGGGGCGGGCATCGCCCCAACCTAGGTGGACAGGGCGTCATCCACGCCGCCGCCTAACCTGCCCGGCCGATGGACGCTGCGACCGTTCCCGCCTCGGACGAGGCGCGCCACGAGCCCGGGCCCGAGCCGCTGTGGAACGAGTCGTGGTACTTCGACTGGTCCCAGCCCGACGGGAGCCTCGGCGGCTACGTGCGCCTCGGCCTCTACCCGAACCTGGGTGTCGCCTGGTACTGGGCGTGCCTGGTGGGCGAGGGGCGACCGCTGGTGACGGTGATCGACCACGAGGTGCCGATCCCCACCCGCGGCCTGGAGGTCCGGACCGAGGGGCTGTGGGCGGCCCACAACATCGAGACGCCGCTCGACCACTGGTCGCTGGGCTGCGAGGCCTTCGCCGTCGGGGTCGACGACGCGGCCGACGTGTACGCGGCCGACCTGCGGGGCGACCGGGTCCCGTTCGGCATCGACCTGGAGTGGGAGACCGAGGGCGGTGTCTACCCGTACCCCGGCGTCGACCGCTACGAGGTCCCGTGCCGGGTCCACGGCGAGGTGCTCGTCGGCCAGGAGCGGATCGAGGTCGACGGCGTCGGCCAGCGCGACCACTCGTGGGGGGTGCGCGACTGGTGGAGCTACGGCTGGTCGTGGACGTCGTCCGCCCTCGACGACGGCACCTACACCCACGCCACCCACGTGACCCTCGACGACGCCGTCCTCTACTCGACCGGCTACGTCCAGACGCCGGGGGGCACGCCGCAGCCGGCGGGCGCCGTCGACCGGGGCCAGGAGCTGGGCCGCGAGGGCTTCCCCGACCGCGGCTGGGTCCACCTCGACGACCTGCAGCTGGAGATCGAGCCGCTCCACTTCAGCCCAGTCCTGCTGACCGGGCCCGACGGCCGCACGTCGCGCTTCCCCCGGGCCCTGTGCCGCTACCGCGCCGCCGACGGCCGCACCGGCGTGGGGTGGACGGAGTGGAACCAGCCCGCGGCGCCCGGGTGACGTCGGTCGCGGCCGCGCCCCCCGCCGACGAGGCCCGGCTCGACCCCGGGCGGCCCTGGTTCCCGGCCCTCGACGGGCTGCGAGGGCTGGCGGCTGTCCTGGTGGTCGTCTTCCACGTCACCGGGGCGGTCGCCCGCTTCCCGCAGTGGACGTGGGGCGAGGGCCTGGCCCGCTTCGGCAACCTGGGCGTCGCCCTCTTCTTCGTCCTGTCCGGCTTCCTGCTCAGCCGGCCCTTCTTCGCCGCCCACCTGGCCGGCGAGCGCCGCCCCGAGCTCGGCCGCTACGCGGTCCGCCGCCTGGCCCGCATCGTCCCCGCCTACTGGGTCGCCCTGACCGCCTGGCTGTTCCTGATCCGGGACCGCACGCCCGAGGGCGGCCTCGGCACCTACGCCCTGCTCTACGGCTTCGCCCAGGGCTACGACCGGGACTTCATCGACGGCGGCGGCGCCCTGTCGGTGGCCTGGACCCTCTCGATCGAGATGGCCTTCTACATCGTGCTGCCGGCCCTGGCCTGGGTGCTGTGCCGGCTGGCGTCGAGCGGATCGATCGGTCGGCGGGTCGTGGTGCTGACGTGGGCCTGCGTCGCCCTCTTCGTCGGTGGTGCGCTGCTGCGCTGGTGGATGTGGGAGCAGCAGGGGACGGACTGGCCGGTGCGGACGTACACGCTCCTCGGCCACATCGGCTGGTTCGGGCTGGGCATGGCCCTCGCCGCCGTCGTGGCCGGGGTCGCCGCCGGCGTGCGCCCGCCCCGCTGGCTGCGCGACCTGGCCGGCATCCCCCTCTTGGCGTTCGGCCTGGCCGCCGGGGTCGCCTGGCTCACGACCCTCCTGCCGCTGCCGCCGCCGGGCTACCCGCAGACGCCGACCGAGCAGCTCGTGATCTTCGTGTGCAACGGCCTGGTCGGGGCGCTGTGCCTGCTGCCGCTGGTGATCGGCGACCAGTCCGACGGGCCGGTGAGAGCGGTGCTCTCGTCGCGGCCGGCCCGTTGGCTGGGTGAGATCTCCTACGGCCTCTACCTGTGGCACACGCCGATCCTGAAGATCGTGAACGACTGGGTCACCGACGACGCCGTGCCCGGCTCGGCCCCCGTCCGGCTGGCGATCGTGGCCGTGCTGAGCCTGGCGGTGGCCCACGTGAGCTGGATCGCCCTGGAGCGCCCGGTGCTGGCCCTCGCCAACAAGGTGGCGCACCGGTGAGCGCGACGCGGGAGCGTCTCCTCGATCTGGCCCGGCGACCGCTGGCCCTGGTCGCGCTGTTCGCCGGCCTGGCCGCGGTGGCCGTCACCACCAGCGCGCCCGGTCGCTACGTGGGCGAGAACCGGGTCGACCAGTACTTCGCGCCCGGCCACCGCCTGGTCCGCACCCTCTGGCTGTGGGACCCGACGCGCGGGATGGGCCGGCCCCGCGAGGACCTGTGGCCGCTGCAGATCGGACCGCTCACCGCCCTCCGCGGCCTGGGCGTGGGCGAGGTGGCGGCCCAGCGCGCCTTCCACGGGGTGCTGCTGCTGGTCGCCGCGGCGGGGGCCGCCGCCGTCCTCCGCCACGTGCGGGGCCGGGACGAAGCCGGCCTCCTCGCCCCGCTGCTCGCCGGCGTGCTCTACGGCTTCGGCCCCTACGCCATCACCTTCCTGACCCCGGCCAACCTGTTCATCGCCTACGCCGTGGCCCCCTGGGTGGTGCTGTGCGCCCTGCGCGGCGCCGGTTCCGAGCACCCCTGGCGCTGGGCCGCCGGCGCCGCCCTGATCGTCGCCGGGCTGGGCAACGCCGACTACCCCGGCGTGGTGCTGTCGCTGGTGGGCGTGCCCGTCGCCGCCGTCTGGGCCGCCGGGCACCGCAGGCCCGACCGCCGGGGCGCCGTCACGGCCGGGCTGGGGTGGGTCGCCCGAGCGGTCGCCCTCACCGTCGTCGTCTCGGCCGCCGCCCTCTGGAAGACGGCCACCGCCTCGGCCGTCTTCGCCCAGCGGGTGACCACCACCGAGTCGCCGGAGACGGTCGGCGTGGCGTCCTCGTGGTCGGAGACGTGGCGGGGCCTCGGGTTCTGGCTCTCGTACTTCCGCACCGACGTCCTGGCCCGGCCCCAGACCGCCGACTACTTCACCGACCCGGCCGTCGTCCTCTTCACCTTCGTGCCGCCGGTGGTCGCCCTGGTGGCGCTGGCCCTGAAGGAGGTGCGCGGCCGGGTGCTGCTCGGCGTGATGGCCGTGACCTCGGCGGTGGTGATGGTGGGCGTCCACCCGATCGACGACCAGGTCCCGTTCGGGCGGGGCCTCCTCCGGGTGCTCGACGCCACCGCCGCCACGTCCGGCTTCCGCACCACGTACAAGGCCGGCGCCGGCCTCCTGCTCGGGGTCGCCCTGCTCGGCGCCCTGGGCGTCGAGGCCATCGCCCGCCGGGCGGGGAGCCGGGTGCTGGTCGGGGTGGCCGCCGTGCTGGTGGTCGGGGCCGTGTCGCTCCCGGCGTGGACCGGCGACCTCTACGACGACACCCGCACCAGCGGTCCCGTCCCCGCCTACTGGCACGACGCCGCCCGCGACGTCAACGCCCTGCCCGGCGAGGGCCGCCTCCTCGTCCTCCCGGCCACGACCCGCACCGTCTACGACTGGGGCTGGGTCGGCGACGACATCCTCGACTCGCTGATCACCCGGCCCCACGCCGTCGACACCGCCGTCCCCCTCAGCGGGCCCGAGGCGGCCGACGTCCTGGCCGCCGTCTCGCAGGCCACCGTCGACGCCCGGCACCGGCCCGGTGCGGTGGCCGCCGTCCTGCGCCGGCTGGGGATCGACCACGTCCTCGTCCGCAACGACATCGACGCCGCCGCCACCCGCACGATCGACCCGCAGGCCATCTCCCGCCTGCGCCAGGACCCGTCGCTGGAGCGCATCGCCACCTACGGCAGCGCCCCGATCACGGCCACGGCCAGCACGTCGGGCGGTGGCGAGTCCCGCGCCCTCCCGCCGCTCGAGCTCTACGCGGTGGTCGACCCCGGTGAGGTCGGGCCCCGCCTGGCGCCGGCGAGCGGGCAGCTGGTCGTCAGCGGGAGCGGTGACGCGCTGCCGACCCTCGGCGCCGACGGCGACCTGGCCGTCGCCGGGCCGACCCGCTTCTCCGGCGCGCTGACCGCCGAGGAGGCGGCGACCGCTCTCGCCGACGACGGTCGTCTCGTCCTGTCGGACACCAACCGCCGCCGGGTCACGGTCGTCAACGCCCTCGTCCGCGACGAGAGCTGGACGCTGGCCGCGGGGGAGGACCTCGACCGGGAGGCCGATGCCCCCTACGACGGGGCCGGCGCCCAGAGCGTCGCCTGGTACCGCGACGCCACCCGGATCACCACCGACGGCGCCCCCCGTGGTGCCCGCGGCTCGCAGCCGTGGACCCGACCGGCCGCCGCCTTCGACCAGAGCTCGTCCACCTGGTGGCAGACCGTCGCCCAGAGCCGGCAGGTCGGCACCCGGCTGCGGGTCGAGCTGAAGGAGCCGCAGGCGCTGACCACGGTCCGCATCGAGCCCCTCGACGGGCCCCGGGGCGCCCGCCGCCTGACCGACGTCGTCGTCCGCACCAGCGACGGCACCGAGATCCCGCTCGACGTGGCCGAGGGGGCCACCGAGGTCGACGTCGAGGCCGGGCCCAGCACCTGGGTCGAGGTCGAGATCACCGGCGTGAGCGACGGCGTCGACCGGCCGGTGGGGCTGCGCGAGGTCTCCCTCGAGACCGCCGACGGCCCGCTCGACCTGCGGGAGTGGATCACCCTGCCCGACGACCTCGTGCGCCGGGCCGCCCGGGACGAGCGCCTGGCCGCCGCTCTCGACGAGGCGCCGGTGACCGTCCTGATGGCCCAGGACCGGCCCGAGGCGCCCTTCCCCGTCGAGCCCGTCCTGCGCCGCCGGGTGCGGCTGCCCCACGCCGTCGACGCCGTCGTCACCGCCACCGCCCGCCCCGCCGACCAGGCCGCCGCCGACCTCCTCGACCTGCTCCGCGACGGCACCTGCGGCGAGGACACCCTCCGCATCGACGGGTCGCCCGTCGGCCTGGCCCTGGCCGACCCGGATGCCCCGATCGAGATCGGCCAGCCGACCCGCCTCCGGTCGTGCGAGCCGGTCGCCCTCGACGCCGGCTGGCGGGAGGTCGAGACCCGGCCGGGCAGCCTGATCGGCACCGTCCGCCTCGACTCCGAGGACGTCGAGCTCGACACGCCCGAGCCGGACGCCGACGAGAGCGTGACCGTGCGGGAGGAGACGCCCGACCGTCTGCGGCTCACCGTCGACGCCCCCGACGGCGGCATCGTCCTCAGCGGGCAGAGCTACGACCGCCGCTGGGTCGCCACCGTCGACGGCGAGGACCTGGGCCGGGCCGGGCTCTACGACGGCCAGAGCGGGTGGGTCCTCCCAGCCGGCACCGACCAGGACGTCGTCCTGGAGCTCCGCCCCGCCCGCACCTACCGCCTCGCCACCTGGATCACCCTCGCCGGGGTGGTCCTGTGCGTCAGCCTGCTCGTGCGGCCAGGGCTTCGTAGACCTCGCGGGCCTGGGCGAGGAGGCGGGCGTGGCGGGGAGACGTCAGCTGGTCGGTGAGCCAGGCCTTCTCGGCCTTGCGGGCCGCCGACGGGCGGGGGACGACCCGCTCGCTGGCCCGGTCGCCGTACAGCTCCTCGTAGTGGGCGTCGATGCGGGCGAAGACCCGGTCGACGTTCTCGGGGGTGTGGTCGAAGCGGGGGAAGGCGGTGCCGAAGCGCTCGTTGATCCGGTCGGTGACGACGCCGAAGTCGCCGGTGATCTGCTCGAAGGTGCCGACGACGAGATCGTCGACCAGCGGCAGCACCAGCCGGTGGTGGTGGATGTACTCGTCGTAGGCCGGGCCGATGCGCACGTGCGGCGCGGCGGTGAGCAGGCTGGCCAGGCAGGCGACCGGCTCCCGCACGACGAACAGGGTCGGCTTGCCCAGCGCCACCGCCCGGCGGACCTGGGCCGGCACGTGGACGTGGCTCGACACCGGGAGCGGACCGCCGTTGGCGTCCTGCAGGGCGAAGTAGGCGAAGGTGTTGCCGGACCGCGGGAAGCCCTCGATCACCGCCTCGGTCGTGTCGGTGATCGCCCGCTTGCCGCTGCCCGGGGTGCCCTTGAGGACGATCGGCAGCAGGGCCGGCGAGTCGCCCAGGAGCCGGCGGGCGCGGCGCAGGAGGCGGCGGCTCGTGTAGGCGGCCGACCGCCGGGTGAAGGGCTCGGAGGGGTCGAGGCCGTCGAGGTCGTGGGCGAAGCGGGTCTCGCTCATCGGCGGCGGGTCACCGGGCGGCGGGTCACGGCGCGGTGCGCTCCAGCTCCAGCACGCAGTTCCACGTCGCCACCTCGCGCACGCCCGGCACCTTGAGGATCCAGCGCTGACCGCTCCAGTAGCGGGGCGTGGCGTCGACGAGGCGGAGGCCGGGGCGGCGGCGGACGTCGGCCAGGATGCGACCGATGTAGG
Organism: Iamia sp.; assembly: GCA_052038315.1. Classification (GTDB taxonomy): domain Bacteria; phylum Actinomycetota; class Acidimicrobiia; order Acidimicrobiales; family Iamiaceae; genus Iamia. The sequence goes on from JBQGCF010000055.1 coordinate 7,891, forward strand.
TCGGCCACAGCTCGACGTAGGGGACGTTGACCCGGGGCTCGCCGAACATCTTCCGCCACAGCTTCAGGCCGAGGTCGGGACCGAGCATGTGCAGCGGGACGATCTCGTGGCCGCCCCACGGCGAGTACCAGTTCGTCCAGCTGACCCATGCCCAGCCGCCCGGCTTGAGCACCCGCTCGATCTCGTCGAACACGGGCGGCGTCTCGGGCGTGTGCTCCAGCAGGTTCGAGCAGTAGACGCCGTCGAAGGTCCGATCGGGGAACGGCAGCCGGGTGGCGTCGCCCCGCACCCCGCCCTCCAGCGGGCTGCCGGTGGCGAGCAGCTTGGCCGGGTCCATGTCGAGGGCGACGACCTCGGCGCCGGCGGCGCGCATGGCGAGGGTGTCGTAGCCGTGGCCGCACCCGAGGTCGAGGACGCGGCGGCCGGCGAAGGGGTGCCGGAAGGTGGCGATCGAGCGGCGGGCCAGCGCCTCGTAGAACGGGTCCGGATCGGTCTTCTCGTTGCCGAAGAGCTTGAGCAGCTCCCACGAGGTGGGCAGCGGACCGTCCTCGGCGGCCGGGGCGTTGGGCGGTGGCTCGGCGGGCGCGACGGGCCGCTCGCGGCGCGCCTTGCGCGTCGAGCGGGGCAGCCGGCCGGCCTCGACGGTGGCGTAGGCGACCTGCTCGAAGCGCTCGACCGTCGCGTCCCAGCTGAACGTCTCGGCCCGGTCCCGCGCCCCTGCGCCCAGCTTGGCCCGGAGGTCGTGGGACTGGGCCAGGTCGATCCACATGTCGACCATCTCCCGCTCGTCCCGGGCGAGCAGGCCGGTGCGGGTGGTCACCACCGCGTCGCGGACGCCGGGGGCGTCGAAGGCCAGGGTCGGGGTGCCGTGCGCGGCCGCCTCCATCACGACCAGCCCCCAGCCCTCCAGCATCGACGGGTGGAGGAGGAGCCAGGCCTCGCCGTAGAGGCGATCCCGCTCCTCGGCGGTGATGTGGCCGGTGAGCTCGAGGCCGGGCACGTCGAGGGCGCGGATCCGCTCCTCCTCGGGACCGTCGCCCACGATCACCAGCCGACCGCCGACGACCGGCTGGACCTGGCGCCACAGCCGGGCGAGCAGGTCGTAGCGCTTGTGGGGGACGAGCCGGCCGACGGCGAGGAAGAGGGGCTCGGCCGCCTTGGTCGGCACCACGTCGGGGACGTCGACGCCGTTGGGCACGACGTGGATGCGGTCGGGGGCCACGCCCAGGTCGATCAGGGCCTCGGCGCTGGAGGGGGAGACGGTGACGAACGGCGCGGTGGCGTAGGCGGCCGGCATGGCGTGGCGCTCGAGGGTCCGGCCGATGCCGGCCACCGCGGGGGAGAACCACTGCGACCACTGGGCGGTGTGGACGTGGTGGACGAAGCAGATCGTGGCGCCGCGCCGCCAGAGGGGCGAGTAGAAGGCCATGCCGTTGGCCACGTCGACGACCAGGTCGGCGTGGCGCTGGTGCTGCAGGTGGGCCAGGGGCGTCTTCAGGTACTGGTCGAACTTCCCGCCGCCGTCGCGCACCCGGTACGGGTGGTCGGTGACCGGGCCGCCGGCGCGCAGCTCGACCCGGTGGCCCCGGCGGGCCAGCCCGGCCGCCAGCTGGTCGATCATGACCTCGCTGCCCCCGGCCAAGGGGTGGCTCGTGTCGCGCCAGGCGTTGATGGCGATGTGGAGGCGCCTCGGTGGGAGGGCGCTGGCGGAAGAGCTCATGGATCCTGGGGGCTCCTCGGCCCCGGCGCCGTCCCGCCCCCCGGCGAGCCTTGCTGCACGGCGGCGACAGGGTAGGCCGCCAGGTGTCCGTCCCGCCACGGTCGGCGCGCCCGTCCCGGGTGGGCCTCACCGTCCGTGCGATCCTGTCGCCCGTGACCGCCCCCCTGCGCGACCGCGACCCCTGTTGGGCGTGGGGGGTCGGGCTGGTCGCCGCCCTGGTCGTCGTCGGGCCCGGCCTCCGCCCCGGCGCCTGGCTCAACCTCGACCTCGTCGTCACCGACGTGACCCCCGTGCCCCGCGGCGTGTGGGGCCTCGGCCCCGAGCTGCCCCGGCGGGTCCCGTTCGCCCTCCCCTTCGCCTGGCTGTCGGCCCTCGTGCCCGGCGAGCTGCCGTGGAAGGTCGCCGCCGTCGTCGCCCTGGCCGCGGCCACCGCCGGGACGTGGCGGCTGGTCGCCCGCTGGGCGCCGTCCACCTCGACCTGGGCCCGGGCCGGCGCCGGGCTCCTCGCCGGGGTCGGGCCCTTCGCCACGACCCGGCTCGGCGCCGGCCACCTCGGCATGACCTTCGCCCTCGCCCTGCTGCCGTGGGCGCTGCCCGCCCTCCTCGCCCCGACCCGCAGGCCGCCGGCGACGGTGCTGTGGGCCCTCGCCCTCGGGGCCACCGGGCCCTTCGGCGGCACCCTCGCCCTGCCGGCCGTGCTGTGCGGCCTGGTGGGCTCCCCGGGGCTCCGGGACCGGTGGCGCTCGGCCGCCGGGGTCGTGGCCGGGTCGCTCGTCGCTCAGGGGCCGTGGCTGGTCCCGACCCTCGTCGTCGCCGGCCAGGGCACCGACATCGCCACCGCCGGGGAGTTCCCGACCGCGACCGACGGCGCCGGCGGGCTGCTCCGGCTCCTCCTCGGCCACGGTTTCTGGCGCTCGCCCTCGCAGGTCGGCGGCGAGCAGGGGTGGGAGGTCCCGGTGGCCGGGCTGGTGCTCGTCGCCCTGGTGGTGGTCGGGTGGCGGCGGCTGTCCGAGGAGGTGCGCCGGCCGGTCGCCGCGCTGGCCGTGGTCGGGCTGGCGGTGGCGGCGGCCTCGGCCGTGCCCGGGGTCGACGGGCTCTTCGACCGGCTCGTCGATGTGCCGCCCTTCTCCGCCCTGCGGGAGGGACAGCGGCTGCTCGCCCTGTGGCTCGCCGTCGCCGCCCCGGCCGCCGCCGTCGGGGCCGACGCCCTGGCCCGCCGCTGGGCGGGCATGCGCTCGGCGCTGGTGGGTGCCGCGCCGCTCGCCCTGGCGGTGCTGGGGCTGGGGCCGGCGCTGTGGGGCATCGGCGGCGCCCTCGACCCCGTCGACCTGCCGGCCGGGTGGGCCCAGGTCCGGTCCGAGGTCGAGCGCGACCCGGGACCGGTCTTGGCCCTGCCCTGGGTCAGCTACCCGTTCCTCGACGTCACCGACGGGCGGTCTGTCGCCCAGCCGCTGCCGATCTACCTCGGTGGCGACGTCCTCGTCTCCAGCGACCCCGGCTTCGGCGACGGCACCCGGGAGCGGGCCGACGCCCGCGAGGCCCGGGCGGCCGAGCTGGCCCGGCGCATGGCCGACGACGAGCCGGTGGCCGAGGAGCTGGCCGACCTGGGCGTCCGGTGGGTCGTCGAGGTGCGGCTCGCCGGCCGGCTGATGCACGCCGTCCCGGCCGACGACCCCGGGCTGCGGGTGGTCGTGGCCACCGACGACATCGCCCTCTACGAGGTGTCCGGCTGGGCCCCGGCCCGCGACGCCTCCGGGCAGGCAGTGGACGTCGACCGCCCGATCGGCCCGCTGATCCGCACCGCCGACGGCCCGGTCACCGTCGCCGCGCCGGGCTCGACGGGGTGGCGGCGCGACGGCGCGCGCAGCGGATCGACCGGCGGCCTGCTCGCCCTGCCGGACGGATCGGGGACCGCCTGGTACGGCGGCGCCGGGCTCGTGCTGGCAGCCGATGTCGTCGCGCTGGTGTTGCTGGCCGCTTGCACACGCCGCTGGGTAGTTGACCAGGGACGACGGCGCGCCTAGTTTGCGGCGGTCATCTGGGGATCATTGGAGGAAAGCCATGCGTAGGACCCTGAAGGCGGTCGCTGGGATCTGCATGCTGTTCGGCGTGCTCGCCGTGAGCGGTTCGGCCGCCGGCGCTCAGGCGTGTGGTGGCTACGGCCAGCCCGGCTGCGACCAGCTCACGTTCGACTACCCGACGCCGGTCAACGCCGGCGCCGAGATCCCGATCGTCGGCGTCATCGAGGACACCGCCGCCACCACCGACAAGGCCACGGCCACGTCGGACGAGACCGGCACTCGCGGCACCACCGTCGCCTTCACCATCGGTGGCCTGGCCGCCGGTGAGCTCGACGTCGAGGCCGACGGCAGCTTCTCGGGCGTCATCACCGTCCCCTCCAGCCTCTCGGCCGGGACCACGACGATCACCGGCACCTCGGGCGACATCACCGCCGAGGGCCCGATCGAGATCCTCGGCTCGGGCGTCGGTGGCAACGGCAACAACAACGGTGGCACCGGCACCGCCAGCGGTGGCTCGGGCGCCCTGGCCCGGACGGGCTTCAGCTCCACCCCGATGATCACGCTCGGCGCCGCCGTGCTGGTCCTGGGTGCCGCTGCGGTCTACGGCAGCAAGCGCCGCCGCACCGTCTGATCCACCCCCAGACCTGAGCTATGGCCGGCCCCCAGGGGCCTGCCTTCTGCGTTTTGCCCCCCTCCGCCAGTCCCCCTTCGATCGCCCGTGGCGCCGCTCCAACTTTGGGCAATAATATACTTGACTCACCAACCGGTGAGTCGTACGCTCACCACATGGCCGAGCCGCACCGCCTCCCCACCACGCTGATCGAGACGATCCGGTACTTCTCCGACGAGGACGTGTGCGTCCAGTTCGTCGCCTCGCTCCGCTGGGACAACGGCCCCGTCTGCCCGCAGTGCGGCGGCAGCGAGCACTACTACCTGGCCTCCCGCCGGGTGTGGAAGTGCAAGGACAAGACCTGTTACAAGCAGTTCTCCGTGAAGGTCGGGACGATCTTCGAGGACTCCCCGATCAAGCTCGACAAGTGGCTGTGCGCGATCTGGCTGATCGCCAACTCCAAGAACGGGATCAGCAGCCACGAACTCGGCCGGGCCATCGGCGTCACGCAGAAGTCCGCGTGGTTCATGCTCCACCGGATCAGGCTTGCCATGCAGACCGGCTCGTTCGACAAGTTCGCCGGAGAGGTCGAAGTGGACGAGACGTTCATCGGCGGCCTGGCCCGCAACATGCACAAGGACGTTCGCAAGCGGAAGATCGTGAGCGGCCGGGGCGGCAACGACAAGACCGCCGTCATGGGCGCCCGCTCCCGCGACGGCATGGTCGCCGCCGCCGTCGTCGGCAAGCGCAGCCCCGCCACCGTGGGCGCCTTCGTCCGCGACCACGTCGAGCCCGGCTCCAACCTCTACACCGACGCCTACGGCGGCTACCGCGCCCTCGCCGCCGACTACGAGCACGAGACGATCGACCACGCCACCCACTACGTCGAGGGCCAGGTCCACACGAACGGGATCGAGAACTTCTGGTCCCTGCTCAAGCGCGGCCTGCACGGCACGTACATCTCGGTCGAGCCGTTCCACCTGTTCCGCTACATCGATGAGCGGGTGTTCACCTACAACCATCGCGAGGCCGACGACCTGGCCCGGTTCTCGACCGTCGTGGAGATGGTCGCCGGGCGCCGGCTCACCTGGCAGCAGGTCACCGGCCGCATGTAGGGGTGATGCGGCACCGACGAGGCAGCACTAAGACCTTGCTACCCTTCACTAAGACCTTTTCGACACCAGGGGGCGAGCAGTGGCACCAGACGGGCGGGAGATGGGCTCCGCCGAGCAGATGTTGCTCATGGACGCGGTGGACGACGCGTTCCGGCCGTCGGGGCCAGTCGACCAGCAAGACCTCTTCTCTGGCAGGAACAACGAGATCGCAAGCGTCACCGAAGCAACCCGCTCTCGCGGGAGCCACGCGATCATCTTCGGAGAGCGCGGTGTCGGGAAGACGAGCCTCTCCCTCATCTGCGGCGAGTTGCAGCAGGACCGGGGGAACCTGGCGGTCCGGATTAACTGCGACACCGGAGACAATTTCGCCAGCCTCTGGCCCAAGGTGCTCGCTGAGGTAGCGATCTTCCTCACCGAGGCCGAGGACCTTCGCGCCACCTTGACGCCTCGGCTCGCCGAGGCTCAGGCGGCGATCGACAAGTTCGAGTTGGGGCCTGCCGACGTGAGGCTCTCGCTCCGATACCTCACCGCAGCTTGCCCGCTCGTCGTGTTTCTTGACGAGTTCGACCAGATCGAGGACTCGGGCGCCAAGTACCTCTTGGCCAACCTGATGAAGATGCTCAGCGACCACTTGGAGCCGGTGACGCTCATCCCCGTGGGCGTGGCGGACAGCGTCGATGAGTTGGTGGCGGGCCACCAGTCCATCGTTAGATCAATGGCGCAAGTGAAGATGCCTCGGATGAGCGAGACGGAGTTGGAGGCGGTTGCCCTTCGTGGATTCGGCTCGCTTGAGATGACGGCGGACCCCGAGTCGCTCAAGTTCATCGCTACGGCGCCTCGTGGCCTTCCGCAGTACGCGCACCTCATCGCCCAGGAAGCAGCGCGGCAGGCCGTCATCCGCCAGTCCTACGACATCAACATGGCCGATATCCTCAACGGCCTCAGGGTGGGTGTCAGCAAGGTCGACCACACGCTGACCGAGGCGTACGAGTTGGCCGTCTACAGCCCTCAGGAGAACCGGTTCAAGGAGGTTCTCCTGGCGTGCGCTACCACGGACCCTGACAAGCACGGCTGGTTCGCTCCCGCCGACATACGGCTGTCGTACTCAGGCATCATGGGTCGCGACCTCAGCGTGCCGCACTACAACCCGCAACTCACGCAACTGTCCACCCCCGCCCGGGGCGAGATCCTGACCCGGGAAGGCGAGCCACGCCGCTGGCGCTACAGGTTCACCGACCCCCTGATGGAACCGTTCGTCATCCTGCGCGGCATCGACGATGGCCTCATCAGTGCCGCAGACGTTGTCGCTGGACTGAGTGCGTAGGCTGTCGGTCATGCCGAGCGACGAGGCAAGCGCAACGCCGTCACGGGAATCGAAGCGCCGCCGCGACCTCAGTACTGACCGGGCCAGCGGTGATGAAGCAGCCGCGCGTTTCGAGGCCCTGGCCCGTCGATTGGTCCGTGTCCCGAAGGACGAGCTGGACCGCAAGCGAGCCGAAGAGAAAGCCCACAAGAGCTGACCGTGCCGTCCTTCCTGCACAGCGAGAAGTGCCCGTTCCCCGGCTGTCGGAAGCCCATTCCTAAGCCGACGGGCGCTGTGTCCGGCACACGGGCAACCTGCCCGTCGTGCGACAGAGAGGTGTCGTGGGGCGGGTTCGGGTGGGTCGCGCCGACCTAGCGGCAGGTGCAGCCCTGACGCCCGCGTAGGCGAGCGTTGGCATCCTGCTCGATGAAGAGCAGTTGCTCACGAGACACGCCCGTCTGTCCTCGCTGGCCTTCGATGCGCTGCTTGTGCAGCAGGACGCGCCGGTCGCCGTCGCAGCCGTACTGGATGAGGTCGAACGCCTCGGCGTTGCCGCCGTACTGGTCCCACCGGATGTTGTCGACCACGACCACGCAGGTGTCGGGCCGAAGCCCGTCGAGCACTACTCGACGGGGCCGAAGAACAGCGCGTGCAGCGCCTCGCCGTCGCCGTCGATCGCCCGCGTGAGCGTCTCGTCGTACTCGGCCTCCGAGAACCACGGAACCGGGCTCGTCGTCTGGGTCCCCTCCGTCACTGCCATGCCCTGACGCTACGGCACCCGTCCAGCGAACCGGCGTTCCCGATCACTGTTGGTGCGTCAAGTAAGTCATTGCCCAACTTTGAGCGATTCGTCCCCACATGTGTGGATGAATCGCTCAAAGCTTGGCCGGGGGTCCGGCGCCCGCGGCGGCTAGGGGCGGGGGCGGAGGAGCGGGGGGAGGGCCAGGGCGGCGGCGAGGACCACGGCGACGGCGAGGAGGGTGGCGACGGGGAGCTGGACCTCGGCGGCGGGGGACCAGGTGTCGAAGCGGTCGACCAACCAGCGCTGCCAGGGGGCGACGACCACCACGGCGCCGAGCAGGCCGGCCAGGCCGTGGCTCGCGGTGACGGCCCGGGTGCGGAGGTCGACGGCGAGGGCGGCCACCACCAGCGGCAGGGCCAGGCCCAGCACCGGGCAGGCCAGCACGGCGGCCCCGTAGGCGGCCCCGGCCAGGGCGGCGGAGCGAGCGGTCCGGCCGTCGAGCGGCTCGCCGGCGGGCGGAGCGTCGGCGGCCTCGGCCTCGGCGAGGTCGGCGGAGGGACGGCTGCCGGGGTCGCCGGCGAGGAGGGCCCCGCCGACCAGGGCGGCGGCGAGGGCGGCGGCCAGGTCGGCCCGGACCACCACCAGGCCGAGGGCGACCGCCGCGGCGGCCAGCAGGACGGCCCGGCCCGATGCCCAGCCCACCGAGCCGCCCATCGGGTCACCGGGCGAGTCGCCCGCCGGGTCCGGTGCGGCGGTGCGGCGGGCGACGAAGAGGGCGGCGGCGAGGGCGGCGCCGGCACCGGCCAGTGCGGTCCAGGCCCGGGCCCCTCCGGGGGCGACGGCGGCGACCACCACGGCCAGCGGGGGCTCGGTGCCGTCGACGGCCACGACGCCGGCGTCGTCCGTGGTGCCCCAGCCCCGGCCCAGGCGGACGTTGTCGGCCACCTCGGCCGTCGCCCCGGGCACGTCGGGGGCCAGCAGGGCGAGGGCGACGACGGCGGCCAGCACGATCCCGGCGAGGGGGGCGATCGCCCGCACCCGGGCCACCACCGTCGAGCGGTCGAGGGCGGCCGGCGCCGAGGGCGGCGGAGCGACCGGAGCCGGCGCCCGGTCCCGCACGGCCAGGGTGACCACGGCGGTCAGGGCGAACAGGGCGGCCACCAGGCCGGCGGTGGCGGCGGTGGGCCGGTCGTCGGCGAAGCTGGAGCGGAGGGCGTCGGCGTCGACCGGCACCTCGATCACGGTGGCGAGGGCGGCCACGACGAGGGCGACGGGCGCAGCGGCGGCCACGAGGGTCACCGGGCGCCGGAACGTCGAGCCCACGCCGACCGCGGCGGCAGCCAGCCCGACCCAGCCCCCGAGCAGCCAGCCGGCCACGACGAGGGGGACGGCCCGCAGGGCGAAGGGGCCGAGCGGGTCCTCGACGGCGACGGTCGACGGATCCGAGGCCGACGGCGAGGTGGTGGTGGCGGTCATCGGTCGTCATCCTCTCGCACACGGCGGACGGGACGGAGCAGGAGCAGCAGGCACACGCCCACACCGAGGGCGCTGACGAACAGCGCGGCCCGGTACGTGCCCTGCGGGGCGAAGCGGAGCGACACCCGGCGGTCGGCCCCGGCGGGCACGACCCACCCGGACTGGCCGTCGATCTCGACCGGGGCGCCGAGCGAGCGACCGTCGACGGTGGCCCGCCAACCCGGGTCGTAGGACTGGCCGCTGAGGACGATGGCCTCGTCGTCGCCCTCGAGGGCCACGTCGAGCCGCCCCGGCCCCCGGGTGACCGCTCGGCCCGACGAGGACGAGGACGAGGACGGGCCCGGCAGCGCACCGTCCGAGGACAGCACCAGCGTGTCGACCCGGGCCCCGGCCACGGCGTCGACGGTGTGGCTGCCCTCGTCGAGGGCGAGCGGCGAGCAGCCCTCCACGGCCACCGCGGCGCCGTCCAGGGCGTCGGCCCCGGCCGGGCCCGCGAGCCGCAGCGGCACGTCGGTCCCGTCCACGGCCACGACGCCGCGGCCGCAGGCGGACGAGGAGCCCGGCGCCTCGGAGGCCCGGGGCAGCGGTCCGTCGGCCCCGTCGACGTCGACCTCGAGGATGCGGACCCGCCGCGACCCCGGGTCGTCGATCGGGATGCGCACGACGAGCTGCTCGACGGCACCGGCGTCGAGGGTGGCGGTGCCGACCCGGGCGCACCCGGTCGCGCACCCCTCCTCGGGGGCCAGCGCCACCGGGACGGGGTCGGCGGAGCCGGCCGACACCAGCACCTCGTCGAGCGGCACGTCGGACGCCCCGCCGCCGACCCGCACGGTCACCGTGGCCACGTCCTGCGCCGGGAAGCGGACGGTGAGCTGCTCGCCCCGGCCGGCCCGGCCGACCCAGCCCGTCGCCGGGTCGCCGTCGACGGCCAGCCCGCCCCGGCCCTCGGACGGCAGCGCCGGCCGCGACGTGCCCCAGGCGCCGATCTCACCGCCGACGAGGGCGTCGACCGCCTCGTCGGGCAGGTCCCGCCCGCCGGCCACCGCGCCGCTGACGGACAGCGACCGCGACCCGGCCACCTCCAGGGTGCGGCGCAGGGTGCGCTCCTCCTCGAAGCGGGCGTCCTCGACGACCTGCTCGACGCCGGACCGGGTCAGCACGTAGGCCACCGGTGCGTCGGCCGCCCCCGGGGACGTCACCGCCCGGGTCGGGAGGGCGATCCGCTCCTGGGTGTCGAGCGGCCGGCTGGCCCCGGCGGCCTCGATCACGACCTCCGACAGGCCCACCGCGGCGTTGCCGGTGCCCTCGACCGCCGCGATCCGCACGGTCACCTCGTCGGTGGGCACGCCCTTCTCGAAGACGGCCTCGCCGGCGCCGGTGGCGTCGAGCTCGACCCGCTCCGTCCGGTCGCCGAGCTCCACGTCGACCGCGGTGACCCGCCGCAGACGGCCGTCGGGGCGGACGGGCGTGACGGCGACGCGGGTGACGAGGCGCTCCTCGGCGAGGGTGGCGGTGACGGCGTCGCCGAGGGGGTCGCGCTGGCCGCCGGTGCGCCAGGAGGTGGCCGGGTCGCGGTCGAAGGCGCCGGCCGGGCGGAACCAGGGCGTGAACCCGCCCAGCCCGGTCGCGCCCGAGGCCTCGATGGCGGTGGCGTCGCCGTAGGTGGCGACCGTCTGGGTCCCGTCCCGCTCGAACAGGTCGGCCGGGGCGACCGGCCCGGGGTCGCCGCCGGCCGGCAGGACCTCGGAGGACACCGGCCCGGGGCCGCGGATCAGGGTCAGCCGGCGCCGGTTGGTGTCGGTGACGACGAGCGGCGAGCCGTCGGCCAGCAGCCCGCCCAGCGAGGAGTCGGAGCGGGACCCGGCGAAGGCGGTGGGCCGGTCGCCGTCGAGCATCCCGAGGGCGGCCAGGATCGGCCAGGCGTCGCCCCCGCCCTCGACGAGCAGCGGCGCGTCGGCCGCCCGGGCCAGGCGCTGCCGGCCGTCGACGCCCGGCACCTCGTAGACCTCGAGCGGGGGCAGCGACGCCTCCCGGCCGGCGATGCGGGAGTCGTCGTCGGGCGCCGTGGTGTCGATGCCGGGCGCACCGAAGGTCTCGGCGAGCGGCAGGTCGTCGGTGCCGCGCAGCGGGGCCAGGTCGTCGGGCCGGGGCACCCGCAGCCGCTCCCAGTCGAGGTCGTTGCGCACGATCACCCAGCCCACGCCGAGCCGGCGGGCCACGGCGGCCAAGGCCGACGCCGAGAGGCGTCCCTCGTCGAGGCGCCGGGCGATGGCGTCGACGATGTCGGCGGTCAGCGGCGTGCTGACCGGGAAGTTGGTCGGCACCACGTTGGGGTGGCGGCGGAAGAGGGTGTCGAGGACGTCGTCGCCGACCCAGCCCCACCGGTAGGCGGTCTGGGTCGAGCCGGGGAGGACGAGGACGCGGGCGTCGCCGGGCTGGGCCTCGATCCACTCGGCCGCCTCGACCCAGTGCGGGGCGATGGCCTCGACCTGCCGGTCGTCGGCGTACAGCTCGCCCTGCCACAGCGGGACGGCGGTGGCCACCACGACGACGGCGAGGCCGGCCAGCGGGACCTGGCGCAGCCGGGCGTCGCGCCGGGCCAGGGCCGCGCCCCACGCCGAGGCGCCGGTGGCGGCCAGGACGGCCACCGCGACCAGCAGGCCGCTGCCGGCCTTGTAGGTGGTGCGGAACGAGGCCAGCGAGGGGACGGCGTCGTAGGCGTCGAGCAGCAGCCGGCCGAGCGGCGAGCGGCCGCCCAGGGCGCTGGGGTTGGAGCCGACCATGATCGCCAGGGCGACGACGGCCAGCCCGCCCCACAGCACCCGCAGCCGCCACCGCAGCCGCCAGAGGGCGACGAGGGCGGCGACGGGGACGACGAAGGCCAGCAGGGCGCCCGGCAGGGTCTCGAACCAGGCGACGGCGCCGGGCACGTCGCCGTCGCGCCCCGGCGTGCCGAAGTAGGTGACCCAGTAGCCCAGGCCCCGCCACGACTCGCTCCAGCTCGACGTCTGGTTGACCTCGGCCACGCCCTCGGTGGTCAGCAGCCGCTGGGCCAGCGGGCCGGAGCCGAGGACGACCTTCACCAGGGCGGCCAGGTCGACCCACAGGGTCAGGAGGCCGGCCCGGGCCAGCCAGCCGGCGACGTCCCGCCAGCTCGCCGTCCGCTCGACCAGCACGGCCACGAGGGCGAGAGGCACGACCCACAGGGCGGCGAGGAGGAGGCTGGGCGGGTCGGTGTCGCCGCCGGAGGCGACGAGGAGGGCCCAGGCCGCGGCCCACCGCCAGGGCCGGTCGATCCTGGAGATCGCCACGGATGGGTGAGCCCGCCCGGCGGCAGCCTCGGAGGCGGTCGACGTCGGCGCCAGCCCGAGCCGGCGAGCGGGGCGAGCTTCGGCGGGCTGTGCTGGTCGCGGCCCCGCCGGACCGGAACGACCCCCGAGCCCGAGCCGGGCCACGGCCAGCAGCCAGGGGGCGATGGCGTAGGACCAGAAGAGGTTGGTGGGGACCAGGAAGGTGATGGCGTAGGGGCTGAGGGCGTAGGCCAGCCCGGCCACGACGTGGGTGGCGCCGACCTTGGGCTGCAGCGTGCGCAGCAGGACGACGACGCCGATGCCGGCCAGGGCCAGGACCGTGGCGTGCCACACCTGCTGGGCGGCGACGGGGGAGAGGCCGAGGGCCCGCAGGAGGGCGAGGGGGGCGGTGAGCGGCCAGATCTCCTCGCCGACCCGGCCCATGCCTCGGGTCCCGTCCCACAGCGACGTCTCCCGCAGGAGCCGCCACCCGGGCGCCCAGTACTGGTCGAAGCGGTTGTCGCCGACGTAGCGGCCGTCGGTGCTGCGGGCGACGGCGGCCACGGCGACCGCCACGAGGACGAGCGCGGCCGCGGGGAGGCCGCGCAGTGCGTCGGCCGCCCGCCGGATCACCGGAGCAGGTGGGTCATCCGCCCCCGCCACCGTCCTCGGCAGCGGTGGTGGTGGTCGACCCCCCGGCCCCACCCTCGGTCGACGGGCCGACGACGCCCTGGCCACCGGGCCCACCGGCGACGAAGTCGTCGAAGGCGGCGTCCCCGTCGCCCCGGGTGGTCAGGCCGAGCCGGCCCACACCGGCCAGGTCCGGGTCCTCGAAGGTCAGGGCGATGTTCCCGTTGAGGACGATCTGCACCTGGTCGCCGTTCAGCACCACGCCCACCGTCGTGCCGTCGCCCACGGGGGCGCTGGCGATCGTGCGGTAGACCGGCGAGTCCTCCTCCTCGCCGACCCGGGCGCAGTCGATGACCTTCTCGACGTTCCAGGTGGCGTACTCGGGCACCGCGTAGACGGCCCAGAAGTTGCACTCGCCCTGGTAGCGGAAGACCATGCCGGCCCCGTTGGCGGCCTTGGTCATCCGGACCTGGGCCTGCGGGTCGGGGTAGCCGGTGGCGACGATGGCGGTGTTGCGCCGCTCGGCCTCGGGCTGGGCCACCACGGCCTCGCCGGAGCGGATGGCCCAGGTGCCCGACTGGATGATCCACGGCGCGCCGCTGGGCAGGGCGCCGAGGCCGTCGTCGCTGTCCTCGCGGTTGAACGTGTCGGAGGTGCCGGCGATGACGATGGCGCCACCCCCCGGTCCGCCCCCGCCGTCGGTGGCCTGGCCCTGGCCGGCGGTCGTCGGGGTGGCGGCGTCGTCGCCCTCGTCGCCGCCCCGGGTGAGGACGAAGGCGACGGCTGCGATCACCACGATGGCAACCGCCGCGATCACCAGGACGCGACGCCGATCGGCCTCGCCCTCGGCGCCGGCGTCGGGCGCCGCGCCAGGCGTCGGGGCCGCAGGGGTGGCGGGCTCGGCCGGGGTCGCCGCGGGCGCGTCGGCGGGACCTGCGTCCGGATCGTCCCAGGGGTTGGCGTCGTCGGTCGGCACGGCTGGAGGACTGTAGTTCCGGGCGTGACCGGGGGCCTCAGCGGGCGTGCTGACGGGTGGTGTCGACGATGGCCTCGGCCTCGGCCTCGATCTCGACCTTCCAGCGCTCGTCCAGCAGGCGGGCGACGACGACGGTGGTGTTGGCCGGCCGCACCGCGCCGAACACGTGGCGGTGGGCCCGGGCCACGGCGTCGAAGTCGCCGGCGTCGACGAGGTAGATCCGGGTGCGGACCACATCGGCGATGTCGCCACCGGCCTCGATCACCGCGCCCTCGATGATCTCCAGGCACCGCCGGGCCTGGGCCTCGACGTCGGTGTCGACCGAGCCGTCGGGCAGCTGCGGTGCGGTGCCGGCCACCACGATCTGGTCCCCGACCCGGACGGCCCGGCAGTAGCCCATCAGCAGCTCCCACGGCCCCCCGGAGGACACCTGGCGGCGGTTCTCGTTCATCCTCGTGACGCTACGCCCTGGCAACCTGGCGCCCCATGGACGGATCTGCCCCGGACGCCGAGCTGTACGGCCGCTCGGCCGACGCCTACGACCTGGTCTACGACGGCATCGGCAAGGACTACCGGGCCGAGGCGGCCGAAGTGGCGGCGCTGGTGCGCGAGCGGCGCCCGGACGCCCGCACCCTGCTCGACGTGGCCTGCGGCACCGGCGCCCACCTGCTCCACCTGCAGGACGACTTCGCCGTCGAGGGGGTCGAGCTCAGCGCCCACATGGCCGAGCGGGCCCGCCGCCGGCTGCCGGGGGTCGAGATCCACACCGACGACATGCGGGTGTTCGACCTCGATCGGCGCTTCGACGTCGTCACCTGCCTGTTCTCCTCGATCGGCTACGCCCGCACCCCCGAGGACCTCGAGCGGGCCCTGCGGTCGATGGAGGGGCACCTCACCGACGGCGGCGTGCTGGTCGTCGACGCCTGGATCACGCCCGAGGACTGGACCGACGGCCACGTCGACGCCGTCGCCGCCGTCGAGGAGGGCCGGGCGGTAGCCCGCACCAGCCGGTCGTGGCGGCTGGGCCGGACGAGCGTCCTCGACATGACCTGGGTGGTCACCACCCCGGCCGGCACCGACACCTTCGCCGAGCGCCACGAGCTGGGGCTGTTCACACGCGACGAGACCCACGCGGCGTTCGCCAGCGCGGGTCTCGTCGACGTGGTCGAGATGCGGGGAGCGGTGCACGGCACCCGCTCCCGGTGGGTGGCGCAGGCGCCGCCCGGATGACCTAGGCGCGAGCCTCCTGGGCGGCCTCGTCGATCTCCTTGGTGAACACGCCCTTGGAGAAGGCGATGGCTCCGGCGACGACGATGGCGGCGACGACGGCGATGGCGATGCCGGCGATCTCGCCCTGCTGCTTGAGCTCGACGAGGGCGTCCTCGTCGTAGAAGCCGATGATGGCCGGGAGGATCAGCAGCGAGACCAGGTTCATCACCTTGATCAGCGGGTTGAGGGCCGGGCCGGCGGTGTCCTTGAACGGGTCGCCGACGGTGTCGCCGATCACGGCGGCCTTGTGGGGGTCGGAGCCCTTGCCGCCCTCGGCGCCGTCCTCGATGTACTTCTTGGCGTTGTCCCAGGCGCCACCGGCGTTGCTGAGGAAGTTGGCCATCAGCTGGCCGACGACGATCACCGAGGCCAGGAAGGCGCCCAGCGAGATCGGGCCGAGGCCGAAGCCGATGATGACCGG